>NZ_JBIAFG010000005.1:147233-510464 GCF_042869175.1 Micromonospora sp. NPDC007208 | reverse complement strand
CGGACCTACATCAGCCTCACCCGAGCAGCCTGATCAACAACTCATGACACATCTATCGGGACTTCCCCTTGACACATGTCTCGGGACAGCACAGTCAGCTCCTAACGGAAACTGTCCAAGATTGCCGAAACGGAGACTTGTCAGCTCACGGGCAGGGTGCGGGCCAGGAGGTCGAAAAGGGCCGCCCAGTGGCGTTCGGTGGCCTGCTCGTCGTACGCCGGGGTGTCGGACATGGTGTAGCCGTGGTGCGCCCCGGTGTACACCTCGGAGCGGTAGCGCACCCCGGCGGCGTCGAGAGCCTTCTCCAGGGTGGCGATCTGCTCGGGCGTCATCGACTGGTCGGCGTCGGCGTGCCCGAAGTACACCTCGCCGGTGATCGACTCGACGCCCAGGTGCGGGCTGTCCGGAGCCTCGGTGACGATCCGCCCGCCGTGGAAGCTCGCCACCGCGGCGATGCGGTCCGGGTGCGCCTCGATGGCCCGCAGCGCGTTCGTGCCGCCCATGCAGTAGCCGGTGATGGCGACCGGGCCCGGCCGGACGTCGTCCCGGGCGGCCAGGAAGTCGAGGTACGCGGCGGTGTCCCGGTTGATCACGTCCGGGGTCAACGCGCCGACCAGCGGCATGATCTTCTCGAAGAGGGCGCCGCGCTGGTCCGCCTCGCCGAGGCCTGACAGGTCGAACAGCGGTGCCCGGCCGGCCCGGTAGAACAGGTGGGGCGTCAGCACCAGATAGCCGCGTTCTGCGATCCGCTCGGCCATCTCGACCAGGCGGGGACGCGGGCCGAAGGCGTCCATGAAGAGCAGCACCGCCGGGAACGGGCCGTCGCCGTCCGGTCGGGCGAGGGAGGCGTCCGCGATCCCGTCGCTGGTCGGGATGTCCACCGTCGTCGTCAGCACTGTGCCTCCTCGTACGCCGATCTTGGTCCGTTCGGAACGTTACTCGCCGTATCGGCCCGCCCGGTCGGCAGCCGCGTGAACGCGGCGTCAAGAAGTGGCGGTGTCGACCCGGTCCAGGTCGACCCGCTGCTGGTGGCGCCGCCGGTCAGGCGGGGACGAAGCGGACCGCGTCGGCGACCACGAAACCGTTGGTCTCCTCCGTGCGGATCAGCACGCTGCCGTCGGTGCCCGCCGTGAACGGGTAGGTGCCCAGGGCCACCCACTGGCCACCGGCCTGCCGCTGGTCGACGGTCTTGGTGATCATCCCGCCGGCGTACGCGATGTCCACCGGCACGTTGGTGGCCCGGTTCGCGTGCGCGGTCCAGCGCAGCTGCACCGTCCACGACCCGGCGGTGGGCAGCGTCGGGCGGAACCGCAGCCGGTTGACCCCCTTGCCGACGTTGCCGTCGTGCTCGTAGTCCGGGCCGTAGTAGCCGCCGGTGCTGCTGCTGCGCACCCACGTCCCGGCCCGGGTGATCCCGCTGGCCGACGCGTTGTCCAGGATCACCTCGCTGCCGGAGCCCCACTCCAGCACCCCGCCGTCCTGGCGCAGCCGGGCCTGGAGGGCGGGCACGGAGACGGCCTGCACGGCGAGGTTCCCGGCGAGCGCCAGGGACGCCGCGGTGGCCGCGGCCTGCCCGAGGATCATGAACACGGGTTCCATCCGGATCGAGCCGTACGCGATGTGGCTCGCCGAGAGGCAGACCGGCACCAGCAGGTTGGCGCACTGCGCCTGGTGCGGCACGATCGCGCGGTAGCTCACCGGGTACGGCGCCGGCACGCCGATCTGCACGTCCCCCTCGTTGCGGACCCGGCCGTCGACGACCACCCGCTGACAGTTGTGCGAGTCCATCGTGTAGCTGGCCAGGCCCACCGAGTCGGTGGCGCGTACCCGGCCCCGACAGTCGGCCTCGGTCATCACGTACGCGGAGACCATCCGGCGTGCCTCGCGGATGTAGAGCATCGGCGGCCACCCGCCCGTGCTGGTGAACTCGTCCACCGGCAGCCCCCACCGGGCGGTCGAGTCGCGTACCGACGCCGGCAGTCGGGGGTCGTTGGCCAGGAACCACATCAGCCCCTGCTGGTAGGTGCGGTGCTCGGCGATGATGCTCTCCCGCGTCGACCAGCTCGCCGTCGGGTACGCGTAGTTGAAGCCGATGTTGTCGGTCGACACGGCGCCGTTGTTGTTGGAGTCGGTCTTCCCGCCGCCGATCGAGTGGGTGCTGAAGTACGGTCCCGTGTAGCCGGCCTGGATGTGTCGCAGCAGCAGCTCGTAGCGGATCGGGTCGTAACCGGACGGCTTGCCGAACGGAATCCGGTTGGACGCCTGCGTCAGGCACATCCGGAAGCAGTACGCCTGGATCTTGTCGTCGGCGCTGCCCTGCGGGGCGAGCGGGGTGGCGGAGATGCCCGGCAGCAGGCCGCTGGCGGGCGAGCCGGCCGTCACGTACGGGTCGACGGGGTAGACGAACTGGTGGGTGTTGCGCGACTGCACCCCGTTGATCGTCTCGCCGTATGTGTCGTTGGACTCCCGCCCGACGGTGAAGCCCACCCCGGCCATGGCCAGCAGGTCGCCCTCGTAGGTGGCGTCGACGAACACACCGCCCCGGTAGATCGACCCGTCCTCGGTCCGCAGCTCGGTGATCCGGTTGCCGGTCCGGCCGAGGCCGCTCAGCCGGGCGTTGACGATCACCGGAACGCCCGCCTCGGCCAGCATCTCGGCGAAGACGGCGGCGGCGACGTGCGGTTCGAAGGTCATCCGCAGCGGCGACGTCGGCGTGAGGGTTCCGCCGTGGTACTTCACGTACACCCGGCGGTAGAACTCGGCAGCCAGCCCGCCGATGGACGCCTGGACGCCGGTGTCGGTGGCGCCCAGCCCGGCGGTGCTCAACCCACCGACGTGGCTGGTGGGCTCCACCACCACGGCGGTGCGGCCGAGCCGACGCATGGTGATCGCGGCGGCCAGCCCGCCGGAGGTCGCACCGTAGACGACCAGGTCGGCCGTGGTGATGGCGGCTCGGGCGGGGTCGGCCCAGAACGGGCCGTTGAGACTGGCCAGGACGAGGCCGGCGCCGCCGACGGTCAACAGCCGACGGCGGGACAGGTGCAGGGACACGGCGGGGCTCCCGGGGGGTCACCGGTGGAGGGGACGGTTACAGAAGCACGCCGCTGCCGCTGCGAACGAAATTCTTCAATCTCAGCTGGCGGGTGTCAACGGGTCACGGCCGGTAACGGTAGCCCATTCCCGGCTCGGTGATGAGGTGCCGGGGGCGGGCCGGGTCGTCCTCCAGCTTGCGCCGCAACTGGGCCAGGTACTGCCGCAGGTAGTTGGTCTCGTTCTGGTATTCCGGCCCCCACACGTCCTGCAGGAGCTGACGTTGGCTGACCAGCTTGCCGGGGTGACGCAGCAGCTTCTCCAGCACGCTCCACTGGGTGGGGGTCAGCTTGACCTCGGTGCCGTCGTCGCCGCGCACGCTGTGGTCGGCCAGGTCGACGGTGTGCCGGCCGATCCGCAGTGCCGGCACCGCCTCGCTGGGCGCGCCGAGGCGACGGGTGACCGCGCGGATGCGGGCCAGCAGCTCCTCCACCCCGAACGGCTTGGTGACGTAGTCGTCCGCGCCCGCGTCGAGTGCCGCGACCTTGTCCTCGCTGCCGGCCCGGCCGGAGAGCACGATGATCGGCACGGTGGTCCACCCGCGCAGGCCCCGGATCACCTCCACGCCGTCGATGTCGGGCAGGCCGAGGTCCAGCACCACCAGGTCGGGCGGGTGGCTGGCGGCGGCCTTCAACGCGGCGGCCCCGGTGCCGGCGACGTCCACGTCGTACTGGCGGGCACGCAGGTTGATGCGCAGGGCACGCAGGATCTGCGGCTCGTCGTCGACGACCAGGATGCGCGTCATTCCTGCGGCCCCTCCGAGGTGGTCGGCGCGGCCGGCAGCCGCAGCACCATGGTGAGCCCACCGCCGGGGGTGGTCTCCGGGGTGATGCTGCCACCCATCGCCTCGGCCAAACCCCGGGACAGGGCAAGACCGAGACCGACGCCGGTCTGGTTGTCCCGGTCACCGAGGCGTTGGAACGGCAGGAAGACGTGCTCCCACTGGTCCTCCGGGATGCCCGGCCCTCGGTCGATCACCCGCAACTCGACCTGGCCGGCGTGGGCGCTGGCGGTGATCGTGGGCGGCTGACCGGGCGGGCTGTACCGCAACGCGTTGGCGACGATGTTGACCAGCACCCGTTCCAGCAGGCCCGGGTCGGCGGTGGCGGCCGGCAGGTCGGCCGGGATGTCCGTGCCGACGGTCGCGGCCGCCGGGCCAAGTTCGTCCAACGCCAGGGGTACGGCGTCCTCCAGGCCGATCGCGGTCGCCGAGATGCCCAGGACGCCCGCCTGGAGCCGGCTCATGTCGAGGAGGTTGCCGACCAGCCGGGCGAGGCGGTCCAGTGACTCCTCGGCGGTCTCCAGCAACTCCTCCCGGTCGGACTCGTCGAACTCGATGTCGTGGCTGCGCAGGCTGGTCACGGCCGCCTTCGCGGACGCCAGTGGCGTACGCAGGTCGTGGCTGACCGCCGCGAGCAGCGCGGTGCGCATCCGGTCGGCGGCGGCGAGGGGCCGGGCGGTGGCGGCCTCCTCGGCGAGCCGTTCCTGGCGCAGCGCGACGGCGGCCTGGGCGGCGAACGCCTCGACGATCCGCCGGTCGGCGGCCTCCAACCGTCGTCCGCTGAGCACGACGGTGATCCGGTCGTCGACAGGTACCGCCGTCTCGCCGCCGTCGGGCGTGCAGGCCGGCTGCTCGCCGACGCTGGCCACCACACACCAGGCGTGCTCCTCGCGGGCCCGCTCCGGACGCCCGCCGGCCTCCTCGGCCAGCTCCAGCACGCTCACCGCGCGCAGCCCGAAGGTCTCCCGGAGCTGATCGAGCAGGGCGGGCAGGGGACGTTCTCCGCGCAGCACACCACCGGCGACGGCGGCGAGGGTCTGCGCGTCGGCGGCGGCCCGGGCGGCCTCCCGGGTACGCCGGGCGGCCACGTCGACGATCCAGCTCACCGCCAACGCCACCCCGACGAAGACGGCCAGGGCGAGCAGGTTGTCCGCCTCGGCGATGGTCAGCGTGCGGAAGGGCGGGGTGAAGAACCAGTTGAGCAGCAGCGAGCCGCCGAGCGCGGCGACCAGGGCCGGCCACACCCCGCCGACCAGCGCGACCCCGACCACCCCGGCGAGGAACAGCAGGATGTCGTTGGTCAGCGTGAGGTCGGGCAGGGTCTTCAGCAGCAGGGTGAGCAACGGCATGCCCAGCACCGCCAGGCCGAAGCCGAGCAGCCGGCGGCGTCGGGACAGCGCCGCCGGCACGGCCGCCGCCCGGCGGCCCTTGCCGGCCTGCTTGTGGGTGACCAGGTGTACGTCGATCGAGCCGGAGAGCGCGGTGGTGGTCACCCCGACACCGCGGGCGAAGATCTGCGCGAGGCGTCCCCGCCGGCTGGCCCCCAGCACCAGCTGGGTGGCGTTCACGCCCTGGGCGAAGTCCAGCAGCGCGGCCGGCACGTCGGTGCCCAGCACCTGGTGGTACGTGCCGCCCAGGCTCTCCACCAGCACCCGCTGCCGGGCCAGCTGCGCCGGGTCGGCCCCGGCCAGGCCGTCGCTGCGGGCCACGTGCACGGCGAGTAGATCCGCGCCCTTGCTGCGGGCCGCGACCCGGGCGGCGCGACGGATCAGCGTCTCGCCCTCCGGGCCGCCGGTCAACGCGACCACCACCCGTTCCCGGGCCTCCCAGGTGGCCGCGATGCCCTGCTGGCTGCGGTAGCGGTCGAGCTGCTCGTCGACCTTGTCGGCCAGCCAGAGCAGCGCCAGCTCACGCAGCGCGGTGAGGTTGCCGACCCGGAAGTAGTTGCCCAACGCGGCGTCGATCTTGTCGGGTCGGTAGATGTTGCCGTGCGCCATCCGTCGGCGCAGCGCCTCCGGGGTCATGTCGACCAACTCGACCTGCTCGGCGGCGCGGACGATCTCGTCCGGCACGGTCTCCCGCTGGGTGGTGCCGGTGATCTGCGCGACGACGTCGTTTACCGACTCCAGGTGCTGCACGTTGACCGTGGACAGCACGTCGATCCCCGCGTCGAGCAGTTCCTGGACGTCCTGCCAGCGCTTGTCGTGCCGGGAACCGGGCACGTTCGTGTGCGCCAACTCGTCGACCACCGCGATCTGTGGCCGGCGGGACAGCACCGCGTCCAGGTCCATCTCGGTGAACTCCGCGCCCCGGTAGTCCATGGTCCGGCGGGGCACCTGCTCCAGGTCGCCGAGCATCGCGGCGGTGTGTTGCCGGCCGTGCGTCTCCACGAAACCGATCACCACGTCGGTGCCGCGCGCGGCCCGCCGCTGGGCCTCCTCCAACATGGCGTACGTCTTGCCCACCCCGGGGGCGGCCCCGAGATAGATGCGCAGTTCTCCACGTGGCACGGGGACCATCCTCCCTGGTCAGATCGGCGGGCGGGGCCGCGCCCGGTCGGCACGGCCCCGCCCGCGAGCGTGCTCAGCGTGCGGCGAACTGCTTGTCGAGGGCGAGGTTGAGCTCCAGCACGTTGACGCCGGGCTCACCCAGGAAGCCCAGCCCACGCCCGTCGGTGTGCTCCTTGACCAGCTTGCGGACCGCCGCCGGGTCCGCGCCGCGCTCCCGCGCGACCCGGTTCACCTGCAACTCGGCGTACGCCGGGCTGATCTGCGGGTCGAGGCCGCTGGCGCTGGCGGTGACCGCGTCGGCGGGCACCGCCGGGTCGGCGGGCGCGTCGCCCCGGATCGGGGTGACCACCCCACCGGCGGCCACGTAGTCCTGGTCCGGCTGGGCCAGCTCCACCGCAACACCCTGATAGGAGGTGACGAACGGAGTGGCCGGAGCGGCCTGGTTGACGCTCACCACCCGGGTGACCGGGCCGGTCAGACCGTCGGCGCGGAAGACCGCGAGCACGGCACCCACCCCGTCGTCGGTGCAGTACGGGCGCCGACCGTCGACGCCGTTGAGCTCGCCGACGGACTTGCTGCGCCCGCAGACCTGGGTGAGCAGGCTCTCGCTGGACTCCTCCGGGTCGGTGGCGATGGTGTCGACCACGCTTTCCGGGCCCAGGTTGCTGGCCGAGGTGGCCCTCGGGTCGTAGCCGTCGCCGGCGGCGGAGGGGCGGGACTGGAAGTAGCGCGGGACGGGGTTGCCGTCGGCGTCGGTGAAGGACTGGCCGATCAGCGAGCTGCCGACGGTCGTACCGCCCGAGGTGATCAGCGATCCGTCGGTCTTGTGGTTGAGGCCGGGCAGCTGACCAACCGCTACCAGGGCCAGCGGGTAGACCAGGCCGAGCAGCACCGTGAAGACGAGGACGGCGCGCAGCGCGGCGAGGTGTTGGGCGAGCCAGGTGGGTAGGCGCATCACGAAATCCCCGGGATGAACTGGATGAGCAGGTCGATGAGCTTGATCCCGATGAACGGCACGATGATGCCGCCCAGTCCGTACACCAGCAGGTTGCGGCTGAGCAGCTTCGACGCGGCGGCCGGCCGGTACCGCACGCCGCGCAGGGCGAGCGGGATCAGCGCGATGATCACCAGGGCGTTGAAGATGACCGCGGACAGGATCGCCGACTCCGGGCTGGACAGCCGCATGATGTTCAGCGCGTCCAGGCTCGGATAGAGGCCGGCGAACATGGCCGGGATGATCGCGAAGTACTTGGCGATGTCGTTGGCGATGCTGAAGGTGGTCAGCGCGCCACGGGTGATCAGCAACTGCTTGCCGATCTCCACGATCTCGATCAGCTTGGTCGGGTCCGAGTCGAGGTCGACCATGTTGCCGGCCTCCTTGGCGGCCGACGTGCCGGTGTTCATGGCCACCCCGACGTCGGCCTGGGCGAGCGCCGGCGCGTCGTTGGTGCCGTCGCCGGTCATTGCGACCAGCCGGCCACCCTCCTGCTCCCGCTTGATCAGCGCGAGCTTGTCCTCCGGCGTCGCCTCGGCCAGGAAGTCGTCCACGCCGGCCTCGTCGGCGATCGCCTTCGCGGTTCGCGGGTTGTCGCCGGTGATCATCACGGTCCGGATGCCCATCCGGCGCATCTCGTCGAACCGCTCCCGCATGCCGGACTTGACCACGTCCTTGAGGTGGATGACGCCCAGCGCGCGGGCGGGCGCACCGTCGACGTGCTCGGCGACGACGAGCGGCGTGCCGCCGGTGCCGCTGATCGCGTCCACGATTTCGCCGACCTGCTCGGTCGGGTGGCCGCCGTTCTCCCGTACCCACTTCATCACCGCGGCGGCTGCGCCCTTGCGGACCCGGCGGGCCGTGCCCACCGTGCCGGCGTCCACGCTGGCGTCCGGGGTGAGGTCGACGCCGCTCATCCGGGTCTGCGCGGTGAACGGTACGAAGGTGGCGTGCGGCATCACGCCGGGCTCGCGCTCGCGCAGCCCGAACTCGTTCTTCGCCAGGACGACCACCGAGCGCCCCTCCGGGGTCTCGTCGGCCAGGCTGGACAGCTGCGCGGCGTCGGCCAGCGCCGCTGCGTCCACCCCCTCGACCGGTACGAACTCGGCGGCCTGCCGGTTGCCCAGCGTGATGGTGCCGGTCTTGTCCAGCAGCAGGGTGTTGACGTCGCCGGCCGCCTCGACGGCCCGGCCGCTCATGGCCAGGACGTTGCGCTGCACCAGCCGGTCCATGCCGGCGATGCCGATGGCGGAGAGCAGCGCGCCGATGGTGGTGGGGATCAGGCAGACCAGCAGCGAGATCAGCACCACGCCGGTGACACCGGAGTCGGTGATCGCGCCGCTGTCCGGTGCCGCCGCCTGGTACGCCTTGGAGAAGATGGCCAGCGGCTGGAGGGTGACCACGGCCAGCAGGAAGATGACAGTGAGCGCGGCGAGCAGGATGTTCAGCGCGATCTCGTTCGGTGTCTTCTGCCGGTTGGCCCCCTCGACCAGGGCGATCATCCGGTCGATGAAGCTCTCCCCCGGCTTCTGGGTGATCTTCACGATGATCTGGTCGGAGAGCACCTTGGTGCCGCCGGTGACCGCGCTGCGGTCGCCGCCGGACTCCCGGATGACCGGGGCCGACTCGCCGGTGATGGCTGACTCGTCGACGCTGGCGATGCCCTCGACGATGTCGCCGTCGCCGGGGATGATGCCGCCCGCCTCGACGAGCACGACGTCGCCCTGACGCAGGTCCGGCGCGGGCACCGCCTCGTCGCGGTAGGTGTTGGCCCGCGCGCCCGGCTTCCAGTCGATCAGCCGGGTGGCGATGGTGTCCTTCTTCGCCTGCCGCAGGGTCGCGGCCTGGGCCTTGCCCCGCCCCTCGGCGACCGCCTCGGCCAGGTTGGCGAAGACCACTGTCAGCCAGAGCCAGACGGTGATCGCCCAGGCGAACCCCGACGGGTCGGTCACCGCGAGGACGGTGGTGAAGGCCGCGCCGACCTCCACGATCAGCATCACCGGGTTGCGCCACAGCGTGCGGGGGTCGAGCTTGCGTACCGCGTCCGGCAGGGACCGGATCAACTGCTGGGGGTCGAGCAGGCCCCCGCCGATCCGGTTGCCCTGGGTGGCGGGTGTGCCGGGGAGTTGCTCTGTCGGGGCGGACGTGACGGACATGTCCTCGTTCCTCATGATGGTCAGAGCCCCTCTGCCAGCGGGCCGAGCGCGAGCGCGGGCAGGAAGGTCAGCGCGACGAGGACCACCGTGACGCCGACGACCATGCCGATGAACAGCGGTCGGTGGGTCGGCAGGGTGCCCTCGGACGCGGGGGTGGGTGCCTGGCGGGCCAGCGAGCCGGCCAAGGCGAGCACGAAGATGAGCGGCAGGAACCGGCCCAGCAGCATGCACAACCCGAGGGCGGTGTCCCACCAGGTGGTGTTGACGGTGATGCCGCCGAACGCGGAGCCGTTGTTGTTGCTGGCCGAGGTGAACGCGTACAGCACCTCGGAGAGGCCGTGCGGGCCGACGTTGAGCGCCGTGGAGTTGTTGCCGGTGGCGAACGCCGCCGCCGTACCGACGAGCACCAGGATCGGCGTGATCAGGAAGTAGAGCGAGGCGAACTTGATCTCGCGCGACCCGATCTTCTTGCCCAGGTACTCGGGAGTGCGACCCACCATCAGCCCGGCCACGAAGACCGTGATCACCGCGAGGATGAGCAGGCCGTACAGACCGGAACCGGTGCCGCCCGGCGCCACCTCGCCGAGCATCATGTTGACCATGGTCATCATGCCGCCGAGCGAGGTGAACGAGTCGTGGAACGAGTTCACCGCACCGGTCGAGGTGAGCGTGGTGGCGGCGGCGAAGGTGGCCGAGTTCGACACGTCGAACCGCACCTCCTTGCCCTCCATCGCCGCACCGACCGCCTGCGGCACCGTGCCGTGGCCGGCCAGCTCGAAGATGTTGGTGATGGCGACGCTGAGGAACGCGAGGATGCCCATCACCGCGGCGATGGCGTAGCCCTGCCGGTTCTGCCCGACCATCCGGCCGAACACCCGGGGCAGGCTGAACGGGATCAGGAAGATCAGGAAGATCTGCAGCCAGTTCGTCCAGGTGGTGGGGTTCTCGAACGGGTGCGCGCTGTTGACGTTGTAGAAGCCGCCACCGTTGGTGCCCAGCTCCTTGATCACTTCCTGGCTGGCGACCGGACCACCGGTGATGGTCTGGGTGCCGCCGGTCAGCGTGCTCACGTCGGTGCCGGCGGACAGGTTCTGCACCGCTCCGCCGATCATCAACGCGATGGCGCCGAGCACCGCGATCGGCAGCAGGATCCGCAGCGTGATCCGGGTCAGGTCGACCCAGAAGTTGCCGAGCTGCCCGGTGCGGCTGCGGGCGAAGCCGCGTACCAGTGCGACCGCCACCGCGATGCCGACCGCCGCCGAGACGAAGTTCTGCACGGCCAGGCCGGCCATCTGCACCAGGTGGCCCATCGTCGACTCACCCGAGTACGACTGCCAGTTCGTGTTGGTCACGAACGACACGGCCGTGTTCCACGCGCCGTGCGGCACCACCGGGTCGAACCCCAGCGACAGCCACAGGTGGTTCTGCACCCGCTGGAACAGGTACAGGAACAGGATCGAGACCGCGGAGAACGCCAGCACACTGCGGGCGTACACGCCCCAGGCCTGCTCGGCGGCCGGGTTGACCCCGACCAGCCGGAAGATGCCCCGCTCGACCCGCGACTGCCTCGTGCCGGAGACCGCCCGGAACATGTAGTCGCCGAACGGCTTGTAGACGGCGACGAGGGCCGCCACAAGCGTCAGCACGAAGATGACGCCCGCTGTTGTCATGGTCATCAGAAGCGCTCCGGAAACAGCAGGGCGAACACCAGGAACGCGCCCAGGACGATCGCGAGCACCAGACCGACGGCGTTGACCGCGTTCACAGCTTCTCCACCGCCCGGACCACCAGGGCGAGCACCGCGAACAGCGCCACCGTCAGGATCACGAACACCACGTCAGACACGCTGACTCCTCAGCCGGAAAGGTTCGTCGCGACCGCCTTCCGGTCGCGCCGGGCAATCAAAGCCCCGCCACCCGCCGATCGGCAGGGGTCATAACGCGACCATGACGGCGGCGAACCTTTTCTTGACGTGGTTTTCACACCTGCCCACTGAACAGGTGAAATGCGGCACAGACCCTCGCTGGTCCGCGAGGTAAGACGAGAAAAACCATGCGCGACCCCGGACGGGGCGGCGCATGGCGCGGTGAGGGCGGCGGTGCGAGGCCGTTCAGGCCGGGCGGCGGGCCACCAGCACGTCCCGCATGATCGACTGGTCCACCCGGTGCCGCAGCGCGCGGTAGGGCTCGGAGTCGACCACGGTCAGACCGGCGTCGGCCAACGCCGCCGCCGCGTCGTCCCGGCTCGCGACGTGGGTGTTCCAGGAGACCCCGAGCGCACCGCCGGGGCGCAACAACCGGGCCCAGACCGGCGCGGCGTCCGCGAGCAACGCCAGCGGGTCGCGGGTCAAGCCCTGCCCAGCGGTACGACTGCCGTGCTGCACGCCGTACGGCGCGTCGGCGACAACCAGGTCGACGGTCTCCGGTCGGAAGAACTCCGCCGACCGGGCGGTGTCGGCGTTGACCACATCCAGCAACTGGGTCTGGCCGGCCTTGTGCTCCTCACGGGTCGGCGCCAGCTCGATCCGCACCCGTCGGCCGACCACCTTGCGCTCCCGCCGCACCGGCCCCGACTCCAGCACCCGGTGCTTGACCCGCTTCTGCTTCAGCCAGGTGGTGATGAACGCCCGGTACGCCTCGACGTCCTTCTGGTCGCGCTCGATCCCCGCGGCGTCGAAGCCGTACATCAGCGCCTGGTTGAGTGTGGTGCCCCGACCAGCCAGCGGGTCGAGCACCCGGAACCGGCGGCTGGTCATCTCGGCGGCCCAGTCCGAGGCGAGCAGGGTGACGTTGAGCAGCAGCTTGGTGAACTGCTCGTTGGTCTTGCCCGGGTACTTCTGGATGGTGAGCAGGTCGTCGTCGTAGCGGTCCAGACGGCTCCACTCGATCGGCCGCAGCAGCTCACCGACGATCTCGAAGAGCGCGTACCCGGCGGACAGGTTGCCCAGGACGGCCAGGTCCCGCTCGGTCAGCCCGTCGCCACTGAAGGTGACGTAGGACGCCCCGCCGACGACCTCGGTGTCCAGCTCGCCGATCCGGCCGTCCAGCGCCGAGCGGCCGAAGATCTCCAGCTCGGCCCGGGTGAGGTCGACGGCGGCGCGGGCGTACACCCGGTTGGTGGCGGGCAGGATGAGCAGGCCGTAACGCGTCATGATCCGGCGAGTATTCCACAACCAGTCACGGTTGCCGGGAACCGGAGCGGCTGCCGGAGCGACTACCGATACATGGGGTGTGAGCAGTGGCGGGAGGTCCTGTCCGCGCAGCTGGACGGGGAGGAGACCGCCGCCGAACTGACGGCGGTGCAGGGTCACCTCGACGGGTGTGCCGAGTGCCGGGCCTGGTTCACGGCGGCGGCCGCGGTGACGCGTCGGATTCGTACCCGATTGGTCGTTGAGGTGCCCGACCGCACGGCGGCGATCCTTGCCGCCGCCAGCGCGGCCCCGGCCCGCCGGTCGCGGTGGCGGCGCTCGAACGGACGTGGCCCGCTGCTCGCCGGCCTGCGCAAGGTGCTCGGACGGGGCCAGTTCGCCGCTGGGCTGCGCGCGGCGTTCGGACGCGGCCCGCTCGTCGCCGGCCTGCGCTCGGCGCTCGGGTTGCTCGGCGCGGTGCAACTGGTGCTCGGCCTGGCTCAGGTGGGCCGGGGCGCGACCGCCGACCACCTGCACCCCACCGGCCAGCACCTGTGGCACGAGTCGGCGGCGTGGAACGTGGCCGTCGGCGCGGGCTTCCTGTTCGTGGCGCTGCGCCGCAGCCCACCCGCCGGGCTGCTGCCGATGCTCAGCGCGTTCGTCGGCACGCTGCTGCTGCTGTCGGTCAACGACCTGGCCACCGGATCGGTGGGCGGGGAACGACTGATCAGCCACGGCTTCCTGGTGGTCGGCTACCTGATCACGGTGCTGCTGTCCCGGCCCGGCCTGCGCCCCGGCGGGCCGGCACCGCAGCGGCAGCCCACACCGTCCCGCTGGCGGTTCGGGGCCGACGAGGTGGACCGGCCGCTGCGGGTGGTACGCCCCGAGTCCTATCCGGCCCAGGCCGCCGACCGGTACGCCGCCCCGGCGGCGCGCAGCGGGCCGGCTGGCGACCGGCGCGCCGCCTGAGCAACGAGGCGACTTCAGCGCCTGGTGCTCAGTGCTCTGGTCGGGCCGGTTCGCCCTGGGCGATGACCTGCGGGATTACCTGTTCGACGATGGTCAGCAGGGTCGTGGTGAGTAGCAGGTGCACCTGGGCGCGGGTCAGCGCGCCACGCTGGAGCCACTCGCGGGCCGTCGAGGTGGCCAGACCGCCGTACGCCCGGACCATCCCGCGCAACTCCTCGCGGTGCTCCGCCTCGCCGGCCAGGCCGACGGCGACAAGCATCCGGTCCGCGGCGACCTCCTCGGCCTCGGCGAGCACCCGCTCCACGTCGGCGTCGCCGCCCATCCCCCGGGCGGTGACCGCCGCCAGCCACGAGGTGCTGTGCCGGGACACCACGTCGAGAAACCACGTGACGCTGGCGTCGACCCGGGTCCGGAGATCGCCCTTGGGCAGACGCTCCAGGGCAACCTCGGGGATGGTCACCATGACCCGGACGACCTCCAGGTAGAGGTCCTTCTTCGCCCCGAAGTAGTGGTTGACCAGGCCGCGAGCGACGCCCGCCTCGCGGGCGACGTCGGTGGTCGACACGTCCGCGTACGGGCGCTCGCCGAACAGCCGGACCGCGCAGGCCAGGATCTGCCCACGCCGGGCGTCCGGCTCCAAACGGCGGCGGCGCGGAGCCGTCTCGACACTCATCTGCCCGACCCTATCGACAGCCCACCGGGTTCGGCCCAGCGTCAACCACCGTCCCACCTTGATCAAGTGATGAGAAGTAGGCCCGACAACCGCTTCCGACCTACCTTCCATCACTTGATCTTGATTCGCCGTTCGGTGGCCCCGGCGCCGTCGGCCGCCCACGACTTATTGACAGGCCGCCAACAGCGCGCGAGGGTGGTGCACATGCCGACTCCCCCGCCCGACGGCTCCCCCTCACCCTGGCGCGAGCCGGAGCATGACGACCTGGCCGAGCTGGCCCGCACCTTCTTCACCAAGGAGGTGTTGCCGCACGCAGAGCGCCTGCTGGCGCAGGGCCATCCGGACCGTGAGCACTACCGGCGCGCCGGTGAGCTGGGGTTGCTCGGCCTGTCGGTCCCAGAGGAGTACGGCGGTGGGGGCGGCGGGTTCACCCACGAGGCGGTGCTGCTGCACGAGCAGGCGTACGCCGGGGAGGGCAGCCTCGGCCTGGCCGTCCACAGTGGCATCGTCACCGGTTACCTGGTGGCGTACGGCAGCGACGAGCAGAAGCGGCGCTGGCTGCCCGGCCTGTGTAGCGGTGAGCTGGTCGGCGCCATCGCGATGACCGAGCCGGACGGCGGCTCCGATCTTCAGGCGATGCGGACCCGGGCGGTCCGCGACGGCGACGACTACCTGGTGACCGGCGCGAAGACGTTCATCACCAACGGTGGTCTGGCCGATCTGGTCATCGTGGCCGTGAAGACCGACCCCGAGCAGCGGGCGTCCGGCGTCTCGCTGCTGGTGTGCGAGGTGGGTGGCGACCCGGCGGGGTTCCGGCGCGGCCGACTGCTGTCCAAGATCGGCTTGCACGCCAACGACACGGCGGAGTTGTTCTTCGACGAGTTCCGGGTGCCGGCGGCCAACCTGCTCGGCGGCGCCGAGGGGCTGGGCTTCATCCAGCTCATGCAGCAGCTCCCGCAGGAACGGCTGGTCATCGGCGTCGGCGCGGTCGCGGCCATGGAACGGGCGGTCGCGCTGACCGTCGCGTACGCCAAGGAGCGCACCGCCTTCGGCAAGACCCTGATGGGTCACCAGAACACCCGGATGGTGCTCGCCGAGTGCGCCACCCGCGCCCGGGTCAGCCGGGTCTTCCTGGACGACTGCATCGTCCGGCACACGCGCGGCGACCTGGACGTGGCCACCGCGGCGATGGCCAAGTCGTGGCTCACCGACGGGCAGTGTGAGGTCGTCGACAGCTGCCTGCAGCTCTTCGGCGGCTACGGCTACACGACGGAGTACCCGATCGCCCGGATGTACGCCGACGCCCGCGTCCAGAAGATCTACGGCGGCACCAACGAGATCATGAAGGAGTTGATCGCCCGTGCCCTCTGAGGCGTACGTCTATGACGCGGTCCGCACCCCGCGCGGACGCGGCCGGGACACCGGGGCGCTGCACGGGGTCAAGCCCATCTCCCTGGTGGTCGGCCTGGTCGACGCGTTGCGCGAGCGCAACCCCGGCCTGGACGTCGGCCGGCTGGAGGATCTTCTTCTCGGCATCGTGACGCCGGTCGGCGAGCAGGGCGGCGACCTGGCCCGCGCCGCCGCGCTGTTGGCCGGGCTGCCCGACCAGGTGGGCGGGGTGCAGCTCAACCGGTTCTGCGCCTCCGGGTTGGAGGCGGTCAATTCCGCCGCCGCGCGGATCCGCTCCGGTTGGGAGCATCTGCTGCTCGCCGGCGGGGTCGAGTCGATGTCCCGGGTGCCGATGGGCTCCGACGGCGCGGCCTGGGCCACCGACCCGCAGACCGCGCTGGCCACGTCGTTCGTGCCGCAGGGCGTCAGCGCCGACCTGATCGCCACTTTGGAGGGCTTCACCCGCGACGATGTGGACGGCTACGCGCTGCGGTCGCAGGAGCGGGCCGCCAAGGCCTGGGCCGGCGGGTACTTCACCCGCTCGGTGGTGCCGGTCCGGGACGGCAACGGGCTGGACATCCTCACCGTCGACGAGCACCCGCGCCCGGAGACGACCCGGGAGGCGCTGGCCAAGCTCACCCCGTCCTTCGCCACGATGGGCGAGGCGGCCGGCTTCGACGCGGTGGCGTTGCAGAAGTTCCACTGGTTGGAGGCGATCGAACACGTCCACCACGCGGGCAACTCGTCCGGCATCGTGGACGGCGCGGCGCTGGTGTTGGTCGGCTCCGGCGACGTCGGTCGGGACCTCGGCCTCACCCCGCGCGCCCGGATCGTCGGCGCGGCGGTCAGCGGCGCGGACCCGACGCTGATGTTGACCGGCCCGATCCCGGCCACCCACAAGGCGCTCGCCGTCGCCGGGTTGACAGTCGACGACATCGACCTCTTCGAGATCAACGAGGCCTTCGCCGCGGTGGTGCTCAAGTACGTCCGTGACCTGGGCCTCGACCCGGACCGGGTGAACGTCAACGGGGGTGCGATCGCGCTCGGCCACCCGCTCGGCGCGACCGGAGCGATGCTGCTCGGTACGGCGTTGGACGAGTTGGAGCGCCGCGACCTGCGCCGCGCCGTGGTGACCCTCTGCATCGGCGGCGGCATGGGCGTCGCCACCGTTCTCGAGCGCTGCTGACCCGGAGGACGACCATGACCAACACCATCCGGTACGACCGCGGCGCCGACGGCATCGTCACGCTCACCCTGGACGACCCGACCCAGTCCGCCAACACCATGAACCGGGCGTACGCCGCCTCGATGAGCGCGGTACTCGATCGGCTGGAGGCCGAGCCCGATCTCGTCGGCGTGATCGTGACCAGCGCGAAGTCGACCTTCTTCGCCGGCGGCGACCTTCCCGAGATGATCCGGGCCACCCGCGCCGACGCGCCCGCTCTGGCCGACCTGCTCGGCACCATCAAGCGGGACCTGCGCCGGTTGGAGACGCTGGGCCGGCCAGTGGTCGCCGCGGTCAACGGCTCGGCGCTCGGCGGCGGCCTGGAGATCGCGCTCGCCTGTCACCACCGGATCGCGCTGGACGCACCGGGCAGCCGGCTCGGGCTGCCCGAGGTCACCCTGGGTCTGTTGCCCGGGGCGGGCGGTGTCACCCGGACGGTACGGATGCTCGGGCTGGCCGGCGCGCTGACCACCGTGCTGCTCACCGGCCGGCGGATGCGCCCGGCCGACGCCCTGTCCGCCGGGCTGGTCGACGAGGTGGTCGCCACGCCGACGGAGCTGCTGGAGCACGCCCGGGCCTGGATCGCGGCGAACCCGCGCCCGGCACAGCCGTGGGACCGACCGGACTACCGGATGCCGGGCGGCACCCCGGCCAGCCGCTCGCTGGCCGCCCAACTCCCCGCGTTTCCGGCGACGCTGCGCAAGCAGCTCAAGGGCGCTCGGCTACCCGCACCCGAGGCGATCCTGGCCGCCGCCGTCGAGGGGGCACAGGTCGACCTGGAGACCGCCCTGACCGTGGAGACCCGGCACCTGATCGGCCTGCTCACCGGGCAGGTGGCCAAGAACATGATCGGCGCGTTCTTCTTCGACCTGAAGGCCGTCAACGGCGGCGCGGCCCGACCGACCGATGTGGACGCCGCACCGGTACGCCGGGTGGCGGTGCTCGGGGCCGGAATGATGGGCGCGGGCATCGCGTACGCCTGCGCCAGTGCCGGGCTGGACGTCGTGGTCAAGGACGTCACGCCGGAGGCCGCCGGCCGGGCCCGGGAGCACGCCGAGCGGTTACTGACCCGGGCGGTACGCAAGGGCCGCACGACCGAGGCGGACGCCCGCGCCGTCCTGGACCGGATCACCACCACCAACCAGGTGGACGCGCTCGCCGGCTGCGACGCGGTCATCGAGGCGGTCTTCGAGGACCCGGCGCTGAAACAGCAGGTCTTCGCCGAGGTGCTGCCCGTGCTGGCACCCGACGCGCTGCTCGCCTCCAACACCTCCACCCTGCCGATCACCGGGCTGGCCGCCGGCGTGGACCGGCCGACGGACTTCATCGGCATGCACTTCTTCTCCCCTGTGGACCGGATGCCGTTGCTGGAGATCGTGGTGGGTGAACGGACCGGAGACGTGGCACTGGCTCGGGCGTTCGACCTGGGCCGGCGGATCGGCAAGACCCCGATCGTGGTCAACGACGGCCGGGGTTTCTTCACCAGCCGGGTGATCGGCAAGTTCATCGACGAGGCGGTCGGCATGGTCGCCGAGGGTGTCCCCGCCGCATCGGTGGAGCAGGCCGCCCTCCAGGCCGGCTACCCGACCGGGCCGCTGGCGCTGGCCGACGAGGTCAGTCTCACCCTGATCCAGCGGATCCGCCGCCAGTTCGAGGCAGCCAGCGAGGAGTTCCGACCCCTGCCGGCGCACCGCCTGGTGGACGAACTGGTCGACGCGTACGAGCGGCCGGGGCGTGCCGCCGGACGTGGCTTCTACTCCTACGACGACGGCACCCGGGGCCGGCTGTGGCCCGGCCTCGCCGACCTGACCACCGACGCGGGTCGGGCGGTGCCGTTCACCGACCTCCAGGAGCGGATGCTCTTCGCGGAGGCGCTGGACGCGCTGCGCTGCCTCGACGAGGGGGTGCTGCGCACCGAGACCGACGCCAACATCGGCTCGATCTTCGGCATCGGCTTCCCAGCGTGGACGGGAGGGGTGATCCGCTACGTCCGGCAGTACGCGGGCGGCCCGGCCGGCTTCGCGACCCGTGCCACCGAGTTGGCCGACCGCTACGGCGAGCGGTTCACGCCCCCCGTCGACCTGGTCGACCGGCTCGCCGCCTCGGTCGATCGCCCCGCCGAGCCGGTGGGCGTCGCGTGACGGCGGCGCGCGGCGGGCCGCTGGCCGGGATACGGGTGGTCGAGCTGGCCAGCCTCGCGCCGGCGCCGTTCGGTTGCATGGTGCTCGCCGACCTCGGCGCGGACGTGGTGCGGGTGGACCGGCCGGGCGCCCCGGGGGCGGGCCGGCTGGCCGCACCGACCAGCGGGCCGTTGCAGCGCGGACGGCGGGTCACCGCACTGGACCTGAAGTCCCCGGCCGGGGTGGCGGACCTGCTGCGCCTCGCCGACCGCGCCGACGTGCTGGTCGAGGCGTACCGGCCGGGGGTGGCCGAGCGGCTCGGCTTCGGGCCCGACGTGTGCCAGGCCCGCAACCCCCGACTGGTGTACGCGCGGATGACCGGCTGGGGTCAGGACGGCCCGCTGGCAGCCCGAGCCGGGCACGACATCGACTACATCGCGGTCGCCGGGGCGTTGGAGCCGCTGGGACGGGCCGGCGAACGCCCGTACGCGCCGATGAACCTGCTCGGTGACTTCGGCGGCGGCGGCATGCTGCTCGCCGTCGGTGTGCTGGCCGCGCTGCTGGAGCGGGAGCGCTCCGGCATCGGCCAGGTGGTCGACGCGGCGATGGTGGACGGCTCGGCGCTGCTCACCTCGTTCCTGCACGGGCTGCTCGGCGCCGGCCAGTGGGCCGCCCCGCGCGGGCGCAACATGTTCGACGGCGGCGCGCCGTTCTACGACACGTACGCCACCGCCGACGGCGGATTCATGGCCGTCGGCGCGATGGAACCGGCCTTCTACGCCGTACTGCTCAGCGGCCTCGACCTTGCCGACGACCCGGACCTGCCCGCCCAGTACGACCCGAGCGGCTGGGACGAGCTGCGCCGCCGGTTCACCGAGCGGTTCGCCGAGCGCACCCGGGACGAGTGGACGGCGGTCTTCGCCGACCTGGACGCCTGCGTCGCGCCGGTGCTCGCCCCGGGCGAGGCGCACGAGCACCCGCACAACGCGGCCCGGGGCACGTTCGTCGAGGTGGGCGGCGAGATCCAGCCTGCCCCCGCGCCCCGCTTCGACCGCACGCCGCCCGACCGGCCAACCCCGGCACCAGATCCCGAGCAGGACGTCCTACCGGTCGACGAGATCCTCACCAACTGGCCGGACCAGCCAGGTGGTCAGTGACGCGTTCGGCCCGTCGACAGGGGCGCGTCGAGCCGACCACGGCGTGTAGCGGCGTCCTATCCTTTGTGGGTGCTGCTCACCTATTTGGACGAGTCGTACACCGACCGGTGGTACTGGATGGGCGCACTGATGGTCCCCGACAACGTGGCCATCCCATTGAGCACCGCACTCGACGAGGTCGTGCTCAACGCGGCGAAGGCGTACGGCGTCAACGCGGAGTCCGAGCTGCACGGGTACGACCTGTTCCAGGGGCGGGCGCACTGGAGTGGGTTGCCGCCCCGTGCCCGTGTCGCCGTCTACAACGCCGCGATGAAGGCCATCGGCGCGCACGACGTGACGATCATTCTGCGCGGAGTCGACCGCCACGGCCTCGCTCGCCGTTATGCCTCCCCGAAACCTGCCCACGAGGTGGTGCTGTCGCATCTCCTGGAGCGTGTTGATGGGTATGCCGCAATGCGGGAGGAACTCGCTCTGGTCATCGCCGACGAGGTGGACAACCCGGCGACCCACCGCTCTGACCTGAGTCGCTACCGCGTCGGTGGCACCGGGGGCTATCGATCACGACGGCTCACCCGGATCGTCGACACGTTGCACTTCGCGCCGTCGCACGCCTCGCGGCTGGTGCAGGCCGTGGACCTCGTGACCTTCCTGTATCGCCGGATGGCCAACGGCACGGGTCACGATCCACGCGAGGCGGCGGCGAACGAGAGGCTTTGGTCCTGGGTCGAGCAACGGCGGTACCACTCATGGTGCTGGTCGCCCACGGCCCGCCAGATGCACGAAGGGCCCGCGTGAGCGGGCCCTAAGGCGGCTGCGGGAACTCTCGAGAGAGCCTCCTGCATCACCTAGGTTAGCAGCGGTTTGTGCGCCACGCACAAACCGCCATGGTGTTGATCAGGAGTTTTGCGTCAGGGAATCGCCTTCGGGTGACGCAAACTTCTTGATCAACGGAGTTGGGGACGGGGACGGAGTTGGGGACGGGCGGGGGCGGCGGGAGTGGTACCAGGTGGCGAAGAGGGCTGCCGCCAGGAGCAGTTCGGCCAGGTCGCCGCCGTAGTACATGAGTTGGGCGGCCGAGCGGAACGCTTCCGGGTCCCGGTCGGTGAGGCCGGGCGGGAGGGTGTCGGCCTGGGCGTACAGGTACTTGGCCAGCACGGCGTGGCCGGCTGACGCGGCCAGTAACGCGCCGACCCGTACCGCCAGTCCCGGGCGGCGCGGTGCCGGGTCCGGCCCGGCCAACGACCAGGCGAAGAGGTACCCGGCGGCCAGGTAGTGCAGGTGCACGGCGTGATGCAGGACGGGTTGCCGTTCGGCCGCCGCGTACAGCGGCGTGAGCAGCACCACCGCCAGCCCGCCGGTGGTCAGCAGCGCGGCGGTGACCGGGTGGGCGAGCAGGTGCAGCGGGCGGGAGCGCAGCAGCCGGCCGACCGCCCGGCGTACCGGTGGCGGTGCGACGTGCAGCAACAGCGTCACCGGGGCGGCGAGCACCAGCCCCAGCGGGGCCAGCATGCCGAGCAGCAGGTGCTGCGCCATGTGTCCGCGTGGGTCGTCGGTGAGTTGGGCGAGTGGCCCGACGGCGACCGCCAGCAGGCCGCAGCCGACCAGCCAGGAGGCGGTGCGCCGGTGGTCCCAACCCCGGGGGTCGCGGACGGCCGCCAGCACGTAGCCGACCGCCAGCAACGCGACCGGGAACAGCGGGAACCAGGTCGGCCCGGCCGTGCCGTGCCCGGCGTGCGCCAGCGGCACGGCCACCGTCATCGGGCGTCCACGCCGGGCCGGCGGGACCGGGCCCACCACAGGACAGCGACGCCGGCCAGCAGCAGCACCGCGCCGGCCACGTTCCAGACCACGTCGTACGGCACCAGGTGGACGCCGTAGCGGATCTGGTGCAGCCGGAGCACCTTGTGGTCGACGAGTCCGTCGAAGAGCTGGAATCCTCCGGCGCCGAGCAGGAAGCCACCCCAGGCCAGCCGGCTCGACAGGGCACGGCGCCGACGCAGGTCGGCGAACCAGAAGAACCCACCGACCAGGGCGATCACCTCGGCGGCGTGCAGCAGCCCGTCCGAGAGCAGCGCCACCGAGGGGGTGGAGCGGTCGTAGAAGTGGTGCCAGGCAAGGAGTTGGTGGAAGACGATCTCGTCCACCGCAGCCATGATCGCGATGCCGATCAGGACGCCGACGAGGATGGAGGACCGAACGTCGGCGGTACGTGCCCTCGGCGGGCTCGAATCGACCACCACACACCTCGCAGTCAGCTCGGACAGGTCGCAAATACCCCGAACCGCATGAAACATTCGCGGCCAGACCGGCCAGACCAGCGAGACCGAGGGTCGGTGACATCCCCGTTTCGTGACTCCCGGGCCACGGGCGGCATGATCATGGAGCCTGGAGGGGCAGCGAACGCCAGCTCCCCAGAAGGACGAGATCCCGAGAAGGAGGTGCCCGTGCCGGACGCGGACGAACTCGTCGCCAACGCGCTCGCGGCGGTGCGCGGCACTGACGTACGGCAGGCCGAACGGCAGCTGGACCAACTGATGGTCGGCACCGGCGCCGCGGACGGCACCACGGCGGTGGACGCGGCGCTGCTGCGTCGCCTGGTCCGCGGCCTGGGCCGGCTGTGGCCGCGCGGCTGGCAGCCGGTGGACGTGGACCGGATCACCGGTCGACGGCTCGACGCCCGCGCGGCCCGGCTGGTCCGTGCCGCGATGGCCGCCCAGCGGCGCGACCAGGCCGAGCCGGTCCCGGCCTGGTGGGACGACCAGCTGCGCGAGCTGGCGGCCACCGAGGGCGGTGCCGACCGGAGCGTGCTGACCGGCTGGGCCACCCGGGAGGGTCTGGACCGGGCCGACGCGCTCCGCGCGGCCGTGGACATCCTCGCGCTGGTGGAGAGCCTGCCGCCGATCGCGGTGCTGCGCCCACCGCCGGGCACGAGCGGCGCGGCACTGCCCCGCACGGCCGGTTCGGCTCGCAGCGGGTCACCGATGCTGGACCGGGTACGGGCGCTGCTGGCCAAGGCCGAGTCGACCACCTTTCCGGCGGAGGCGGAGGCGCTGACCGGAAAGGCCCAGGAGCTGATCGCCCGGCACAGCATCGACGAGGCGCTGCTGGCCGCCGGTTCGGAGCGTGGGGACCTGCCCGGCGGGGTACGCCTGAGCACCGACGCCCCGTACGCGGGCGCGAAGGCGCTGCTGGTGCAGGAGGTGGCGGCGGCGAACCGGTGTGAGGCGGTCTGGTCCGACGATCTCGGCTTCGCCACCGTGCTGGGTTGGCCGGCCGATCTGGTGGCGGTGGAGTTGCTCTACACGTCGCTGCTGGTCCAGGCCACGGCGGCGATGCTGCGCGGGCGTGCCGAGCGCCGGCCGGGGTCGGGGCGGCGGACGAAGGTCTGGGACGAGTCCTTCCTCAACGCGTTCGCGCTGCGGATCGGCGAGCGGCTGCGGACGGCCACCGAGGCGGCGACCGAAGCGGCGGACCAGGCGACGGCCGAGACGGCCGGGGCGGAACGGCTGTTGCCGGTGCTCGCGGCGCGGGGTGAGGCGGTCCGGGAGCGGCTGGACACGCTCTTCCCCGGCGTCACCCGGCACCGGCTCAGCGTGCGCGACGCCGAGGGTTGGTCGTCCGGCACCTCGGCCGCCGACCGGGCGTCGCTTGACGTCGGCGGCGGCCGGAAGCCCCGGCAGGTGCCCGGCCGACCCGATCCGCGCTGAACGGTCCGGCGTGGGACCACCCCCGGCGGACATTTCTGGGTTTTTCTTCGGTACGCGGTAGGGATCGGGGGAACCGCTCCGACCCTCCGGTGAGCCGCGCCCCGCTCGGGGTGCGGCCAGAGCCTGAGGAGCATCGCCGTGAAGTACATGCTGCTGATCTGGAACCGGCCCGGCTTCACCGATGAGCTGAGTGAGCAGGAGCGCACCGCCCTCTTCGGTGACGTCGACGAGATCATGAAGGAGCTGACCGAGAGCGGCGAGCTGATCGGCGGCCAGGCGTTGGCCAACCCGTCGCAGACGATGACGGTCCGGCTCGTGGACGGGAGTCCTGAGCTCCTCGACGGCCCGTTCATGGAGAGCAAGGAGCAGTTCGCCGGTTACCTGGCCGTCGAGTGCGACAGCCCGCAGCGGGCCGCCGAGATCGCCGCCCGCTGGCCGGACGTCCGGTACGGCGGCGCGATGGAGGTCCGCCCGATCATGGACGAGGCCGGGACGGAGATGTGACCGAGGACCGGACGGTCGAGGAGCTGCTGCGCACGTTCGCGCCGCAGGTCCTCGGCCTGCTGGTCCGCCGGTACGGACAGTTCGACAGGTGCGAGGACGCGGTGCAGGAGGCCCTGCTCGCTGCCGCGACGCAGTGGCCCGGGCAGGGGGTACCGGACAATCCGCGCGCCTGGTTGCTCACCGTGGCCACCCGCCGGCTCACCGACGAGTGGCGCAGCGAGAGCGCGCGCCGGGACCGCGAGCTGGCGGTGGCGCGACGCGAGCCGGCGTACGCCGGGGTGGCGCCGGCGGCGGACGCGGAGCCGGCCGTTCCGGACGACGACGACACCCTCAGGCTGCTGTTCCTCTGCTGTCACCCGGCGCTGCCCGGATCGGCGCAGGTGGCGCTCACCCTGCGGGCCGTCGGTGGTCTCAGCACCGCCCAGATCGCCCGGGCGCACCTGGTGCCCGAGGCGACGATGAGTCAACGGATCCGGCGGGCCAAGCAGCGGGTCGAGGCCGCCGGGGCCCGGTTCACCATGCCCGGGCCGGCCGAGCGGGACGAGCGGCTGGGAACGGTGCTGCGGGTGCTCTACCTGATCTTCAACGAGGGCTACACCGCGTCCAGTGGCCCGGACCTGCACCGGGCCGAGCTGACCGGTGAGGCGATCCGGTTGGCTCGCATCCTGCGCGGGCTGTTGCCCGACGACGGCGAGGTGGCCGGACTGCTGGCGCTGATGCTGCTGACCGACGCGCACCGGGCGGCCCGGGTGGGGCCGGACGGGGAGTTGGTGCCGCTGGCCGAGCAGGACCGCTCGCGGTGGGACGCCGCCGCCATCGCGGAGGGGGTCACGCTGATCACCGAGGCGTTGACCTGGTCGCCGCCCGGCCCGTACCAACTCCAGGCGGCGATCGCCGCCGTGCACGCCGAGGCGTCGACGGCGGCCGAGACGGACTGGCGGCAGATCGTCGCGCTCTACCGGCTGCTGGCCCGGGTCGCGCCGAACCCGATGGTCACCCTGAACCAGGCGGTGGCGGTGGCCATGGTGGACGGGCCCCGGGCCGGGCTCGCCCTTCTCACGCCGTTGGACGCCGACGAACGCACGGCCGTGCACCACCGGCTGGCCGCCGTACGGGGTCACCTGTTGGAGCTGGCCGGGGAGGTCGGCGCGGCGCGGGAGGCGTACCTGGCCGCGGCGCGGGGCACCACGAGCCGGCCCGAGCAGCGGTACCTGGAGGTGCGGGCGGCCCGGTTGACCGGGTAGGGGTGACGACCGTCGCCTTGCCATTTCGGCAACAATCTTTGCGCATCGCCCGGTCGCCGGTCACAGTCGGGGCCGACGCGCGAAGGAGCAGGCACAGATGACCGAGCAGCACGAGTTCGACAAGGACTACTGGGAGCGGCACTGGCACCAGGCGCACCACGACCGCCCCGGCGCGATGAGCAACTCTCCCGCGCACCCGTACCTGGCCCGGGAGACCGGCGCTCTGGTGCCGGGTTCCGCGCTGGACGCCGGGTGTGGTGCCGGTGCCGAGGCGATCTGGCTCGCCTCCCACGGCTGGCAGGTCACCGCTGTCGACATCGCACCCGTCGCCCTCGCCCGGGCCGCCGAACGCGCGACGGAGAGCGGGGTGTCCGAGCGGGTGCGGTGGGTGGAGGCGGACCTGACGGCCTGGGCTCCGGAAACGCGGTTCGACCTGGTCACGACGCACTACGCGCACCCCGCGATGCCGCAGTTGGCCTTCTACGACCGCGTCGCCGGGTGGGTGGCCCCCGGTGGCACCCTCCTGATCGTCGGGCACCTGCACAGCTCGGAAGCGATCGGGGACGGACACGGACATGGGCACCACCCGCCCGACGAGGCGTCGGTCACTCTCGCGGACATCACCGCCGGCCTGGACGGCGCCAGCTGGGAGATCATCACCGCCGAGGAACAGCGCCGCACGGTGCCGGGCCGGGAGATCCCGCTGCACGACGTGGTCGTTCGCGCGGTCAGACGCCCCTGAGCACACCGCTGCCGACCGCCGGGCGGCCCGGCGGTCGGCAGCGGCGGTCACACCTCGGGTTCGACGGCCGGGCAGCTGGCGCCCCGGGCGGGCACCACCCGATCGATCAGGTAGGAGTCGACAGCTCGTTGCACACACGGGCTGCTGCTGTAACTGCCGTGCCCCCACCCCGGGTAGGTGAGCAGCGCGCCGTGCCGGCCCAACTGTCGCGCCACGTTGCGCGCCCAGCCGTAGCCGCTGGCCGGGTCGTGCACGGTGGCGGCGATCAGCAGCGGCACGTCGGTGCGGACCCGTAGCCGGTGCTGCGGGTTGGCGACCGGCGTCGGGGTGCCCAGGCAGGTGACCAGCGCGAACAGCGCCGGCGGGTAGCGCAGGTCCGGCGCGAGCCGGGCCACCCGGCGCAGATGTCCGGCGTACTCGCGGTAGTCGCGCACCGGCAGGCTCCAGTCCTGGCAGAAAACCGCGAAGGGGTACGGAGCCACGGCCTCGTCCGCGAGCGCGCGGGCGCTCGGCGTGGTGGCGGCACCCTCCAGTCGGACGACCCACTCGGCCAGCCCCGGCCACCGCCACGTGTCGTAGAGCTTCTTGTGGGCGAGGCGGCTCAGCTCGAACGGGGCGAGTGCGGCCCCGGCCTGGTCCGGGTCGGTCAGTGAGCCACGCTCGGCCCGCGCGTGCAGCCCGGCCCAGATCGCCCGGAAGTCCCGATCGTGCAGGGCACAGGACGTGGACCGGTCACACCAGGCAACGAACTCGTCGAACGCGCCCTCCGCGGTGGCGGCCTGGCTGTCGAGGAAGGCGCGGGTGCCGAGGCTGTGGTCCATCGCGGCCTCCAGCACCAGGGCCCGGACCCGGTCGGGGTACAGCTCGGCGTACCGCTGCCCGAGCAGGGTGCCGTACGAGCTGCCGTGGAAGGTCAGCTGCCGTTCGCCGAGCGCGACGCGGACCGCGTCCAGGTCGCGGGCGGCGCTTGTGGTGTCGACGTGGTCGTAGAGCGCCCCGGTGCGGGCCCGGCAGTCGGCGCGCAGCAGCGCGTTGTTGGCCAGGACGGCATCGAACTGGGCCTGGTCGGCGATCAGCTGTGGTTGCCGGGCGAGCAGAGCCCGGGCACAGACCACCGGGTGGCTGTCGCCGGTGCCGCGGGGGTCGAAGCTGACGATGTCGAACCGGGCACGCAGGTCGGCGCTGAACCGGGAGCTGCCGTCCACCACCCGGTCGACCCCGCTGTCGCCCGGCCCGCCGGGGCCGAAGACCAGGGCGCCTTCCCGGGTGGCCGGGTCGGCGACCCGGCGGGCCAGCGACAGGTCGAAGCGCTCACCTCGGGGTCGGTTCCAGTCCACCGGCAGCGACAGGGTGCCGCACTCGGCGCTGCTGTCCTCGGCGCAGGGCCGCCAGTCGATCGTCGGGGCGGGCTGTGGTCGGGCGGCGGCCGGGCTCGCCGGGGTCAGGCCGGCGGCCGTGACGGCCAGGGCGACCGCCCAACCGACTGTGGATTTGCGTACGCGCAGCATGAGGTGCTGTCCTCTCCTCGAAGGAGCGTTGCCGGTGAAACTCGCCCACTGGGCGAGGTGATGCTGCTTCCACCCGGGCCGTCGAGTAGCCGCTCGACGGCCCGGGGACTCTCGTCCGCCGGGTCAGTCGACCTCGCGCAGCACGCGTTCGAGCGTGGTTATCCGGGTCTCCATCCCGCCCAGCCGGCCATCCATCGCCGCGAGCAGTCGGGTGTTCTCCGCCTGGGCCTGGGCGGCCGTCTCGGCGAGCCGGCGGTAGTCGTCCGCGCGGGCCGCCTCGTACCGGGCCCGCCGGGTCTTGGCGAATTGGACGACTGTCACCGTGACCACGCTGATCAGGAAACCGAAGATGCCTATCGCGCCGACCACCTCGGTCCAGTCGTGCTCGCTCATCGTTGTGCTCCTGGCTGCTCGCCCGAGTCGGGCACGGTAAGCGTCTCGACCGCAGCCGCGATGACCGCGGGGGTGAGTGTGAGCACGAACGGCTCCACCTCGTAGTAGTTCATGGCCTTCCCGTCCTCCGACAACTCCAGGCGGGCGGTGACCAGCCCGGCCGCCGCCAGCTTCCGTAGGTGGACCTGCAACAGCGCCCGGCTGATGCCCAGTTGCCGGGCCAGCCCGCTGACGTACGCACGCTCGCGGGCCAGCGCGGCGACGACCCGCAGCCGGTGCGGGTTGGCCAGGGTGGCCAGCACCCGGACCAGATCGTCGCCGGTCGGCGGTGGAGCGGTGCTCATAACCAGCCCTTGCACATGCCAAGGAAAGTTAGCAGGTGTCGTCGTGCTGCGGTGAGGCGGAGAGCGGAATCAGGGGGATCTCAGGGTCGACGAAAGAGGCCGGACACACAGCACGCCGGGCCGGTGATGATCACCGGCCCGGCGTGCGGGTTACGTCGTCGTACGTCAGCTCTTGAAGGCGTCCTTGATCTTCTCGCCCGCCTGCTTGAGCTTGGCGGTGGACTGGTCAGCGCGACCCTCCGCCTCCAGCTGCTCGTTGTCGGTGGCCCGACCGGCGCCTTCCTTCAGCTTGCCGGTCGCGTCCTCGGTGGCGTTGTTGATCTTGTCGTCGATACCCATTGCCAACCTCCATTGCAAGCATTGCAAGCTTCGCTACGACCACAGAGGTACCCCCGTCGTCACCGGCCCAACCATTACCGTCGTCACAGATCGGCGGCGACCGGACGAAAGCGACGCAGGCGCAGGCTGTTGGCCACCACGAAGACCGAGGACAGCGCCATCGTGGCGCCCGCGATCATCGGGTTGAGCAGCCCGGCGGCGGCCAACGGCAGCGCCGCCACGTTGTAGCCGAACGCCCAGAACAGGTTGCCCCGGATGATGCCGAGCGTGCGTCGGGACAACCGGATGGCGTCCACCGCGGCGTCCAGGTCGCCCCGGACGAGGGTGAGGTCGGCCGCCTCGATCGCCACGTCGGTGCCGGTGCCCATGGCCAGCCCCAGGTCGGCCTGGGCCAGCGCCGGGGCGTCGTTGACCCCGTCACCGACCATCGCCACCGACCGCCCCTCGGCCTGGAGCCGCTTGATCACGTCGACCTTTCCGGCCGGCAGCACCTCGGCGATCACCTCGTCGACGCCGACCTCGGCGGCGACCGCGCGAGCCACTGTGGTGTTGTCCCCGGTCAGCAGGACCGGGGTCAGCCCCAGCCCGCGCAGCCGAGCCACCGCCGCCCGGCTGGTCGGCCGGACCACGTCGGCGACCGTGAGCACGCCCCGGGCCCGCCCGTCCCAACCGGCAACGATGGCCGTACGGCCGGCGGCCTCCGCGTCACGCACGGCCCACTCGATCTCCGGCGGTACGTCGATCTCGTGCTCGTGCAGCAGCCGGACGCGGCCGACCAGGACGGCCCGGCCGTCGACCGTGCCGGTCACCCCCAGCCCTTCCAGGTTGCCGAAGGCGGCCACCGGGGGCAGCGCGCCCGCGTCGGCGGCAGCGGCGGCGACCGCACGGGCGATCGGGTGCTCGGAGGCGGCCTCCACCGCCCCGGCCACCCGGAGCAGCTCGGCCCGATCCACGCCGCTGGCCGGCACCACGTCCACCAGCGTCATCCGGCCGGTCGTCACCGTGCCGGTCTTGTCGAGCACCACGGTGTCCACCCGGCGGGTCGACTCCAACACCTCCGGGCCCTTGATCAGCACGCCGAGCTGGGCGCCCCGACCGGTGCCGACCAGCAGCGCGGTCGGGGTGGCCAGGCCGAGCGCGCACGGGCAGGCGATGATCAGCACGGCCACGGCGGCGGTGAACGCGGCGGTCGGGCCGGCCCCGGTGCCGAGCCACCAGCCGAGCGTGCCGACGGCGAGGGTGATGACGATCGGTACGAAGACACCGGAGATCCGGTCCGCCAGTCGCTGCACGGCCGCCTTGCCGCTCTGCGCCTGCTCGACCAGGTCGGCCATCCGGGCGAGCTGGGTGTCCGCGCCGACCCGGGTGGCGGTGACGATCAGCCGTCCACCGGCGTTGATCGTGGCGCCGACCACACCGTCGCCCGGGGCGACCTCGACCGGCACCGACTCACCGGTGAGCATGCTGGCGTCGACCGCGGAGGTGCCCTCCTCGACCACCCCGTCGGTGGCGATCTTCTCCCCGGGGCGGACCACGAACCGGTCACCGACGGCGAGCCGGTCCACCGGGATCAGGGTCTCCACGCCGTCGCGCAGGACCGCCACGTCCTTGGCGCCGAGGTCGAGCAGGGCGCGCAGGGCGGCGCCGGCGGTGCGCTTGGACCGGGCCTCGAAGTAGCGACCGGCCAGGATGAACACGGTGACCCCGGCGGCCGCCTCCAGGTAGATGTTGCCGGCGCCGTCGGTCCGGGTGATGTCGAAGCGGAACGGGTGCGTCATCCCGGGCATCCCCGCGTCACCGAGGAAGAGCGCCCAGAGCGACCAGCCGAACGCGGCCAGGGTGCCGAGCGACACCAGGGTGTCCATGGTGGCCGCGCCGTGCCGCAGGTTGGTCCAGGCGGCCCGGTGGAACGGCAGCCCACCCCAGACCACCACCGGGGCGGCCAGGGTCAGCGACAGCCACTGCCAGTAGTCGAACTGCCAGGCCGGGACCATGGCCAGCAGGACCACAGGCACGCTCAGGGCCACCGAGACCCAGAGCCGGGTACGCGGCCCCCGCAACGGGTCCACCGGAGCTTCCGCGCTGGGCGGGGCCGGCAGCGCCGCCGTGTAGCCGGTCTTCTGCACGGTCCCGATCAGGTCGTCCGGCGTGACGCCATCGGCGTACCGGACGGTCGCCTTCTCGGTGGCGTAGTTGACGGTGGCGCTCACCCCGTCCATCCGGTTGAGCTTCTTCTCGATCCGGGCGGCGCACGCGGCGCAGGTCATCCCGCCGATCGCCAGTTCGATCCGGTTGGGTGCCTCGGGCAGCGGTCTGCTGGTGGTGGTCATCGTCTGGTCCCGTCAGTTGTGTCCGTGCCCGGGGGTGCCGTGGTCGGCCCCGCCGGTCGGCGCGGGCCCGCTCGGGGTGGGGGCGGTTGCGGTCGGTGCGGCGCCGGCGACCACTGTGAACTCGGCGGTGTGCACCCGCCCGCCGTGTTGGAAGTCGAGGTAGAGCCGATAGCTGCCCGCCGAGGGCACCTCGGCGAGGAAGGTGACGGCCGGACCGGGCCGGGTGCGCCCATCGCCGGGCGTGCCGTCCGGGTGCACGTGCAGGTACGCCAGATCACCCCGGCGCAGCGCCACCAGGTGCCCGTACGCGCCCAGGTAGGGCTCCAGGTCGGTGACCGGTCGCCCGTTCCGGCTGACGGTCAGGGTCAGCGACGACGTGCGGCCGGGCTGCGGCGCTCCGGTCAGGGTGACCGTGTAGCCGTCGACGGTGGTGCTGGTCGCCGGGGCGGGCAACGGCTGTTCGGTCAGCTCACCGGGGACGGTCACGTCCACGCCGAGGGTCAGCGGCTCGCCTCCGGTCGGCGTGAAGTCCGCGAACGCCCGCCACTGCCCGGGGCCGGTCAGCGGGGTGTCGACCCGCCAGGTGCCGTCCGGGGCGAGCTCGGGGTGGACGTGACGGAAGCCGGAGAGGTCCCGCCGGGCGACGATCAGGTGCATCCGCTTGTCGTGCGCCACCTCGTAACGGGTGACCGGGCGGCCGTCCGGGCCGGCGATCCGGAAGGCGAACTCGCCGGCCGGGGCGTCGACCCGTTCGAGGCTGTAGCCGCGCTCGGAGACGAGCAGCCCGCCGGGAAGCCGGTCGGCCGTACCGCCCCGCTCGTCCGCCGCCGGGATGGCGGCAGCGTCGTGCCGGCCCTCGACCACCGGGGTGCGGTCGACGACCCGGCCGACCCCGTAGGTCGCGCCGAAGACCGCCGCCAGGCCGACGGCGAACCCGGCCAGTCTCGTCACCGTACGCACGCCGGCCCTCCGATCACGCGTCGACGAGGTCGTAGCCGGCCTCGTCGACGGCGGCCCGGACAACCGCGGTGTCCAGCGGCTGGTCGCTGCTGACGGTGACCCGGCCGGCGGCGAGGTCGACCTGGACGTCACGCACGCCCGCGATGGCGCTGACCTCGGCGCTCACCGCGCTGACGCAGTGCCCACAGGTCATGCCCTGCACCTGATACGTCGTGTTGACCATCGGAGCGTCTCCTTTACGGTACCGGTACCCGGTGGGGGTATCTCATCCGGACACGACCGTACCATACCCCCTGGGGGTACGCTATCCTGGTCGACATGACCGCACCCACCCCGATCCGCGGATACACCGCCAGCAAGGACCAACTGCTCGCGCGGCTCCGCCGCGTCGAGGGGCAGGTCCGGGGCATCGAGAAGATGGTCGACGACGACCGCTACTGCATCGACGTGCTCACCCAGATCTCCGCGATCCAGGCCGCCCTCGACAAGGTGGCCCTGGGGCTGCTCGACGGGCACGCCCGGCACTGCATGCACGAGGGCGCCGCCGAGGGTCGGGCCGACGAGATGGCCACCGAGATGATGGCGGCGGTCGGCCGGCTCATGAAGCGCGGCTGACGGGCCGGGGTCCGCCACGCGGGCGGTTCGACCGCCCGACACTCCGCCACGACCTGCGACCCTCGGGTGGGCTGGCTAGCATCTCCCACGATGGCCCTCCGTATGCCGCTGCACAGTCGGGCACCGGCGCCGCCGCGACGTGGCGTCGCCCCCGGCCGACCGGGCCGAACACTGACCGTCCGTGATCAAGTGGTGATCAGGCAGCGATCCCCCCCCGCCGTTCGCCGCGTTTCCACCGAAACGGTGAACCGCCCGGCACGCTGACCCGTACCCCGCACCGGATCGTTGGGAGTTCTCGCCTTGGCCGCCGACCACACTCACCCCGCGCCGTCCGCCCCACCACGGGTGCGACGGATCCTCGTCGTGACTGTGGTACCCCTCTTCGTCGCCACAGTGCTCGCCGCGGCGCTGCTCTGGCCGCGCGGCGGGTCACCGCAGACCGATGGTGGTGCGGACGTGCCGCGCCACCCCGGCACGGTCACCCGGGTGGTGAGTGAGCCGTGCCCGCCGGTGCCGTCGGTTCCCGAGGGCACACCGAGGGTCGGCGAGGGGCGGTGCGGCACGGTCGACGTCCGGGTGGACGACGGGCCGGCCGCCGGCCAACAGGTACGGACACCGGTGCCCGACGGGCCCGGCGCGCCCCGGGTCGAGGTCGGTGACGAGGTCATCCTGGTCGAGCTGGCCGATCCCACCGATCCCACCACCAGCAACTGGAACATCGCCGAGCACCAACGCGGCACCCCGATGGTGTGGCTGGCGGTGGTCTTCGCGGCCGCGATCGTCGCGTTCGGTCGGTGGCGGGGTCTGGCCGCGCTCGCCGGGCTGGCCGCCAGCTTCGCCATCCTGCTCACCTTCGTGTTGCCGGGCATCGGCGCCGGCAGGTCGCCACTGCTGGTGGCGGTGGTCGGCGCGGCCCTGATCATGTTCGTGGTGCTCTATCTGACGCACGGGGTCACCGCGCAGACCTCGGTCGCGGTGCTCGGCACCCTGGGCAGCCTGGTGCTGACCGGCGTGCTCGCCACCATCGCCACGGCCGCGACCCACCTCACCGGCTTCGGCAGCGAAGACGCCACCACCCTGTCGATGTTCCAGGGCGACGTGGACCTGCACGGTCTGCTGCTCGCCGGGATCATCATCGGGTCGCTCGGGGTGCTCGACGACGTGACGGTCACCCAGGCCGCCACCGTCACCGAGCTGGCCAACGCCAACCCCGGGCTGACCCGGTTGCAGCTGTACCGGGCGGCCACCCGGGTCGGCCGCGCGCACATCGCCTCCACTGTCAACACCATCGTGCTGGCGTACGCGGGCGCGTCACTGCCCCTGCTGCTCCTGCTCACCGCCGACTCGCGGCCGATCGGGCAGATCCTCACCAGTGAGTTCCTCGCGCAGGAGATCGTCCGCAGCGCGGTCGCCACCCTCGGTCTGATCGCCGCCGTACCGCTGACCACCGGGCTGGCCGCGGTGGTGACCGCCGCCGGGCGCACCGAGGCCACGCCGTCCACCGACGCTCCCGCGCCCCGGCCCCAGCCGGACCGCACGGAGGCACTGGCCGCACTCAGCTCACCGCGGAAGGCCGGCTCCGACGAGCCGGACCGGACGCGGCCCGCACCCCCATCCGAGGCCACCGACCGGTGGCCGGAGTCGAACAGGAGCACGGATACGGCATGGTGACACTCCTCAGCGTGACCAGATCGGGCATCCACCCTGAGAACCGCGTCACTGGTCACTCAACGCTATGGCGAAATGACGCTTTTGGTCGGCATCCAGGCGTAGCTCACCCGGTCGACTCTCGGGTAACCTCGCTGCCGGTTACCGATGAAGGCGCGAAGCGGCGCCTGCGGTGCCACCGCCCAATCGCCAGCCGGCGAGCCGGGGACCCAGGTACCTGGGGTGAATCCGCGTCAGCGGTAGGGGCCACTTCCGCCCCGAACCCGTCAGCTAACCCGGTCGGCGGTCGACGGAAGGGAACATTGTGACGGCACCCCTACGCCGCTGGATGACACCCGTGGTGGCCGTGATCGCCGCACTGACCGTGCTCGCCGGGCCCCTCCCGGCCCACGCCGCCCCGACGACCCCCACACCGTCCGGGCACGAGGAGGACGGCGAACCCAAGCTGCTCAACGATGTCATCGAGCAGGCCAACCGCGACTACTCCGCCGCCAAGTCCAAGCTGGACAAGTCAAAGAAGCGGCAGGGCGAGTTGGCCGCAGAGGTCGACCGGGCCAAGGCCGACCTGGACGCGTTGGCCCCGCAGGTCGGGCAGATCGCCGCCCAGGCGTACCGGACCGGCCGGATCGGCGCGGTCGCGATGCTGCTGGAGAGCGAAGCTCCCGACTCGTTCGTCCGGCGCGCCGGGATGCTCGACGAGATGAACATGGTCAACGAGAAGAAGCTCTCCGAGGTCAACGAGGTGAAGGCCCGCGCCGAGCAGGCGAAGCTCGCCCTCGACACGGAGGTCCGGGAGCAGCAGAAGCAGACCGCCCTGATGGCCAAGCGGAAGAGCGAGGCCGACAAGGCGCTCTCCCTCGTCGGTGGAAAGGGCTTCACCGGCGGCCTGGTGGACGCCACCTCACCGGTCGCGAAGATCGGCCCGGGTCGCACCGCCGACGGTGACTGGAAACCCCAGTCGTGCAGCGAGAACGACCCCACCACGTCCGGCTGCATCACGCCACGCACGCTGCACGCGTACAAGGAGGTCAAGCGGGCCGGCTTCAACCGGTTCGTCGGCTGCTACCGCCCCGGCGGGCCGTGGGAGCACCCGAAGGGCCGTGCCTGCGACTGGTCGCTGCAGAAGAGCGGCTTCTCCCCCTGGCACAACGAGGACACCCGGACGTACGGCAACAACGTCGCCGCGTTCCTCATCCGTAACGCCGACCGGCTCGGCATCTACTACGTGATCTGGAACCGGCAGATCTGGTTCCCGGCCACCGGCTGGAGTTCGTACAGCGGGCCGTCGAACCACACCGACCACGTCCACATGTCGCTGCTCTGACCCGCACGATCACCGTCGAGGGCCGTTCCGCGTGACGCGGAGCGGCCCTCGTCGCGTCAGACGGTGGCAGGCGCGGCCGGGTCGGTCGACTCGGGCGATCCGGCCGGGGTGTCCAGCGTCGCGAAGCCAGCCGGCACGGCGGCCACCTGACGTACCGCTCCGGCGGCCAGCCGGTAGGACACCCCCACCACCGCGCACCGCCCCCGCGCCACCTCGTCGGCCAGCACGGAAGACTGCCCGAGCAACGTCTCGACGGTCTGTGCGATGTGGATGTCGACGATGCCGTCGATGTCATCCACGCCCTCGGCATCGGCCCGACGCAGGCTGGGCAGCACGGCGTCGACCACGGCGCGCAGATGCCCGCTCGGCGCGGTACCGGTGGCGGCGGCCTCCCGGGCGGCCTGCACCGCACCGCACGAGTCGTGGCCGAGCACCACCACCAGCGGAGTGCCGAGCACGGTCACCGCGTACTCGACGCTGCCGAGCACCTCGGGGCCGGTGGTGTGCCCGGCCGTGCGGACCACGAACAGGTCGCCGAGCCCCCGGTCGAAGATGATCTCGGCGGCCAGCCGGGAGTCGGAGCAGCCGACGATCACCGCGAACGGGTGTTGCCCGTCGGCCACGGCGGCCCGGTGCTCGGCATCCTGGTTGGGGTGGCGTGGGGCGCCACCGACGAAGCGCCGGTTGCCGGCGATCAGCTCGGCGTACGCACGGGTCGGCTCGCTGAGCGCGGTGGCCCGGTCGGTGGTCCGCTGCGGACCCGGCTGACCGCCGGAGCTCCCGGTATGACTCATCCCGCACCTCGTCTCGACGCATCTGGCCTGGTCAAGCCGGCTTTCCGCCGGCCGGGCGGGCGGGCGCTGGCTCGTGCTCCACCGTCACACGCACCGTAAGATGCGTCAAGGTATGCGTGATTTAAATTTCATACGTTGACTCCGGCCGCCCCCTGGGCAACCTTCCCCGGGCAGGGCGGACAAGACTCTCGTGAGGGCAGGCGGACATCCGGAAAGGCGGTCACACGATGGCGAGCACCGTGACGGGCGACACCGGCGGCGGACGGAACTGGACGTTCCTCACCAACCACGGGCACGTCCTGCTGGCCATCGCCCGCGATCCGACCGCCCGGCTGCGCGACGTCGCGGCCGAGGTCGGAGTGACCGAACGGGCCGCGCAGGCGATCGTCGCCGACCTGGAGGCGGGCGGCTACCTGCACCGCACCCGGGTCGGGCGACGCAACGAGTACACCCTCAACCCGGCCGGCCGGTTCCGGCACCCCGCCGAGGCCGACCGGCAGGTCGGCGACCTGCTCGCGCTCTTCGCCGACACTCCCACCTCGAAGGCGTCCCCCCGGGCCTGACCCTGGTCACCGGGGGCCGCCGCCCGACGGTCACGGCGGTAACCTTTGCCGGTGCGCGAATGCCCGCCGTTGAGCGCGACCCCGTCCCGCCGTGCCCTTCGCGGCGTCCTCAGTGGAGCGCTGGCGGCCCTGCTCGGCGCCGGCCTGGTGGCACCCTCTCCCGCGACCGCCGCGCCGCCCCTCTGCGGTCCCTCCGGCACCGAGAACCTGACCCAGCTGCCGTGGGCGCTACGCCGGCTGGAGCCGTCCTCGGCGTGGCCGCTGTCCCGGGGCGCCGGGGTCACGGTGGCCGTGATCGACTCCGGAGTCTCCGCCGCCCACCCGCTCCTCAAGGGCCAGGTTCTCGAGGGTCGCGACTTCAACGGCCTGCCGGCCCGGCAGGGCCAGTGCGACGAGGCCGGGCACGGCACGCTGATCGCCGGCATCATCGCGGGCCGGGAGGGCACGGTCGTCCCCTTCAGCGGCATCGCCCCGGCTGCCCGCATCCTGCCGATCCGGGTCCTGCCGCAGCTCGGAGAGGTCAGCAACCCGCAGCTCCCCGCGCAGATCGCGGCGGCCATCGACTGGGCGGTCGACCAGGGCGCCGACGTGATCAACCTGTCCCTGACGACGATTCCCCGCCCCGAACTGACGGCGGCCGTCGAGCGCGCGCTGGCCAAAGGGGTGGTGCTGGTCGCCGCCGCGGGCAACCGGACCGAAGACTCCCAGAACCGGCCGGGCTACCCGGCCGCGTACCCCGGGGTGATCGCGGTCGGTGGGGTGGACGAGCAGGGCGGCCACGTCGGCACCTCGATCAGCGGCGACTACGTCGACATCGCCGCACCGGGGATGAACATCGTCGGGCCAGCGCCCGGAAACACCGGCTACCGCACCGTGCCGGAGGGCGGCACCAGTTACGCCGCCGCGTACGTCTCGGGAGTGGCCGCGCTGGTCCGGGCCGCCTACCCGGGTCTCAACCCGCAGCAGGTCGCGGATCGGCTGAAACGCACCGCGGACAACCCACCGGAGGGTCAGAACGCCGACATCGGCCACGGGATGGTCAACCCCTACCGGGCGGTGTCGAGCCTGCTCGGCACCCGGGCGAACCCGCCCGCCGGTGCGCTCCCGGCCCCCGCCGTACGGGACGACCCGCTGAGCTGGCAGCGCCCCGCCGCGATCTGGGCGGCGGTCATCGGCGCTCTGCTCGCCGGGCTGCTGCTGGTCGCGCGACCGATCATGGCCCGGGGCCGTCGACGCGACTGGCGCCCCGGCCGACGCACCGACGCGCCAACCGCCGGCTGAGCGGCGCACCGCAGCGCCGCCGCCTACGCCTACGCAGAACCGCCAACACGGAGCGGCTCCGGGCCGGACGAACCGGACCGGAGCCGCTCGTGCGAATGCCTCAGCTCCACACCTTGGAGTTGCTCATCTCCGTGGTGAGGTAGTTTTCGCGGGCGATGCCCACGGCACCGCCGATCTCGTTCAGGATCCGGTTGATGTCCCGGACCGCCGCGTCCCACTTCGCCTGGTGCTGCTCGTAGGCAACCCGGTCCTCGCCGTCCCAGTGCAGCTTGGTCAGCATCGACCGCAGCGTGTCAAGCTTTTCCTCGAGGGTCTTCGAGATGGCCTGCATCTGCTGGTTGCTGCTCTCGAGGACCGCATAGTCAACTTTGATCGTCACGATTTCCTCCTCTGCCGGCTGCGGATCACGGGTTGAGAGCAGAGTGGAACTTGTCCAGCATCTGCTGCTGCTCTTCGTCGTTGACCTGGTGCGTCGTACCCGACTTGTCGAGCAGGTCAGCGATGCTGTCCATCGCCGTCAGCAGTTTGACGGTGTCCTCGTTCCAGCGCGTCATCAGCGACTGGAAGCCCGTGGACGCCTGACCCTTCCACGCGATGGCCAGGTCGTCGACCACGTTCCACAGCTTCTTCAGCTCGCCGTCGACCTCGCTGCGCGTGGACCGCACGTCACTCGCGGCGGTATGCAGAGTCGCAGCTTCGACCTCGAACGCCATGCTTCACACCCTTCCGTCTGTTGTGGTGGCGGCTTCGCCGCACCCTCCCCCGCGGCAAGGCAGCAACACCCCACCGACGGACACTCCTGTGAAGACCGTAGCGGAACCTGTCCAGCCCTCGCAGCCCTGACCGGTGACGTTCGATGGATGGTGGTGAATCGGGCCGAGACGGCCCACCACCCCCCTACCGAACGGTCGACCTCGCTCAGGCCGGCTCGGACCAGGCGGTCTGAATCAGCTGCTGGCCATCGCGTCGGCGAACCAGGGTGCCCCGGCCGGGCGGTTGCGGGCTCGGTCGCAACGTGCCGAAGACCGCGCCCTCCTCCCGGTTGCCGGACATCAGCAGGCCGGGCGAGTCCAACTCGCGCAGCCGTTGCAGCACCGGCTCGTAGAGCGCCCTGGACACACCGCCGACCCGGCGCGTGACGATCAGGTGCAGACCGATGTCGCGGGCCTGCGGCAACAGCTCCTGCAGGGCGCTGAGCGGGTTGCTGCCGCCGGAGGCCACCAGGTCGTAGTCATCCACCAGGATGTACAGGTCCGGACCCTTCCACCAGCTCCGATCGCGCAGCTGGGCGGTGGTCACGTCCGGGCCGGGCAGGCGGTTGGAGAGCGCGCTACGGATCGACCCGAGCCCCTGGGCGAACGCCTGGTTCGACGGGGCGTAGTCGAGCAGGTGGTCACCCTCCACCGCGCCCAGCAGGCCACGCCGGTAGTCGGCGATCACCAGCCGGGCCTGCGCCGGGGTGTACCGCTCGGTGATCCCCCGGGCGATCAGACGCAGCAGGTTGGTCTTGCCGCACTCCGCGTCGCCGAAGACCGTCAGGTGCGGCTCGTTGGCCAGGTCCAGGTAGACCGGCGCGAGCGCCGACTCGTTGACACCGATCGGGAGCCCCGGTGCCGACCGGTCGATGATTCGGGCCAGCTCCGCCACCGGCAGCCGGCGCGGCAGCAACCGCACCTTCGGCGCGGGGCGACCCGGCCAGTTCGCCGCCACGTGCCCGGCCAGGGCCAGCGAGGCCTCGCTCAGATCGTCGATGTCGCGACGACCGTCGATCCGCGAGATGGCGGTGAGGAAGTGCAGCTTGTCCCGGGTCAGGCCCCGACCGGGCGACTTCTCCGGCACGTTGTTCGCGGCGCGGCGGTCGATCTCGGACTCCGACGCGTCGCCGAGGCGCAGCTCCAACTTGGTGCCGAGCAGATCCCGCATGTTGATCCGGATCTCCGCCCACCGCACGGCGGTGAGCACCACGTGCACACCGAAGCCGAGGCCCCGGTTGGCCAACGTGGTGATGGTCTGCTCCAACTCCTCGTACTCCTGGCGCAGCGTGTTCCACCCGTCCACCACCAGGAACACGTCGCCGAACGGGTCGTCCGCGAACTCACCCGCGGCGCGGCGACGGCGGTAGCTCGCCACCGAGTCGATGCCGTGCTGGGCGAAACGACCCTCCCGCTCGTCCAACACGGCGACCACCTCGGCCACCGTCCGGCGGACCGCCTCGACGTCGCGTCGACCGGCCACCCCGGCCATGTGCGGCAACCGCTCCATGCTGCGCAGCGCGCCCCCGCCGAAGTCCAGGCAGAAGAACTGCACCTCCCGTGGCGTGTGCGTGAGCGCCAGCGAGGCGAGCAGCGTACGCAGCATCGTGCTCTTGCCACTGAGCGACCGCCCGACGATGACCACGTTGCCGCCGGCCCCGGCCAGCTCGACCATCATCGGATCCCGGCGCTGCTCGTAGGGGCGGTCCACGACGCCGACCGGCACGGTCAGCCGCCCGCGCCCGGGCCAGGACGCGGTGCACAGCCCGTAGGTCGGGTCGACCGCCAGCGGGCCGAGCAGCTCACCCAGGCCCGGCGGGTCGGCCAGCGGCGGCAGCCACACCTGGTGGGCTGGGCGGCCCCGACCCTTGAGCTGGTCGATCAGCACGTCGAGCATCGCCACGGCCTTGCCGTCGGCCGGCTGCTCGGGCTCCGGGGCGGTGTCCACCGGCACCTGCGGGACCTGCACCGGCACGAAGTCGAGGCCGTACGGCACGATCCGCCGCTGCACCAGCGCCTGCGAGGCGGAGGCCTGCTGCCCCGGCGCCCGGTACGCCCCCGACACGTACGCGGCCCGGAACCGCAGCATCGTGCTGGTGTCCGTCTTCAGGTACCCGTGGCCCGGCGCGTTCGGCAGCTCGTACGCGTCCGGTACGCCGAGCACGATCCGGCTCTCCACCGCGGAGAACGTCCGCAGACCGATCCGGTACGACAGGTGCGTGTCCAGGCCCCGCAGCTTGCCCTCTTCGAGGCGCTGACTGGCCAGCAGCAGGTGCACGCCGAGGGACCGACCCAACCGGCCGATCATCACGAACAGGTCGATGAAGTCCGGTTTGGCGGCGAGCAGTTCGCTGAACTCGTCACAGATGATCAACAGGCTGGGCATCGGCGCCAGCGGCTCACCGGCCGAGCGCGCCTTCTCGTACTCGAAGCGGGAGACGTAGTTGCCGGCCGCGCGCAGCAGCTCCTGCCGGCGCACCATCTCGCCGGCGAGCGCGTCGCGCATCCGGTCGACCAGCGGCAGCTCGTCGGCCAGGTTGGTGATCACCGCGCTGGTGTGCGGCAGCGCCTCCAGCGAGGCGAAGGTCGCGCCGCCCTTGAAGTCCACCAGGACGAAGTTCAGTTCCTCCGACGAGTGGGTCACCGCCAGCGCGGCCACCACCGTACGCAGCAGCTCACTCTTGCCGGACCCGGTCGCGCCGATCACCAGACCGTGCGGGCCCATGCCCTCGTGCGCCGACTCCTTGAAGTCGAGTTCGACCACGTTGCCGTCCGGGCCGACACCAAGGGGGATGCGCAGCCGGTCCCGGTGGCCACGCGGACGCCAGGTGTTCTGCACGTCCACCGCCGCGGCGTCACCCACGCCGAGCAGGTCCGGCAGTTCCGTGCTGCGGGCCAACGGCTCGTCGCCACCGGTCTGCTGCTGGGAGAGCCGGAAGGGGGCGATCTGACGGGCCAGCCCCTCGGCGGCCTCGGCGCTGAGCCGGTCGGGCCGACCCAGCGTCGACGACGAGCTGCCCCGAACCAGATCGAGTGAGGTTCCGTCGCCCACGTCGAGGCAGAGCAGCCAGCGGCCAGCGTCGCGCGGCACAGTGCCGGAGAGGTCGATCACGGTGGCGCCGAGCAGCCCCGGGCCCACCAGCTGGCAGGTCGGTGAGATCTCCCCACCGTCGATCACCACGACCAAATGCGGGGCCGTGGTCAGAGGCTTCGCCTCCGGCGCGAACCGAGGCCGACCGGCCAGCTCGGCGGTGAGCGACGCCTCGGCCTCGGCCAGGCTGGCGAAGACCAGCCGGCGCGCGCCGGCCGCGTCCGTACGACCGCTGTGGTGGGCGTGCGGCAGCCACTTCACCCAACCCCAGGACGACTGCCGGTCGGGTGCGGCGACCACCGCGATCACCAGGTCGTCCGGTGCGTGGAAGGTGGCCAGCTGCCCCAGCGCCGCCCGGGTCAGGTCGAGCACGGGCTCGCGGTCGCCGCGCAGCACCACCCGACTGAACGCGCGCACCGACAGCGCCGTCGGCAGTTCCGGCACCGTCGAGTGTGCCCGGACGAACCGGCGGAGCGCGATGGCGCTCATCGGCTCCAGGTCCTCCACCGGCTTCGTCTCCGGCGGGACGATCTCCACGGCGAGCCGCTGCGGGCCGAGGGCGATCCGGGTCTCGCCGAAGTCGTCCTCTGTGATCCGCCGCTCCCAGAGTCGGCGGGACGCGGCGATCGACCAGAGCGCGTCGGGCTCCGGGTGCCGCCAGGCCATCGCCGCCCGCTGCTGCTCGGCGGCACGCCGGGTGCGCTTGCGCATCTGAGCCAGGTAACGCATGTAGTCGCGGCGGTCGGCGTTCAGCTCGGCCTTGTCCTTGCCACCGCTGTTGGCCAGCGAACCGATCGCCATGCCGAGCATCGAGACACCGAACAGCCCACCGGCGACGTAGGTCATCATGCCGCCGCCCTTGCCGGCGTAGAGGAACGCCATGGCGCCGACCCCGCAGAACATCGGCAGGATCATGAGCAGCTGCCCCATCCCGCGGGGCGTCGGCTCGGGCAGCTCGGGAGGTGACTCCAGCAGCACCTCGCCGCGCGGTAAGGCCGGCCCCGGCTGACGCGGGAGCCGGCGGAACACCACCGTGCTCACGGCTGTCTCCTCCCCAGAAGCGGCCCTGATGACGTACGGCCCGCGGAACACCGCCCGTGGGTGGGCATCGTACGTGCCGTCATCGTAGGTAATCTGCCGTGTGCGCGGTGGACCCGGACCGCAGCATCACAGACAGCCGATCACAGACGCACACCTGGAGGCCACAGTGGCGACGAAGACGGCGACCGGTGGTCTGAGCCGGATCACCATCGTGGCCCCGCGTACCCGGATGGATCTGGCGCTGCCGTCGGACGTGCCGCTGGCCGACCTGCTCCCCACCCTGCTGCGCTATGCCGGCGAGGACATGGCCGACGAGGGTGCGCGGCACGGCGGCTGGGCACTGTCCCGGTTGGGCGGTGCGCCCCTCGACGGTGGTCGTACCGCAGCGCAGCTCAGTGTCCGCGACGGCGAGGTGCTCTACTTCAACCCCCGGTCCGACGCCGCGCCGGAGATCGTCTTCGACGACGTGGTGGACGCGGTCGCCACCGCGACCAACCAGCGCCCCGGCGCCTGGCAGGTCGGCGCGACCCGCTCCTTCGCGGTGGTCTTCGCGGCGGCGGCGCTCGGCGCCGGCGCGTTGGCGGCCCTCTTCGCCGGCCCGCCGCACCTGCCCGGCGCGTTGGCCGCGCTGCTGGTCGCGGTGGCGCTGCTGGTGGGCGCCGCGGTGCTGTCCCGGGCCGCCGGTGACAGTGGCATCGGCGCGGTGCTGGCCCTGGTCGGCCTGGCGCACGCGGCCACCGGTGGCCTGCTGCTGCTCGCCGGCGACCGATCACTGACCGAGCTGGCCAGTCCGCACGTCCTGCTCGCGGCAACAGCCGCGGTGGTGGCCGGCGCGGTGGCCGTACTGGCGGTCGGCGACCGGTACCCCCTCTTCTTCGCCGCCATCGGGGTGGCGGCCGCGACCGGCCTGGGCGCGGTGCTCTGCCTGGTTCTCGGCCTCGACGCGGCGGCCGCCGCCGCGGTGGTCGCGGCGGTCGCGTTCGGCGTGGTGCCGGCGCTGCCGATGATGGCCTACCGCCTGGCCCGACTGCCGGTGCCGTCGATCCCGACCGGTCCGGAGGACCTGAAGACCGACAGCGAGTCGGTGGACGGCCGGCAGGTGCTCCAGCAGAGTGAGCGCGCCGACCAGTTCCTCACCGGTCTGCTGTGGACGGTGTCGCTGCTGGTGCTCGGCGCGGAACTCGTGCTGGCGCTGGACGGGCGCCTGCCCGCGGTGTTGCTGTGCCTGGTGCTGGCCCTGCTGGCGCTGCTGCGGGCCCGCCCCCTCCTGGGCCGGGCCCAGCGCACCCCGGTGCTGCTGGCCGGCACCGTGGGTCTGGGCCTGGCCGCCGCGACCACCTTCGCCGGTGGGTCGCTGCCGGTCCGGCTCGGCCTGATCCTGGGCGGGCTGGTGCTGGCCGCTGTGATCAGCCTGATCTACGGTCTGACCGTCGCCGGCAAGCGCATCTCGCCGGTCTGGGGTCGCCTGCTCGACATCGCCGAGATCCTGCTCATCATCTCGCTGGTGCCGCTCGCCTTCTGGGTCTGCGGCCTCTACGGCTGGATCGTCAACCTCCGACCCTGACCGTGCCGCGCCGCCGCACCGGTCAGCGCGACCGCAGACCGGTGGAGGCGCCCAGCGCCGACGCGACCGGAGCGGTGGCGTAGACGCCCGGAGCATGCTGCCCGTCCATCGGCCGGGTGGACCCGCCCACCCGATCAGCGACCTCGCGAACCACCTTGACCAGGGCCTCGACGTGGTTGTCCATCGCCGCGACCCGCAGCAGCGGCGCCGCCACCCGACCGTCCGCCGAGACGGTCACGGCCACCGTGTGCGACGGCGCCGAGGTCGCGGTGATCGCGTCCACGAGCGGGCCGAGCGGCGCGTCGGAGCGGCCCCGCAGAGCCATGCAGCGGTGCGTCCAGCCGCCGCCGCGCAAACCGTGCCAGCTCTCCGTCGGCGCCTCGGGCACCAGGTCCAGACCGGCGGCCGAGACAATCGCCGCGCGGAGTTCCTCACGGCCCAGCGGGCGATGGGCCAGCCCCGCCGAGGTCAGCGCCTTGCCGAGTCGGCCGATTCCGGCGGCCACCGTCCGGTGTACGCCGGTCAGCCCGCCGCCCCGGCTCACCGCCTCGACCCGGGCGTCCCGCACGGTGAGCCGCAGCGCCACCCAGACGGTCCGGTGTGCCGCCGGCGGTGCGCCGGGTGCCGGGTACCAGACCAGCGTGTGCGCGACGACCTGGGCCCGGGAGACCGGGGCGTTGAAGTCCGTGAGCACCCGCAGCGCGCGGTCCACCGCGGAGGCGTCGACCGAGCCGACCGCCGCGCCGGTGGCGGACTGCAGGGCGACGGCGGCGAACCAGCCCTGGTCGTCACGCCCGATGCCGAGCCGGGTGCCGCGGTCGGTCAGCTCGATGACGCTCAGCTCGGGGGCGAGCGCGGCCAACCGCGGGTCGGTCGCCGTGCCGCTGGCCAGCGCGGCCGAAGCGCGCTCACCGCGCCGCCGCAGCCGTCGGCGGAGCAGCAGGTCCTCGAACCACCAGCGGCCACCTCGGCGGGCGAAGGCCGCCAGGACGACAAGCAGCGCCGCCGCGCCCACCGCGGCGAGCACCCAGCTGGGTCCGGCGGTGGCGGCCCAGACACCGACCAGGCACAACTCCAGCACGACGAGCTGCCCGACCAACACGGGACCGACCCGACCACGGCCGGGCCGCTCGGCCGGGGGCGCCGGCCGGGTCGGAACGTCGACAGGGTCCGTGACCGCTCGGACGGGTGGCGCCTGAACCTGCGTCATCGCTGACTGTCCCTCCTGCACGGTACGGCTCTGCGCCGGGTCGGTCCGGTGCCGGCCACGAGCGGTGGTCCCAAGGAACCATCGTCCGCCCCTTATCGTAGGGAAGTCCGCGACGACGCCCCGACCCTGATCGTCGCGGATCCACCCCGCCGGAGGTAAGTCATGCGGACCCGCCGCGATCAGGTGCAGGCGTACCGCTTCGTCACCCGCCGCATCGTCTCCGCCTTGCTGTCGGGCGATCCGGAGACCACCAACCTGCCGATGCGACGGCTCGGCATGGCGGTCTTCGGCAGTGTCCTCGCCGCGGCCATCGTGCTCGGTGGGGTGGGCGCCTACGGCCAGTTGACCGGTGGCGCGGCGCCGCTGGACGACCAGACCCTGGTCATCGAACGGGAGACCGGCGCGACGTACGTGTTCATCGAGGGCAAGCTGCACCCGACGCTCAACTACACCTCGGCGCGCCTCATCGTGAACGACGCGAGTGCCGCGGTACGGACGGTGTCCCAGGCGTCGCTGCGGGACCGGCCCCGCGGCGTCACCCTCGGCATCGTCGGCGCACCGGACGCCCTTCCGGACCGCAAGTCGCTGACCGGGCTGCCCTGGTCGGTCTGCGACGTGCCCGACCCGGTCGACCGGCAGCGGTCCACCACCCGGCTGGTGATCGACCGTGCGCTGCCCGGCGGCACGCCGCTGGGTGACCGGGCGGTGCTGGTCTCGGTGGACGACCAGCGGTACCTGATCACCAACAACACCCGGCTCCAGCTGCTCGACCCGTCCCGCACGATCACGGCGCTGCGGATGGCCGGCACCGAGCGACTCCAGGTCGGGCAGCAACTGCTCAACTCCGTGCCGGCCGGGCCCCCGCTGCGCCGGCCGTCGCTGACCGGTGAGGGCGAGCCCAGCAGCCGCAGGGTGGGCGGGCAGTCGTACAGCGTCGGTTCGGTGTTCAAGGCCGCCGGTCGGCACTACGTGCTGACCCGCGACGCCCTCGTGTCGATCAGTGAGATCACCGCTCTGCTGCTCATCAGCAACGGAGGTCGGATTACCGACATCACCCCGAATCAGGCCAGCGAGGCGTTCGAGGAGCGGCGGATCGAGGAGGAGGGGCTGCCCCCGACGATGCCCGCCCTCTACCCGGCCCAGCCCGGCCAGACGACGCTGTGCGCGACGTACCGGAAGGGCAGCGCGGGCGGCCCGCCGACCACCACCCTGGAGGTCTTCGACCGGGTCCCGGCCGAGCTGACCGAGAGCGATCCGGGCCTGGTGCCGGTGCGCCAGACCAGGCGCGACGCCGTACGCACCGCCGAGGCGGTGCTGCTGCCCGGCGGCAAGGGTGTCATCGCGCAGGCCTCGCCCGGCGCCGGGACCAGCGGGTCCGGTGCCGCCGGGTCGACGATCTACCTGATCAGCCCGCAGGGCATCCGGTATCCGCTCGGCTCGGCGGAGACCCTGGAGGTGCTCGGCTACGGCGGGGTCACGCCGCTGGCGGTGCCCGGTTCGCTGCTCGCACTGATCCCGACCGGGCCGACTCTGAACCGCGAGGACGCGTTGGCCGTGTTCGCTCCGGAGGGACCGGCGCCGGCCGCACCGCCGTCGGCCGCGCCGAGGTCAGGCTCGCCATCGGCGGCGCCGTCCTCGGGCTCGCCGTCCGTCGCGCCACCGTCGGGGTCGTCGTCCGCCGCGCCGCCGTCGGGGTCGACACCGTCGACTTCGGCCAGTGGCGCCCCGTCGAGTGGCGGGGCCGGTGGCGGAAGGCCTGTGGAATCGACCGACGCCGACGGCTGAGCCCTTTCGGCGGGTCGCCCGGAGTCGCACGGGTGGACTAACCTGGATGTCGCTGACGGTTGTCAACCAGAACGACGGGGATGTTGCCATGGCCGGGCGTACGGAAGTCGACCTGTTGTCCCTTGAGGACTTCCACGAGCACCTGGCGTCTCGGTTGAGCCAGGCCGAGTCGGTGCTGCGCAAGCTCAACACCGAGATGCAGTGCCGTCCTCCGGCACTGGGCTCGTTCCTCGACGCCACCGACAACGCGCGTCGCTACAGCGACGTCCACCAGTCCTATGTCAAGCAGGCCGAACGGATCCGGCAGGCGGTGCTGGCGGCACAGCGGGCGACCAGCACGATCCTGAGCAACTACCGCACCGCCGAGGCGCGTAACGCGGCCAACGCCGACGATGTCACCGCCGCGCTGACCCCGGTCGACCGGGCGTTGCAGCCGAAGGAGGACGGTCGTGTCTGAATACACCCAGCGGTACCAGGGCAGCAGCCACCAGCAGCTGTACGACGGCCTGATGGCGGGCAAACCGGAGCAGATCGAGGGCGTGGCCACCCAGTGGGCCGAGCTCAAGGGCATCCTCGACGGCCTCGGCCGGGAGCTGAGCGGCGACCTCGACAAGCTGGGCAACACCTGGACGGGTTCGGCAGGTCGGGAATTCCACCGACGACTCAGCCTGATCGTCGCCCACACCGACGCGTTGGGCGAGGGGATGGCTGGCATCAAGCAGGGGTTGACCATGATGGCCGACCATCTGCGCGCCGCCCACAAGCAGGCCGAGAGCCCGGAGGAGACCGACGACAACGACAAGGCGATCGGCGGTGCGATCAAGGGTGGCGCGGCCTTCGGTCTGACCGGTCTGATCGTCGGGGGCATCGCGGGTCACCAGCAGGACAAGGCAGAGCAGGAGAAGGCCCACCAGCGGATGGTGAACCTGGTGGCCGACCTGGCCAGCAGTTACGACATCTCCGCCTACGACCGGGTGGTCGACCCGCCGCCGCCCGATCCGGACACTCCGAGCACCACCAGCAAGGATTCGACGACGCCACAGAGTGTCTCGGCCATCGCCAGGGTGTCCGGCGGCCCCACCACCGGCACCGACACCGGGCGTACGGGTGACGCGACCATCTCGACGCCCGACCGCGTCGCCCAACTGCCGGACGGCGGCTCGAACCCGGACGAGGTCGGCTCGGGCACCGGTGGCAACCCGGCTGTCGTCACCGGCCCGACCGGCGCTGGCAGCGACCCCGCCAACCTCGGCACCTCCCTCGCCGGAGCGGATCCGCTGGTCGGCGGCGCACTGCTCGGCGGGGGTGCCGCCGGGCTGGTCGGTCTGTCCGGGCCGGGCGGCGTGCCCGCCGCGTCGAACACCGGCCCCGGCCTGCTCTACGGGGCACCGGGCGGAGCACCGGCCGGCGGGGTGTTGCGCAGCGGCGCGCTCGCGGGCTCGGGCAACGCGGCCCCCACCTCGGCTCGACCGACCGCTGCCGGTACAGCACCGGCGGAGAGCCGCGCCGCCAGCGGGGTCGGGCGCAGCATCGACGGCCAGCGCGGCGGGAGCGGCGGGCGCGCGGCCGTGGCCGGTGGCAACGCCCGACCGGGGTCCGGCGGCCGTCCCGGTGTGCTCGGCGGGCGCGGTGCAGCACAGGACGACGACTCCGACGAGCGGCTGACCTGGTTGACCGAGGACGAGATGGTGTGGCAGGGCGACGAGAAGCCCGCACCCCCGGTGCTCGGCACCGGCGACTGACCACGGTCCGCCGCCGACCAGCCCGCACCACCGGCGGTGTCGCAGAGACGATGCGCGGTGCCCCCGATCGGACCTGGTCCGGCCGGGGGCACCGCCGTTTCCGGTCCCCGAGCTGGGGCGTCCACTGTGCGCATCGTGGTGGCGGTCACGCCCGCGCGGTCCGTCGCCGTGCTGCGGTACGCCAGGACGGGCGATAGGTTGGTGGGGTGTCGTCCGCAGCGTCCGTCCGCCCAGCCCGGTGGGCTGTGCTGCGTTCGCTGCGGGAACTGACCCGTCTGGCGGTCACCGCGCTGGTGCTCGCGGTCGGCCTCGGTGCCGCCCTCGCCGCGACCCCACCGCCCGCCCCCACGCCGCTGCGGCCCAGTGCCGTGAGCAGCCGAGTGGCAAGTGTTCGCCCCGACGCCGGCCCGGCCATCGAGCGGGCCGACCAGCCCGCTGTCGCCTCGCCGGCTGGCACGCTCGACACCGCCACGGCGACCGGTCCGGTCGCGGCGGGCCTGGCGCACGTTCCGGGCATCGATCCCGGCCGTGGCACTCCTGCGCGACGCGGCCCGCCCGCCCGCTGAGCCAGGCCCGGCGATCCCGGGGGCCCGATCCCGGCTGATCCTTCCGCACGGCACCTGAGTTCGCCGTCGACGGAACGACCCCGCCACCGGGCCGACCGGCACTGCCGCGCCCTCCTGCCGCCCGTCGATACCCGCCTTCGACCGCGAGGTGCTGATCATGCAAACCATCCTCTCCGCCGTCCTGCCAGACCTCTCCCGGGCCGCCGTCATCTGGCTGAGCCTGCTCGGGGTGGTCGCCGTCGCCGTCTCCGCCCTCCTGCTGCGGCCCGGCCGACTCCGCCTCGACCCGGGCGCCCGGATCCGCCGCGCGGCCATGCCGAGCCAACTCGAGCAGGCGCAGGAGGAACGGGAGCAGAGCCGCTACGCGCAGGAGGTCGCGGTGGCCGCCGAGCGGGCGACCACCACCGTCCGCCGCCGCCGGGCGGAGTGGGTGGCCGCGCAGGAGGCCGTCGAGGCGGCCTGGCTGGCGTACGAGGCGGCCGAGGCTGGCGTACGGAGGCTCGACGCGGCGGCCGCGATGCCACTGCCGCACACCGCACGGACCCCCGCCGAGTACGCGGACCGCGAGCGCTACCTGCACCGGGCGGCCCTTGATGCGTACTGGCGTCGGGAGCTGTCGGTGGAGCAGCTCAGTGACGTCTTCGCCCACCGCGACGGCTGGGACCCGCGACTGCACCCGGTCGAGCAGGAGCTCGTGCTCCAGCGGGCGATCCGGGACAATCTGGCGGCCAGGCACACCGCGGCCCGTGAGCGGGAGCAGGCCGCGTGGCGGGCGGCGGAGTTGGCGGTGGCCGCGGCTCGCAGTCTGCGCGAGGAGGCGCACGCCGCGACCGGGCGACGGGTCGCCGAGTCGGCGTCGGTGCTCCCGCTGAGCGAGGTTGCCCGACCGTTGGGCGCGCAGACCCGGGAGAACGTCGAACAGACCCGGGAGAACAAGGTGACCGCTCGCGGCCGGGCGACGGTGCCCGCGTTCTGAGCCGCGCGGGGTCGGGTGGGTTAGCGTGACCGCATGTCCCGACAGTCGTGGGTTCTCGTGGTGATCGCCGGCATCCTGGCGCTGGCCACACTGGTCGGTGCCGTGGTGCTGGCGGTGCGGGTGGTGCGTACGCGGCGGCTGCTGACCGGGCTCGGCGCGGGCGGCAAGGTCGCCTTCTACGGGGCGCTGATCTACACGATCTTCCCGGTCGACGTGCTGCCGGACCCGATCTACCTGGACGACATGGGGGTCCTGGCCGCCGCGCTGATCTACCTGACCCGGCTGGTGCACCAACGTCGGGCGGCGGGTCGCCAACTGCCCGATCAGCCGGACGCCCCGCCGGATCGGGACCGGGTGCGCCGCCGCGTGCCATGATCGAGGCCGGTTCGGCGGACAGGGGACGGGCATGGCGGGCGATCATCGGTTGGACGTGCACGATGAGCGTGTTGTCGCTTTCTGCGCAGAACGTCACCTCGCGACGCTGACCACCCTGCGGGCGGACGGCACCCCGCACGTCGTACCGGTGGGGGTGACTCTCGACCCGGCGGCCGGACTGGCCCGGGTCATCACCTCGGGCGCCTCCCGCAAGGCCCGTCAGGTGGCGGCGGCCGGCGCGGCGGGCGCGGCGGTGGCCGTGTGTCACGTGGATGGGCGGCGCTGGTTGACCATCGAGGGTCGCGCGGTGCTGCGGTCGGATCCGGCCGCCGTGGCCGAGGCGGAGCGGCGGTACGCCGAGCGGTATCGGACACCGCGCCCGAATCCGGAGCGGGTGGTCATCGAGATCACCGTGACCAGGCTGCTGGGAAGCCTCTGAGTTGACCGCGTGTCCCCGGTGACCGGTTAGGCCACGCAGGGTGCCCCCCGGTGCCCGCGGCCGGCGGAATTCTCGGCGGAGCAGAGCGGTTACGCCCTCGGTACGCCCAGGGCCGAGACCACCGATGGTCGGCCCCCGTGTTGCGCCGAGCGCCATTCCCGGTGCTGCCGCCCTCCGCTGGTCGGAGGCGCCAACCCCCGAACGGAGACTCGACCATGAACCCGATCGTCCAGAAGAGCGGTCTGTCCGTCGTCGGCCTGCTGGTCGCCGGCGGTTGCGCCCTCGGCCCGGCGGTCGCCGCGCAGGCCGCCCCGGTGCAGGCCGCCACGGCCTCGTCGAGCCAGAACGACCGGCACGCCGAACGGATCCTCGGCGTCGACTACCAGGCCCAGCCGAACTTCTACTACTGCGGCCCGGCCGCGACCCGGATCGCGCTGTCCGCCCAGGGCAAGGCGCTCTCCCAGGACGAGGTGGCCCAACTGCTCGGCACCACCGAGGCGGGTACCCCGTCGGCCCTGGACACCACCCGGGTGCTGAACCAACTGACCGGCGGCAAGTACCGGACCACCGAGATCCGTGATTCGGTGGCCCGCCCCGACCAGGTCGAGCAGCTGCGCCGTGACGTGCTGGCCGCGGTGGACGCCGGTCGCCCGGTGGTGGCCAACATCAAGGGCACGACCGTGGACACCGACGGCAACCCGCACTCGTACGAGGGCGGTCACTACCTGACCCTCGTCGGCTACCGCGACGGCGGTGACACGATCCGGGTCGCCGACCCGGCCGACCCGACGTTGGGCGAGTACTGGATGAGCCTGCCCAAGGTCGCCAACTGGATCGCCGAGCGCGGTTACTCCTCCTGATCCTGACGGTTCACCGGGCCGGCCTCTCCCGTGCGGGGAGGCCGGCCCGTCCCTCGTTACGGGCCCGGGCGGCGAGGTGGGCGTGCCGACGGGCTCGGGCGGCTCGCGTCGGTCGCGCCCGGTGCAGTTGTCGCCGGACCGGCGGGTGGATCTCCGCCTCACCGGCACCCGCCGCCCGGCGCACGATCCGGTTGGCCTCGTCGGGTTCACAGCCGGTTGCCCGGAGCAGGTCGCTGGCCGCGGTTCGCAGGTCGGTCACCAGAGACTCACCGAACGAGCGGACCCCGCTCGCCGCAGCCCGCCCGGCTAGGTGCGCACACTCCTCAACCAACCGGCGGGTGCGCCGGGTGTCGTCACCGACCTTGCACTCCGTCCGCATCTCCGCCACCGCTTGGCCCAACCGAGCCATGGCGTCCGGCAGCTCCGGCGGGATCGGCTCGTCGTACTGCAGGGCCGTCGACGACCAGCGGGCCAGGCCCCGGCTGTCCAGCAGTAACCGCTCCAAGTGGTCGGCGCTGCGGGCGTACCTGTGGTACTGCTGTCGGCGGTGCCAGCGCACCGGAGCGATCACCACCACCTCCTCCGCGCCGCTCAGCGCATCGTGCAACCGACCCAGATCGCCCTCGGTGCCCCGGAGCCGCTCCAGGACTTTCAGGGTCCGGTCGCCGTCGCGCTCCCGCATCGCCCCCGCCAGCTCGCCGAGCTGCTCGCAGAGGATCGCGAAGATCGGGGCTGCGGCCCGGTCCAGCACTCGCATCGGGTTGATCGGCAGCAGCAGCGCGACCACCGCCAGGCCGACCGCCCCGCCGACGAGCGCGTCGAAGATCCGGGGCAACTCCAGGCCACGTTCCATCGGGGCAAGCGTGGCGATCAGCACGGCGGTACCGCCGGCCTGACCGACCAGCGCACCGCCCCTTCCGGCCACCAGCAACGCGGCGGCGATGGCCAGCGCGACCACCGCGCCGGTCTGCCACGGGCCCGAGCCGAGCAGGAAGCGCAGCGTGTCGCCGATGATGATGCCCAGGGCCACGCCGGCCAACAGTTCGAAGGTACGCCGGGCCCGCTGCCCGATGGCGGTGGCGATCGTACCGACGGCGGCGGCGGGGGCGAAGACGTGCGCTCCGGGGCCGAGCAGGTTCTTGGCGAGCAGGGCGGCGATCGCCGCGGCCAATCCGGCCTGGATGGAGATCACCAGGGTGACCTCCCACTGCCGGGCCCGGATCCGGCCGGCCTGCCCACCACGGTGCCGCACCCGCCGAACGGTCCGCTCGGCGGTCTCGTCGAGCCGCGACTGACCGCGGTCGGCGGCTGGGCGGTCGTCGGCCATGGCGGCGGTTACCCCGGCGACGGCGGAGCAATCGTGGCAGGCTCCGCACCACCTTCACGATAGGCACCATGGGCCGCTTCGAACACATCGTCAACCATGGGTTTGTGCAGCCCGGTGGGGGTACCAGAGCCGCACACCTCCCACCGATCCGCAACCGGTAAGGGGCCGTGACATGACCAATCCTCCGACCACCGACGACCACGATGCCATCGACATCCTGGTCTCGGATCATCGTGAGATCGACACAGTCCTCGTCGAGTTGGCGACCCGGCAGGGCACCCCCGAGCACCGCCGACGCCTCGCCGACGTGGTGATCGCCGAACTCGTCCGTCACTCGGTGGCCGAGGAGGCGTACGTGTATCCCGTCACCCGCAAGGTGCTGCCCGACGGCGACGAGATCGCCGACCGCGAGATCGCGGAGCACGCCGACGCCGAACGGACCATGAAGGCGCTGGAGTCCGCCGACCCGTCCGACCCCCGCTTCGACGAGCTGCTGACTCAGTTGACCAGTACCGTCCGACACCACGTGGCGGAGGAGGAGAAGGAGCTCTTTCCCCGGCTGCGCGCGGCGACGGCCCGGGAGGAGCTGGTCGAGATTGCCGGGAGGGTGACGGCGATCAAGGAGATCGGGCCGACCCGGCCACATCCGGGGAGCCCGGAGCACCCGCCGGCGAACAGGCTGCTCGCCCCCGGCATCGGTCTGGTCGACCGGCTGCGCGACGCGTTGAGCGCCCGACCCACCTCAATGGACGAGCTACGCGACAAGCACCAACACTGACGGCGCACCATCCGGGCACTCCCGGGTCGCCGACGGATCGGCGGCCCGGGAGGCGCATGACGGTCAGCGAACCTGGTCGCCCTCACCGGTGCGCGCCTGGGCCTGGTCCACGCCCTTGTCGATCTGGTCGCCGTACTTGCCGCCGGTGCGCTTGTCGGCCATGTCGCCGGCCTTCTCCGCACCCTGGTCGACCTGCTTGTCATGCTTGTCCGCGAAGTCCTTGGCCTTGTCCATGAAGTCACCCACCGCGTTCCTCCTCAGTCCGGTCCGTCCTCTTCGCGTTCCCTCGGCCCGACCGCGCAAACGCCGTCGTTCCGGATGCGATTAGCGAACGCCCACCCGCGTCCCCCCGGCCGGCGTACGATCCGGCGCGGGCAACGGCCAGCGATTCGGGTGTCGGGGCACGACCGACCGGGTACCGACCTCGTCGACATCGAGGAGGACCGACATGGCCGCAGAGGAACCCGGACCGACAGGCGCCCCCGGGCCGCGCCAGACCTGGGCGGCGCTGCCCTGGCTGGTCCGAACCGCGGTGTTGTGGAGCGCCTGCCTGGTGGTGATCGCCGCAGGGCTCTACCTGCTCGGCCGGATCGCCGTCCTGTTGGCGCCGCTGGCCATCGCGCTGGCCGCCACCATCTTCCTCACCGCGCTGCTCGACCCGGTCCTGCTTCTGCTGCGCCGGTTGCGCCTGCCGGCGGCGCTGGCCGCGCTCTGCACCGTACTGCTGCTGCTCGGGATCCTGGTCGGCGTCGGCGCCCTGGTGTGGAACCTGACCGCCAGCCAGTTCGACCAGCTCAGCCAGGAGCTGACCCAGGGGGTCGAACGCAGCCGGGACTTCGTGACGTCCACGCTGCCGGTCACCGAGGCGCAGCTGGACCGGCTGGTCGACCAGGCCCGGGACGGGCTCAGTGGTAGCTCCCCGGACCCGGTGGCCGGCGCCCGGACCGCCACCGAGGTGTTCGGCTCCGCGCTGCTGGCCCTGGTGCTGCTCTTCTTCCTGCTCAAGGATGGGCGGTCGATGTGGCACTGGGTGCTGTCGCGGGTGTCCGGCCCGAACCAGCCCGTGCTGGCCGAGGCCGGCCGGGCCGGTTGGCAGACGTTGGGCGCGTACAGCCGGGGCACCATGTTCATCGCCGCGATCGACGCCCTGGGCATCGGCCTGGCTCTCGTGGTGCTGCGGGTGCCACTCGCCCTGCCGCTGGCGTTGATCACGTTCCTCGGCGGGTTCGTGCCGATCATCGGTGCGACGGTGGCCGGCGCGGTGGCGGTGCTGGTGGCGCTGGCCGCGAACGGTCCCACCACCGCGCTGCTCACCCTCGCGGCGGTGATCGCCGTCCAGCAGATCGAGGGCAACCTGCTGGAGCCGCTGGTCATGAAGCGGCAGGTCCGACTGCATCCGGCGGTGATCCTGGTGGCGGTCACCGCGGGCACGCTGATCGCGGGCATCGCCGGCGCCTTCGTCAGCGTCCCGATCACCGCCGTCCTCTGGCGCGTCATCGACACCGTCCAACAGCGCCGCGCGTCCTCGGCCCTGCTACCCACGGACTGATCATCGGCTGAGGTGCGTGGTGAACCAGGTGCCGGCCTGGTCGGCGACCTGTTCGAGGGTGCCGGGCTCCTCGAAGAGATGGGTGGCGCCGGGAATCACCCGCAGCTCGCCGACCTCCCCCAACTCGGCCAGCGCCCGCTCGTTGAGCGTGATCACCTCTTCGTCCAGCCCGCCGACCAAGAGCAACGTGGGGGTACGCACCTGGGCCAGCGCGTTCCCGGCCAGGTCCGGCCGACCACCCCGGCTGACCACCGCACCCACCCGATCGGCGCGGGACGCCGCCGCGACCAGGGCAGCGGCAGCGCCCGTGCTGGCTCCGAACAGGCCGATCGGCACGTCACCGGCAGGACGCTCGGCGGCCAGCCAGTCGACGATCCCGGCCAGCCGGCTGGCCAGCAGCCCGATGTCGAAGCGCAGTTCGGCGGTTCGCGCGTCCACCTCGTCCTCGGCTGGGGTGAGCAGGTCCGCCAGCACCGTGCCGAGACCACGGTCGTTGAGCGTGCGGGCCACCGCCATGTTGCGCGGGCTGTGCCGGGAACTGCCGCTGCCGTGCGCGAACAGCACCACGCCGACCGGCTGGGCGGGCAGCGTCAGGTCGGCGGGGAGCTGGGCGTCCCCGATCGGAATAGTCGCGCTGCGCTGCTCGTCCATGCCCCACCTCCGCGTGCTCGCCGATGGCCCGGGTACCCCGCGCGCCGCCCGGCACGCCCGCCGCGGGTGGCGTCATCCCGGGCCGTGGGCACGCCGCGGGCCGCGTTTGCCCGATATTGCGTCGGGTACGCGACGAGCGACCGCAGACCGTGTCGGCGCAACCGCGCCCCGACGGATCGCGAGGATCGCCATGGCCAAGCAGCAGATTTCCCGGCAGCAGCAGCTGACCGAGCAGACTCAGCGCGAACAGGACGCCGAGCGCAACCAGGACGTCGGGGACCAGGATTTCGGGGACCAGGCCGCCTCGGCCCGGCTGCCCGACGATCCGAAGGCGGCGACGCCCCGGGACGCGATCGGGCGTCCGTCTACCGGCGAGCCGGTCTGACCCACCGGAATCGGCGAGCCGGTCTGACCACCGGCGCGGGCGGGCGGGGCGGGAACACTCCCGCCCCGCCCGTCACTGTTCGCGTTCGGGCAACCGCAGCAGCGGAGACCGGCCCGGTGGCTGCTCGGGCGGAGGACCGGACGGCTCGGCCGGCGGCACCGGCACCGTCACCGGCTCGTCGCAGGTCACCCGCAGCAGCTGGTCGTGGTGGCGGAGCTCCACCACGTCGTCCGGGCCGCCGTGGCGCAGCGAGTACGTCGTCTGGTGCGGCCGGACATCCACCCGCAGCGCCAACCCCCGCCACTGGAGCGAGAACTCCAACCGGCTGAGTCGGCTGGAGAGCCGAGGGGCGAAGGACAGCTCGCCGTCGTGGTCCCGCAGGCCGCCGAACCCGCTGACCAGGGCGAGCCACGCACCGGCCAACGACGCCATGTGTACGCCGTCGCGGGTGTTCTCGTTGAGGTCGTGCAGGTCCATCAGCGCTGCCTCACGCAGGTAGGTGTGCGCGAGTTCCGGGTGGCCCACCTCGGCGGCGAGCACGGACTGGGTGCAGGCCGACAACGACGAGTCGCGCACGGTGCGGCGCTCGTAGTAGAGGAAGTTGCGGACCTTCTCCTCCGGGGTGAAGGCGTCCCCCCGCCAGTGCATGGCGAGGACCAGGTCGGCCTGCTTCACCACCTGCTTGCGGTACAGCTCGAAGTACGGATAGTGCAGCAGCAGCGGGTACTTCTCCGCCGGAGTGTGGGTGAAGTCCCACTCCTGGAGCCGGGTGAAGCCCTCCACCTGCTGGTGGACGTCGAGCTCCTCGTCGTACGGGACGTGCATGGAGGTGGCGGCGTCCCGCCAGCTCGCGGCCTCCTCGTCGGTGACCCCGAGGTGGAACGCCTCGTCCCGGTAGCGCATGACCACGTCGGCGGCGGCGAGCAGGTTCCGCTGCGCCATCAGGTTGGTGTAGACGTTGTCGTTCTTGACGGCGGTGTACTCGTCCGGGCCGGTGACACCATCGATGTGGAACTGCCCGTGCCGGTCGTGGTGGCCGATCGAGCGCCACAGCCGGGCGGTCTCCACCAGCAGCTCCAGCCCGATCTCCCGCTCGAACTGGGTGTCCCCGGTGACCATCACGTAGCGGCGTACGGCGTCGGCGATGTCGGCGGCGATGTGGAAGGCCGCCGTGCCGGCCGGCCAGTATCCGGACGACTCGGGGCCCTCGATGGTCCGCCAGGGAAAGGCGGCGCCCCGGAGGTTGAGCGTCTCGGCACGCTCCCGTGCCGAGTCCAGCGTGCTGTGCCGCCACTGCAACGCGCTGCGCACCGCGCTCGGCTGGGTGTACGTGAGCACCGGCAGGACGAACATCTCGGTGTCCCAGAAGGCGTGACCGTCGTATCCGGGGCCGGTCAGCCCCTTCGCCGAGATCGGCCGCTGCTCGGCCCGCGCGCCGGCCTGCAACACGTGGAAAAGACCGAACCGGACCGCCTGCTGCACCTCCGGGTCGCCCTCGACCAGCACGTCGGAGGCGTCCCAGAACGTGTCGAGGTAGTTGCGTTGCTCCCGGTGGAGCCCGTCCCACCCGTCGAGCCGGGCGCCGGCCAGTGCCGCGCCGACCTGGTCGCGCAGCGCCGGCAGGGATCGGCGGCTCGACCAGCTGTACGTCAGATACTTGATCACCCGCAGCTTCTCGCCGGGTTTGAGCACGCAGGCGATGGTGGTACGCACCCAGTCCTGGTACCCCTCGGACTCGATGGTGGTGTGGTCCGGGCCGTGCACCTCGTGCTCCATGGCGGCGGCGACCCGCAGGCCGGAGACCTTGGTGCGGTGGATCAGCTGCCCGCCGTCGGGGGTGGTCAGCTCCTCCTCGGCCTGCAGCGGCGACTCCAGCACCGCCGCGACCCGGGGATCCTTGCTCTGCGCGGGCAACGACTCGTTGGCCACCAACTCGGACTGCACGATCAGCCGCAGCGGGCCGTCGACGGCCTCCACCTCGTAGCTGATGGCGGCCACGGACCGCTGGGTGAACGAGACGAGGCGGGTGCTGCGGACCTTGACCTCCCGGCCGGCGGGCGAGCGCCAGTGCAGCTCCCGGTGCAGGGTGCCGGCCCGCAGGTCGAGGACCCGCTCGTGCGCGAACAGTTCTCCGTACCGCACGTCGAGCGGTTCGTCGTCGACCAGCAGCCGGAGCAGCTTGCCGTTGGTGACGTTGACGATGGTCTGCCCGGACTCGGGGAAGCCGTAGCCCGCCTCCGCGTACGGCAACGGACGCAGTTCGTAGAACGAGTTGAGGTAGGTGCCGGGCAGGCCGTGCGGCTCGCCCTCGTCGAGGTTGCCCCGCAGGCCGACGTGCCCGTTGGAGAGCGCGAAGACCGACTCCGACTGGGCCAGCACGTCCATGTCCAGCCGGGTCTCGCGGACGTGCCACGGCTCGACCGGATAGGCGCGCTCCCGAATCATCCGGAGCCTCGTTCGGCGGCGAGCGGGTCGGGGGTGGTGCGGGTCGGCGCCGGCGGGTCGGCGCTGTCGAGCAGGTCGGCCAGGTCCGTCACCACGATGTCGGCGCCGTGGGCGAGCAACTCGTCGGCCTGCCCGACCCGGTCGACGCCGACCACGTAGCCGAAGCCACCGGCGCGGCCGGCGGCCACCCCGGAGAGCGCGTCCTCGAAGACGGCGGCCTGCGTCGGGTCGACGCCGAGCAGCCTGGCCCCGGCGAGGAAGGTGTCGGGGTGTGGTTTGCCGCGCAGCCCCTGCGCCCGGGCGACCAGCCCGTCCACCCGGGCCTCCAACAACGGCTCGAACCCGGCGGCGGCGACCACCTCGCCCCCGTTCGCGCTGGCGGTGACCACGGCTCGGCGGAGCCCGGCGGCGGTCGCCGCCTTCAAATACCGCACCGAGCCCGGGTAGACCTCGACGCCGGCGGTACGCAGCCGGTGCAACAGCAGGACGTTCTTGCGGTTGCCCAGACCGTTGACGGTCTCGGCATCCGGCGGGTCGTCCGGGCTGCCCTCGGGCAGCACGATCCCGCGGGAGGCGAGGAACGTCCGGACTCCGTCGGCCCGGGGTCGGCCGTCGACGTAGCGGTTGTAGTCCGGACCCGGATCGAACGGTTGGAACGGTTCGCCGGAGGCCGTGGCGCGCTGGCGGAGGAACTCGTCGAACGTCTGCGTCCAGGCGGCGTTGTGTACGCGGGCGGTCTGCGTCAGCACACCGTCCAGATCGAAGAGACAGGCGGTCACGTGAGCAGGTAGGCCCAGCACGGTACGAATCTATCCACCCTGCTGGGCCCGCAAACCCGTTTCCGCCGCCCTGGGGCGTTTCAGTTCGGTCGCAGCGTCCAGATCACGGTCATTTCCGCGGTCGGCTTGCCGGCCTCGGTGGCGATCTCCACCGCGACCGGGAACTCCGGGCGCCGACCGGCCGCCAACTCCTCGATCACCTCGACCGCCGGCCGGCCGAGTCGCGCGGTGGCCAGCACCGGACCCATGGCGAGTTTCCGGTAGGCGATCTCGGCCCGGACGGCCAACGGCACGGCACTGTCGAGCAGCTGCCCGAACGCGGCCAGCACGACCGCGCCGGAGGCCGTCTCGCCGAGGGTGAACATCGCGCCGGCGTGCGGGCCACCGATGTGGTTGTGGGTGGCCGGCGAGTCGGGCAGCCGGACGACTGCCCGCACGCCGCCCTCCGCCTCGGGCGCCACCTCGACGAACTCGATACCGAGCGTACGAGCGAACGGCACCGCTTCCAGCATGCCGGACGCCACCTGGCGGGAGTCGATAGTCATGGCCTGACGTTACTCACCGGTAACCAGGTCGGCAACCAGCGACTCTCGCCCACCGGGCCGGCTCAGAGGTTGGCGATGGTGCGCAGGATCTCCGCGTAGAAGTTGCCGTCGATGCTGCGGAAGAAGGCGAAGTCCTGGCCCGGGTCACCGAAGAACGGCCGCAGCGTCCAGGCCAGTTGGGTGCCGACGAAACCGAAGAGCAGGATCCAGATGTAGAGCAGGGTCATGCTGGCCGGCCGCTGCGTCGGCTCGCCGCGTCGGACCGGCGGGCTGTTCCACGGGCGTTGCGCCACGTAGCCGGGCGGCAGCATGCCGGGCGGGTACGAGGCACCGGCCGGCTGCGTCGGAACCTGCGCCGGCGCGGTGGCCACGGCACCGTTCGGAGTCGGCTCGGCCACCGCGGCCCCGGCCGGTCCGGAACTCGGACCGGCGACCGGCGCGGCGGCCGGCGTCGCCCCAACGGGCACCGCGGCCGGCACGGCCTGGACCGGCGCCGGGGCGCTGGCCTGTTCGACCTTGGCGGTGGCGGTCTCCGGCGCGAGCAGGCCGTGGTCGTTGAGCACCTGCATCCCGCTGGTCAAAAAGCGCAACCCGACAAGCGCCGACAGGGTCAGGATCGCCACGTTGAGCAGCTTGAAGAACCCGTAGTCGTTGGCGGTGATCAGGAAGAAGAGGCTGATCGGCGCGAACGCCACCGCGAGCATCGAGGTGACCGTGATCGCCACCATCACCAGCGCCAACGACTGCCGCACCGAGAGCCGGGCGCCGAAGACCAGGTTGAACAGGTAGAGCGTGGGCAGGCAGATGGCCAGGGTGACCAGGAACAGCAGTGGCAGCTTCAGCGCCGAGGTCAGCGCCATCAGCGGGCTGTGGAAGAAGCCCAGCACCGCCCCGTAGCAGGCCAACGCGATGGCGGAGCTGGTCAGCATCCGCCCGGTCAGGACGTTGAGGTCACGCTCGGCCACGATCTGCTGCCAGATGCTCTCGCGATCCCGCAGGATGCGCTCGATGACGAGCGGGCTGGGACGGTCACCCGACACGGGTGCACCCCTCTCGGTGGTCACTCATTCACAGTGGACTGGTGGGCAGACGGTAGGGCACCGGATGGCGGGCCCGCCACCCCGCTCCGGCACGTCGTCAGCGCCAACCCACGTCGATCCGGTCGCCACGCTCGTCGAAGAAGTGCAGCGCGTCCATCCGCACCGAGACGGCGAGCGGGTGACCGGCGCTGACCGCCGGGTACGGCGCCAGCCGCACCGCCAGCTCCGCCGGGCGTCGGTGGTGCCGTCCCGGATCGGGGAGCACGCTGGTCTGGACGCCACTGGGGGTGTCCTGCGGCTCCACCGGCTTGCCGGTGAGCCGCTGCATCACCGAACCGAACCGGCGCAGGCCGCGCTGGCCGACCGGCGGCGTCTCCTGCGGCGCGCCCATCTCGTCGACCACGATCGCGGTCGCGCCGATGTCGAGGAACGCCAACGACTCGTGCCCGTGATGCTCCAGGTAGCGGATCCGCCCGCGCAGCACGTCGCCCGGGCTGTCCGGTGCGACCGGGGTGAGCGCCTCCGCCCGCATGCCGACCACGATCCGCTCACCGTGGTAGTGCGCCACCGCCCGACTGCGGATGTCGTTCCAGGGCAGGTAGAGCGACTGGTCACCGAGGTTGAGCGTGACGTACCGGTCGAGGTGGACGTAGACCGACGCCTCCAGCAGGTTCATCCGTGGGCTGCCCAGGAACGCCGCCACGTAGAGCGTCGCCGGTCGGCCGTACACCTGGGTCGGTGTGCCCACGTCCTGGAGCACGCCGCGGCGCATGATGGCCACCCGGTCGGCCATGGTGAGCGCCTCGGCCTGGTCGTGCGTGACGTAGACGGTGGTGACGCCCAGCTCGCGGGTCAGGCCCGAGATCTCCGCGCGCAGCTCGGCCCGGAGACCGCTGTCGAGGTTGGACAGCGGTTCGTCCATGAGGAACAGGCCCGGTCGACGGACGATCGCGCGGCCCATCGCCACCCGCTGCCGCTGCCCGCCGGAGAGCTGACCCGGCTTGCGGGCCAGCACGTCACCGATGCCCAGTGCGCTCGCCACGTCACTGACCCGCTCACCTCTCGGCTCGGGCTCGATCCCGGCCAGCCGCAGCGGAAACGCGATGTTGTCGCCAACGGTCATGTGCGGGTAGAGGGCGAAGTCCTGGAAGACCATGGCGATCTTGCGGTCCCGTGGGGGGAGGTCGTTCGCCAACTCCCCGTCGAGCATGACCGCGCCGGTGGACGGCTCCTCCAGCCCGGCGATCATTCGCAGCACCGTCGACTTGCCGCACCCGGACGGCCCAAGCAGCACCATGAACTCGCCGTCGTTCACATCGAGGTTGATGCTGTCGACGGCCACCGTGCCATCCCGAAAAACCTTGGTCACATCCTTGAGCGTGACGGTGCTCACCGTCTTCCCCCCCAGCGCGTCGACCGAACCCCACAAGACTGTGACCAGGATCATGGGTCTAGGACATCGGGTAAACGTCTCATGTTCGATCGATGACACTGCTATTACACGACAGAAGGCCCGATCAGCAGCGGGTGGACCGCTCGACCGGCTCCCCGAGGAACACCTGGCGCACCACCCGCTCCGCCGCCCGCCCGTCGTCCAAGGTGCAGAACCGGGCCCGGAAATGCTCACGGGCCTTGGTCGCCGCGTCCGAACGCGCCGCGTCGGTACGGAACAGGTCGAGCAGGTCGGCGAAAGTGGAGGCTACCGCGCCCGGCGGTTCGGCCGTGACGTCGAAGTAGACCCCACGGGCCAGCCGGTACGCCTCCCAGTCCGGGGTGTAGAGCACGATCGGCCGGTCCAGCACCGCGTAGTCGAACATGGCCGACGAGTAGTCGGTGACCAGCACGTCCGCCACCAGGTACAGGTCCTCCACCCGCTGGTGGCCGCTGACGTCGCGAACCCGGTCCCAGTCCCTCGGCTGGCCGGGACGTCGGTCCCGGTCGTGGAAGTAGTGGCTGCGCATCAGCAACCGGCCCGAGTCGCCCAGCGCCTGGACGAACCGGTCCGGGTCGAACGGCGGCCGGTAGCCGGGCAGGTGCTCGCGGTGTGTCGGGGCGTACAGGACGACAGGCTCGTCGGGGTCGAGGCCGAACTCCGCGCGGAGTCGGCGCACCTCGTCCGGACCGGCGGTGACCAGGCGGTCGTTGCGCGGGTACCCCACCTCCAGGGTGGTGTACGTGGCCGGGTACGCCCGGTCCCACATCTGGGTGGAGAAGCTGTTGGCGCTGACGCTGTAGTCCCAGCGGTCCACCCGGCGCAGCAGGCCGGCGAAGTCCATCCGGCCCGCGCCGATCGGGTAGCGCTGCTGATCCAGCCCCATCACCTTGACCGGCGTGCCGTGGTGGGTCTGCAGGTGCACCTGTTCGGGTCGCTTGCGGACGAAGTCCGGGAAGTTGACGTTGTTCACCAGCCACCGGGCGCGGGCGAGCACCCGGTAGTACGCCGGGGTGCCGGCCACCACGTACTCCACCCCGGCCGGCACGCTGTCCACCCGGTCCCGGCGCACCACCCACACCCCGCGCACCCCCGGCGCCAACCGGCGGGCGACCTCGTAGATGGCAGCCGGGTTGCAGGAGTAACCCCGGTACCAGTACGCGGCGTACACCGCGAGCGTCGGGTCGACCGGCCGCCGCGACTCGGCCCGGTAGTACTCGCGCAGCAGCCCGTCGCGGGTCAGCCGGGCCCCGCGTCGGGCGACCGGGCCGACCCTGCGCCGAGCGGTGCGGGCCTGCCGGCGGGCGGCGTCACGGGCCCGGCTGGCGGCCCGCAATGCGCTGAAGGTGCGCCACCGTCCGGAGGCGACGAGTTTGTGTTTGAGCCCCTCGACCCCGTCCGGCACCGGATAGCCGCCGGGCGGCAGCCAGCGCTCGTAGTCGGCGGTGATCTGCGCGAAGAACGCCTCCCGCAGCTCCGGCGCGATCCGCTGACCGTTGCCGAGCACGGTCAGGTAGTGCCAGATCATCCGCTCGAAGACCGCCGGTCGCAGGGCCTCCGTCGCCGGCCCCCACGAATCCATCAGGTGGAACACCCGGTGCCACTGCGGGAAGACCTCGAAGTGCCGGTCACCCCGGGTCCGGGTGATCGCGCCGGCGCGGCGTTGGCGGTAGTTGACGCAGACCCGGTCCAGTACGCCGATCCGCCGCGCGGCCATCAGCACCGGGTAGCTGAACGAGACGTCCTCGTACCAGCCGGGCGCGAAGCGCAGGCCCAGGTCGACGAGGAACTCCCGACGGACCAGCCGGTTCCACGCGGTGTGCAGCAGGTGCATCGCCTGCGGCCGGTCCCGCAACCGGAACGTGCCCGGACCCGGGGACTCCGGGAACACCTCGGCCATCGCGCTGCGGGTGGCGGTGTCGTTCCAGTGGGTGCGGACGTGGTCGACCAGTAGGACGTCCGGGCGGGTGACCCGCAACCGCTCGGCGACCTCGGTCAGGCACTCCGGAGCCAGCCAGTCGTCGCCGTCGAGGAACCACACGTACTCGCCGACGGCCCGGTCCAGCCCGATGTTCCGGGCCGGACCGAGGCCTACGTTCTTCGGCAGCCGGACCGAGTGGACCCGCTGGTCGCGGGCCGCGTACTCGTCGATGATGTCGCCGCTGGCGTCCGGCGAGCAGTCGTCGACGGCGATCACCTCGATGTCGGTCTCCGGCTGACCGAGGATGGAGTCCAGGCATTCCCGCAGGTATCCCTGCACCCGGAAGGCCGGCACCACGAAGCTGATCAGGGTCATCCGGCCGCCCTCCGTCAGCGCGGCGCGGCACCTCCAGCGCCCGCCGGCGCGACCGACGCCCGCGCGCTACGGGCCGGTCGCACGAACCAGGCCAGGACGACGCTCACCACGAAAACCACGAGAAGGTACGCACTGAGTGTAGCCAGTCCGATACCCGCAATACCGGCGATCGCCGCGAGGGCCAACAGCACCGAGCGCCCCTCCCAGCCCACCGTCGCCGCGTGCAGGGGCGGTGCCGCCTGCCGCTTCTCCAGCCGGGCGGTCAGGTCGTAGTGGTGCACGGTGAGCACGAAGACGTACCCGAAGATCAGCCAGCCGGGCGCCTCGCCGACCACCCCGACCGCGATGGCGAACAGGTACTCGGCGGCGCGCAACGCCGCAGGCACCAGCCAGTCCAGCGGACCGTTGTGCGCCGCCCCGGCGCCCAGCCCGCCGACCAGCAGCACCAGCAGCGCCACCGGCACCGCCCAGCGCAGCCCCTCGGGCGCGTCACTCAGCAGCGCCCCGACCAGCAACACCGCCGGGCCGAGCGCGGCGATCACCGCCAGGGTCAGCGGCCCCATCGGGCGGACCACCGGCAACCACCGGGCCAACGGCCCGTCGTCGCGGTGCAGGGTGGCATCGACCGTGTCCAGCACCGGCACCCACATCCAGCGGGCCCGCAGCGTCCGCAGAGCACCTGTGTACGCGAACGCCAACACACCCCAGACCAGCACGGCGATCAGACTGACCAGCGGGTTGAACAGCGCCACGGTCAGCGCGATCAGCGCCCACCGCTCACCGATCGGGAAGACCACGGTCCGCTTCAGCCAGTACGACACCGACCCGGTGTCCGCCTGCACCCGTGTCGAGGCCGCGTTGAGCCGGTCACCGATCCCGCCGCTGGCGTTCGACGCCGTACGTGGCCGCCGGGCCGCCTCGTCGTGCAGGACCCCGTACCAGGTGTCGGTCATGTGCCGGACGGTCTGCAACGTCATCGCGGCGATCGCGAGCGCCCACCCGTTGCCCAGCCCGGCGTGGCTCACCCCGAAGCCCAGCCCGGCGTAGACCAGGTACTCCTTGGCCCGGTCCGCCATCGTGTCCAGCCAGCCACCCCAGGCGCTGAAGTGCCGGGTGTAGCGGGCCAGTTGGCCGTCCACGCAGTCGAGCACGAAGCCGAGGTAGAGCAGCACCGCGCCACCGACCAGCGCGGGTCGCCCACCGACCCCGAACAGCACCGCCGCGCCCAGCGCGAAGAGCACCGAGATCACCGTCACCCCGGTCGGGGTGAGCCGGAGCCGGGCCGAGAGCCGGACCACGTACGGCGACCAGGTGCTCACGAAGTAGGTGGAGAAGAAGTCGTCCCTCTCCTTCACCGACAGCCGCAGCTCGGCCCGGTCCTCGTCGACAGCGGTGACCGCCGCCTCGGCAGCGGTCAGCCCGGCCTGGTCCTCGACGCGGTGGGCGACGAGCAGGCGTACCCGCTGGGCGAAGATCAGCGTGCCGAGCGCCGCGAGGCCCGCGAAGAGCCGGTCCACGGCGGACCCGGGGCCGCCGGTCGTGACCGACCCCCCGGCCGCGGCGGCCCGGGCCGCGGCGGCGAGGGTCGGCAGGTCGTCCACGCCGACCCGCAGCGCGCCGCCGAACACGCCTGTGGCGTCCCCGTCGAGGGCGTCCAACGCGCCCGCGTCGACCACCTGGCCGCGCTCCTCCCGCACCGCCGTCCGACCGGGCACCGGCGGGTCGCCGAGCACCAGCGCCACCGTGGGCCCCACCGGGCTGGTGGCCAGGTGGCGCAGTACGGCGGTGTGCGCGACCAGATCCGTGCCGGTGACCAGCACCGGGGCGGTCGCGGTGGCGACCAGGTCGGACAGCTCGTCGAGGGTGGCGGCGAAGCGCACCTCGTCCGCCCCGGCCAGGCGCAACTGGGCGGCCAGCCGGTCGGCCAGCGGCTCACCGGTCGCCGTGGTCAGGCCCGCCGCGGGCATCCCGGCGGCGAGCACGATCGCGAGCGTCACCGCGGGACCGCGGCGTGGTACGCGTCGAGCGCCTCGGCGATGGTGCCGTCGAGCGTCAACCGGCCCGCGTCGAGGTACAACCCCCGACGGCAGAACCGGGTCAGGTCCTTTTCGTTGTGTGACACCAGCACGAGCGTGCGCCCCTCCCCGAGCAGACGATCAATCGTCGCGTAACACTTCTTGCGGAACTCCGCGTCCCCGACCGCGGTCACCTCGTCCATCAGCAGGATCGGGTGCGGCAGGTGCGAGATGATCGCGAAGCCCAGCCGCACCTTCATCCCCGACGAGTAGTGCCGCACCGACGTGTCGATGGCCCGTTCCACCTGCTCACCGGCGAACTCGACGATCTCGTCGAAGTGCCGCTTCAGGTAGCTCGTCGACAGTCCGTGCAGCCCACCGACCAGGTGCAGGTTCTCCCGCCCGGTCAGGTCGTTGGAGAAACCGGCGGACAACTCCAGCAACGGCGCCACCGCGCCGTGCACCCGGATGTCGCCCTCGTCCGGAATGAGCACCCCGGCGATCAGCCGCAGCAGGGTGCTCTTGCCGGTGCCGTTGCGCCCGATCACCCCGACGGTCTCGCCCGGCTCGATGCTGAACGACACGTCCCGCAGCGGCCAGAACTGGCCCGGCAACGCGCCACGGGCACCCCGGTGGATGAACAACTCACGCAGCCGCAGCTGGCGGCGACGGTTGCGGACGAACCGGATGCCCAGACCGTCCGCCTCGATGATCGGCGCGGCCACGTTCAGAGCTCCTTGAGCACGGCGGGCTCCAACCGGCGGAACGACCACCAACCGGCGACCAGCACCAGCACGCTGCCGACGATCGTGGTGGCGAGCAGCCGGGCGTCCGGGAACTCGTCCGGGTACCAGATCGCGTGGTGCAGCTGGAAGATCCCGACCAGCGGGTTCAGCTCGTACACCACCTTCAACCAGCCGGGCAGCCCGGACTCCCGGACCAGGCTGAGCGGGTAGATGATCGGCGTGGCGTAGAAGAGCACCCGGATGATCAGCCGCATCAACCGTTCCACGTCGCGCATCAGCACGTTCCACGCGGACAGCAGCAGGGCCAGCCCGGTCAACAGGACGCCCTGGACGGCCACCGCCAGCGGCAGGGAGAGCAGCGACCAACCCGGGTGGATCCGACCGTGCGCCGCGTAGATCACCGCGATGGCGACCAGGATCGGCAGGCCGGCCGCGTACTCGGCGAACCGGCCGGTGACCCGGCCGATCGGAAAGACCTGACGCGGCACGTTCATCGTGGTGATCAGCCGAGACTGGCCGGTCAGCGCGTTCGTCGCCTCGCTCAGCGCCGAGCTGGTCCACATCCAGGCGAAGATGCCGGTGATCAGGAACAACGGGTACGACCCGGCCGCCTCACCGAGGTGCCGACCGGTGTCCCGGGAGTAGAGCACCCCGAAGACGAACCAGTAGATGGCGCCCATGCCGAGCGGCTCGATCAACGACCAGAAGTAGCCAAGCACCGACTGCTGGTACTTGACCGCCAGATCCCGCCTGACCAGGATGCGCAGCGAGTTGCGGTGCGACCACAATGCCGCGACGCCAGCGGTCACCGCAGCCTCCCGCCTCCTGAAACGGACGACAGGTTAGCAGTCGGTGAACGATTGCCCCGAATCGACCGGACTCAGCACTCGATCACGTTGACGGCCAAACCGCCACGTGCCGTCTCCTTGTACTTGACCTTCATGTCGGCGCCCGTCTCCCGCATGGTCTTGATGACCTTGTCCAGCGACACCTTGTGCACCCCGTCGCCGCGCAGCGCCAGCCGGGCGGCCGTGATCGCCTTGATGCTAGCCACCGCGTTCCGCTCGATGCAGGGGATCTGCACCAGGCCACCCACCGGGTCACAGGTCAACCCCAGGTTGTGCTCCATCCCGATCTCGGCCGCGTTCTCCACCTGCTCCGGGGTGCCGCCCAGCGCCTCGGCCAGCCCCGCCGCCGCCATCGAACACGCCGAACCGACCTCACCCTGGCAGCCCACCTCGGCGCCCGAGATCGAGGCGTTCTCCTTGAACAGCACACCGATCGCGCCCGCCGTCAGCAGGAACCGCACCACGCCCTCGTCATCGGCGCCCGGCACGAACCGGGTGTAGTAGTGCAGCACCGCCGGAATGATCCCGGCCGCGCCGTTGGTCGGCGCGGTGACCACCCGGCCGCCCGCGGCGTTCTCCTCGTTGACCGCGAGCGCGAACAGCGTCACCCAGTCCATCGCGTGCAGCGGGTCGACAGTCCCGGCCTCCGCCTCCACCTCCAGGCCGCGCCGCAGCTCCGCCGCGCGCCGCCGAACCTTCAACCCCCCGGGGAGTACGCCGTCCCGCTCGCAGCCGCGCTGCACGCACTCCCGCATCACCCGCCAGATCTCCAGCAGACCGGCCCGGATGTCCGCCTCGCTGCGCCAGGAGCGCTCGTTGGCCAGCATCACCTCGCTGATCGACAGCCCGGTGCGGGTGGTGACGTCGAGGAGCTGCGCCCCGGTCAGGAAGGGATACCGCACCACCGTGCTGTCCGGCTTGATCCGGTCCGCCCCGGCCGCCGCCTCGTCCACCACGAACCCGCCACCGACGGAGTAGTAGGTGCGGCTGCGCAGCTCGGCACCGGCCCCGTCGTACGCCACGAAGGTCATCCCGTTCGGGTGGTACGGCAACGACCGGCGGCGGTGCAGCGTCAGGTCCCGATCCGGGTCGAAGTCGATCTCGTGCGCGTCGAGGATGTTGATCCGCCGCTCGGCCCGGATCCGCTCGACCCGAGGGCCGACGGTGTCCGTGTCGACCGTCTCCGGCGACTCGCCGGCCAACCCGAGCAGCACCGCCGGGCCGCTGCCGTGCCCGTGCCCGGTGGCGCCCAGCGAGCCGAACAACTCGGCCTGCACCCGCGCCGTGTCAGCGAGCAGCCCGTCGGCCTTGAGCCCGCCGACGAACGTACGCGCGGCCCGCATCGGCCCCACCGTGTGCGAGCTGGACGGCCCGATACCGACGCTGAAGAGGTCGAAAACACTGATCATGGCTGCGCTTCCTCGCCGTCGTCCCGGCGTACGGGACCCGGCCGGGTCGTGACCACCGATCTGGCGGCCCCGATGGTGACCGTCCGGGGTATGGGTGCCGGCCCTCCGGGGTGTGGAAGGCCGATCAGCCAGCCTACCCGCCCAGCTCACCGCCCATCCGGTCCGGGACGTGAACACCCGACCACCGTCTCCCACCCCCGCGCGTCCCTGCTCCGCGCGCCGCGCCGCCCGCGCCCCCGCGCCGCGCCGCCCGCGCCCCCGCCCGCGCCGCGCCGCGCCGCGCTGCACTGCACTGCACTGCACTGCACTGCACTGCACTGCACTGCACTGCAAGATCGTGCTGGATCCAGGATCTAGTGGCATCCGCGCGCCCCGATGCCACTACAACCAGGATCGAGCACGATCTCCGCCCGGCTACGGGGGGCGGGCAGACGACCGGCGGCGGGTGGCGGGGGTTCTGGGAGGCGTCAGCGGGGGGCGGCCCGGGTAAAGCACCTACGGGTCCACGGGTCGCCGCTCCTCCTCGGGACCGAGGGCGAGGTGGCTATCCCTTTCTACCGTGGATTGCAGACGCGGCGCACCGCCGCAGAGTGGGAGTACGACGATGAGTCGCAAACTGGTCCGGCCCCGCGAGGGGCGCATGATCGCCGGTGTCTGCGCTGGCCTCGGACGGCGGTTCGGCATGTCGGCCGGAATGGTCCGGCTGCTGTTCCTGCTGTCGCTGCTGCTGCCCGGCACGCAGGTGATCGTCTACCTGATCCTGTGGGTGCTGATGCCGAACGAGGACCGCTACCTCGCCTCCACCGGCCACTGACCCGCCCCGCACACCTGACGCGATCCGAGCACGGGACCGAGGGGCAAGACGAAAGCGCCCGCTCCGACGAGAGTCGGGGCGGGCGCTTCGGCGTACGGAGGGGCAGGTCAGGCGGCTATGTAGGTGACCGTGATCTGCTGGTAGCCGAGGGAGCGGAGCAGCCCCTCCAGCATCTTGCGGGTGTTCTCCTCGGCTCGGGCGGAGAGCCCGCTGTCCCGGGCGGCGGCGGTGATCCGGTCCTCGGCGAGCTGGTAGACCTGCTGCTGCCGGTTGGGGTCGTTGCCGACCAGGTCACCGAGTCGGTTGAGCAGACCGCGCTGCTCGGCGAAGACGTAGCTCTTCTCCATGTCGAGGTTGGTCTCGCCGAGCTGCGGTGCGGGCAGCTTGATCTCGACGGACTTGCCGTCGGCGGACTGGACGACGGCACCCTCACCGATCTTGGTGAAGTCGACGTACGCCTCGACGCTGCCGGCCCCGACGAACAGGGTGCGCTCGTTGAGCAGGAAGTCCGGAACGTTGCGCCTGTCGTTCTGCGTGTCGACCACGACCTGGAAGTTGCCTTCGGCGGCCACGTAGCGGCTGAGGTCCTGGATCGACTTCAGCAGCGGTGGCTGACTGCGGTCGGTCTGCTCCTTGGCGAACGGGTTGCGGAACTCAGGCAGGATGCCGGTCGCCTGGATGCCGAGCAGCACGACCACGGCCAGCGCGGCAGCGCCGAGCAGCAGGAGCAGCCCGCGGGCCGCCCCGCCGCCACCGCCACCGCCGGGGCCGTCGCCACCGCTCGTCGGGCCACCGGGCCCACCAAGCCCACCGGGACCAGCAGACCCGCCGGGGCCACCCGGAGTGTCCGTGCTCCACTCGGGTGTCGCGGTCGACCGCGCCTTGAGATCGTCACCGGTCGGGAAACCGGGGAACTCCCTCGTGGGCTCGTTGCTGCCAGCATCGCGGGCCATCACGCTCACCGTCCTCGTCAGACACGTCGTCTGTCAATGACGGTACGGCCCCGTTACGACAGTCGCGCGGCGAGCGCCAGGAAGCGACAAACGAGCAGGTCAGGCGAACGCGGAGAGCCCGGTGAGCCGCTGCCCGACGACCAGTTGGTGGATTTCGGAGGTGCCCTCGTAGGTCAGCACGCTCTCCAGGTTGTTGGCGTGCCGCATCACCGGGTACTCGCCGGAGACGCCGTTGGCGCCGAGGATGGTGCGGCACTGCCGGGCGATGGCCAGCGCCTCCCGCACGTTGTTCAGTTTGCCCACGCTGACCTGGTCGGGCCGCAGCCGCCCGGCGTCGGCGATCCGGCCCAGGTGCAGCGCGAGCAGCTGCCCCTTCACCAACTCGACGGCCATGTCGGCGAGCTTCGCCTGGGTGAGCTGGAAGCCGGCCAGTGGGCGACCGAACTGGGTGCGGGTGGTCGCGTACGCCAGGGTGGTCTCCAGGCAGTCGCGGGCCGCGCCGACCGCGCCCCAGACGATGCCGTAGCGGGCCTCGGTGAGGCAGCTCAGCGGCGCCTTGAGCCCGACCGCCTCGGGCAGTTGGGCGTCGGCCGGGAGCCGGACGTCGTCGAGCACGATCTCGCCGGTCACCGACGCGCGCAGCGACATCTTGCGGCGGATCTCCCGGGCCGTGACGCCGGGCGTGTCCATCGGTACGGCGAAACCCCGTACGCCGTCGTCGGTGCGCGCCCAGATCACCGCGACGTCCGCGATCGGTGCGTTGGTGATCCACATCTTCCCGCCGGTGAGCAGCCAGTCGTCGCCGTCGCGGCGGGCCCGGGTGGCCATCGAGGCGGGGTCGGAGCCGTGGTCCGGCTCGGTCAGGCCGAAGCAGCCGATCGCCTCACCGGTGGCCATCGGCGGCAGCCAGCGTTGCTTCTGCTCCTCGCTGCCGTAGCGCCAGATGGCGTACATGGCGAGCGATCCCTGCACGGAGACCAGGGAGCGGAGGCCGGAGTCGCCGGCCTCCAGCTCCTGGCAGGCCAGCCCGTAGGCGACCGCGGAGGCGCCGGCGCAGCCGTAGCCGGTGAGGTGCATGCCGAGCAGGCCGAGCTTGCCGAACTCGCGGGCCAGCTCCCGGGCGGGCGCCCGGCCGTCCTCGTACCAGTCGGCGACGTGTGGCCGCACCCGGTCGTCGACGAGCTGGCGGACGACGTCACGGATCTGCCGCTCCTCCTCGCTGAGCGACGGGTCCAGGTCGAGCAGGTCCAGCGGAGCGGTCATGGACGCCACCCTAACGAAGGTTCAACGGGCGACAGAAGGGCTCGTCACTCGATGGGCTCGGAGAGCACAAGCACCCGCGCGTGGATCTGGTTGCGTTGTTGCAGGGCGGCGCGCAGTGCCCGGTGCAGCCCGTCCTCCAGGTAGAGCCCGCCGTTCCACTGCACGACGTGCGGGAAGAGGTCACCGTAGAAGGTGGAATCCTCGGCGAGGAGCTTGTCCAGCGCCAACTCGCGCTTGGTGGTGATCATCTGATCCAGGCGCAGTGGCCGCGGCGGGATCTCCGCCCACTGCTTGAGCGTCAGATTGTGCTCCGGATAGGGACGCCCGTCCCGGACCGCTCTGAAGATCACGACGGCACGCTCCCCTCCCCGTGGCCGGGCCGACCGACGGCGCCGAGCCGGGCCGCGGCGGGCACCGCGCGGCGCGGCACCGATGACCGTGCCAGCCTAGCCGCCCAGCGCACGCTGCGTTCTGCTCCCTGATGTCAGTTTCGCTATCGCTCGTCCGTTCTTCAACCGGACGAACGGGACGTCAGCCTCAGTTCCACCGGCCACGCCGTACGACCTCGTCCATCGGGCGACGCCCACGGCGCAACGACGGTGACCGATGGTCGGCCGCCCGGTAACCGATTGTGACGGCACCGACGGGTTGGTACTCCGCCGGCACGCCGAACGCGTCCCGGTAGGCGGCCAGCCGCTGCGGCGGAATGCCGAAAAAACACGCACCCAACCCCTCGTCCACGGCGGTGAGCAACATCAGCAACGCCGCGAAGCCGGCGTCCACGTGCCAGTACGGCACCGGCCACCGGTCCGTGGACTGATCCGTCCAGCCCTTGTCCGGCTCCGCGTACCGCCGCAGGTAGGCCGACTCGTTGGCGTGCGGCACCACGATCAGGGGTGCTTGGCGCATGCCCGCGAGCCAGCGCTCCCGTCCACCGCCGTCGGGGGTGGTGGCGGCCCAGAACCGTTCCCGGTCGGCCGGCTCCTCCAACACCAGGAAGCCCCAGCCCTGGGCGAAGCCGGCCGACGGCGCGCGGACCGCGTGGTCGAGCAGCCGGTCCACCACGTCGGGCGGGACCGGGCGGTCCGGGTCGTAGTTGCGCACCATCCGCCGACGACGGACGACCTCGGCGAACTCCATCAGGCTCCGGGGCGGATGCCCCAGGCACCCCGCCAGGTCGTGCCGGGCTTGAGGGTGAGCAGATCCTTGCCCGACCGGAACGCGTCCGGTGGGCAGGTCATCGGCTCGACCGCCACCGAGCGGCGGTGTCGCTCGCCGGTGAGGGCGTCCCCGGTGAACACCTGCCACCAGCCGAACTCGGCATCCGCCCAGATGCTCACCCCGGCCGAACCGTCCGGCGCGGAGAGGCTCACCGACGAACCGCCGTCGGCGTCCCGGATCACCTCGCCGAAGCAGGAGTCCAGCACGGCCGCGCCGATCCGGCGGGGGCTGGTCCAGTCGTACTCGGTGCCGGCCACCGGGGTCACCCCCACCGGCAGCAGCCGACCGTCCACCAGCACCCGGCTCCGGGTGGGCAGCCGCAGCACCAGGTCGTCCACCGCGACGCCCGGCAGGTGCAGGTACGGGTGCACGGAGAAACCGAACGGTGCCAACTCCTCGCCGATGTTGGTCACCTCGTGCTCGGCGCGCAGCCCGTCCGCGTCCACGCTCCACCGGCTGCGCAGCCGCAGCGGCCACGGGTAGCCGGGCTGCGGCGGCAGGTCGTAGCCGACCGTCACGGCGTCCGCCGACTGCTCCAGCAGCTGCCACGGCACCCAGTTGACCAGCCCGTGGATGGCCACGTGCCGGTCCGGCTCGGTCAGTGCGAGCTGGTGCGTCCGCCCACCGAACGGGTAGCGACCATCGCGGATCCGGTTCGGCCAGGGCGCCAGCACCTGCCCGGTGCAACCGGGGCAGACCTCGTCGGTCTGGTACCCGTCGACCAGGTCGACACCGTCGTGCCGGTACGTCCGGAGCCCACCGCCGACCTCCACGATGACGGCCTCGTGACCGGCGGCGGAGATGGTCCACTGGGCGCCGGAGAACGGGCGCTGATCGGGGCTTTCCATGCCGGCGACCCTAACCGGTCAGGCCCGGTCGTCGCTCGACGCCGTCGCCGCCCGGTAGCGCAGCAGCGCCGGGAACGCGACCGCGAGCACCACCACGAGCACCGCCGAGGCGAGCCCACCGGCCACCCAGGCCACCCCGCCGCCGAACCCGGCGGCCATGGTGCCGGCGCGCAGGTCACCCAGGCGTGGGCCACCCGCCACCACCACCGTGTTGACGCCCTGGAGCCGGCCGCGCATCCGGTCCGGTGCGTAGACCAGCAGCATCGACTGACGCAGCACCGCGCTGATCAGGTCGGCGGCGCCGGCCACGGCGAGCAGCACGACCATCAGCCAGAGCTGGTGGGCCAGGCCCGCCGCGGCGATCGCCAGGCCCCAGCCGACCACCGCGAGCACCAGGCCGAGCCCCTGCCGGCGGAGCCGGCCGATCCAGCCGGAGGTCAGCCCACCGATCATCGAGCCGATCGCGATGGCGCTGTAGAGCAGACCGACGGCGCCGCCACCGCTGAACCGCTCGTGCGCGATCTCCGGAAAGAGGGCCCGTGGCATGGCGAGGATCATCGCGATCAGGTCCACCCCGAAGGACAGCATCAGTACCGGGGTGGTGGCCAGGTAGCGGAACCCGTCGACGACGCTGGCCAGGCCGGCACGTCGGGCCTGGCCGTCTTCGGTGGGCTCGGGCGGGAGCGAGGGCAGCCGCAGCGCGGCCCAGAGCATCGCGGTGAACAGCACCGCGTCCAACCCGTACGCGATCGGCAGGACCACCGTGGTGTCCGGCGACGCGGAGAGGATCAGGCCGGCGGCGAGCGGGCCGGCGACCGACGCGGCGGTGAAGGTCGTGTAGTTCAGGGTGGTGGCGGACGCCACCAGCCCTTCCGGCACCAGCCGGGGCAGCATGGCGCTGCGGGCCGGCGAGCTGATCGCGAAGGCCACCGATTGCAACGCCATCAACGCCAGCAACAGCACCGGGCTGCCCACGTTCAGCAGCGCCTGGACCAGCAGACCGAGGGTGGATGCCCAAAGCAACAATGAGCCGCCGAGCAGCACCGCACGCCGGTCGCGGGCGTCGGCGACCGCGCCGCCCCAGAGCCCGAAGACCAGCAACGGTACGAAGGCAGCAACCCCCAACAGGCCCACCCAGAACGAGTCCCGGGTCAGGGCGTACATCTCCACCGGCACCGCGACGGCGGTGAACTGGAAGCCGAACATCGCCACGGTGTTGCCGAGCCAGAGCCGCCGGTACGCCGGTACCCGCAGCGGCCGCACGTCGATCGCCCAGCGGCGCGCCGCGCGCGGCCGGGTCTCCTGCACACCCGTCACGGCGCCAACCGCTCGACGATCCAGTCACCCTCGTCCCGGCGACGGAAGCGGAGCCGGTCGTGCAACCGGCCGGCCCGGCCCTGCCAGAACTCCACCGACTCGGGCTGGACCCGCAGCCCGCCCCAGTGCGACGGGGTCGGGATCTCGGCCTGGTCGGCGAACCGCTCGGCCGCCTCCTGGTACCGCTGCTCCAACGCCGCCCGGCCCGACACGACCTGGGACTGCGGGCTGGCCCAGGCGCCCAGTTGGGAGCCGCGCGGCCGGCTGGCGAAGTACGCCTCGCTCGTCGCGCGGTCGACGTGCGCGACCCGCCCGGCGACCACCACCTGCCGCTGCATGGGAAACCACGGAAAGACCAGACTGGCGTACGGGTTGGCGGTCGCCTCGACGCCCTTGCGCGACAGGTGGTTGGTGAAGAAGACGAAGCCCTCCGGGTCGTACCCCTTCAGCAACACCGTCCGCCCGCTCGGCCGGCCGGCCGGGTCGGCGGTGCCCACCACCATGGCGTTCGGTTCGGGTAGCCCGAAGGCCACCGCGTCGGCGAACCAGCTGTCGAACTGGGTGTGCCAGTCCACCGCCAGGTCAGCCTCGGTCAGGCCCAGGTCCGCGGCGTACTCGTTACGCATCGCGGCCGGGGCGGGTGTGTCACCCGTCACGTCCCCACTCCTTTTCGGGGGCCCCGCCAGCACCCTCCCGCGCTGACCAGCCCGCCCTGCCCAGTCTCACTGAGCCGGGCGGAGAATGCGCGTCCGGGGATGTCGCGTGCAGCACAGTCGCAGCGGGTCGCGTATCCCTTACTCAGCAGGCAGTATGTTCCGAACACATCCCTGAGGGTCGCCTAAGGCGCTCGGCCGATCGGGCCGGATGAGCGATCGGGCGCACCGACCAGATCCAGGAGAGCGACATGGCCGATTTCAAACCCGGGCTGGAGGGCGTCGTCGCCTTCGAGACCGAGATCGCCGAACCTGACCGTGAGGGCGGCGCGCTGCGCTATCGCGGAGTCGACATCGAGGATCTGATCGGCCAGGTGTCGTTCGGCAACGTGTGGGCACTGCTGGTCGACGGCCGGTTCGGGCCGGGCCTGCCGCCGGCGGAGCCGTTCCCGGTGCCGGTGCACTCCGGTGACATCCGCGTCGACGTGCAGTCCGCGGTCGCCATGCTGGCCCCGTACTGGGGTCTCAATCAACTGCTGGACATCTCCGACGAGCGGGCCCGTGAGGATCTCGCCCGGGTCTCGGTGACCGCGCTCTCCTTCGTCGCCCAGTCCGCCCGCGGCCTCGGCCTGCCGGCGGTGCCACAGAAGGAGATCGACAAGGCGCAGACCATCGTCGAGCGGTTCATGAAGCGCTGGCGCGGCGAGCCCGACCCACGACACGTCAAGGCCGTCGACGCGTACTTCATCTCGGCCGCCGAGCACGGCCTGAACGCGTCCACCTTCACCGCTCGCATCGTCGCCTCCACCGGGGCGGACGCGGCTGCCTGCATCTCGTCGGGCATCGGCGCCCTCTCCGGGCCGCTGCACGGCGGCGCCCCGTCCCGGGTGCTCAGCATGCTGGAGGCGGTGGAGCGCAGCGGCGACGCCGAGGGCTACGTCAAGGGCGTCCTGGACCGCGGCGAGCGGTTGATGGGCTTCGGCCACCGCGTCTACCGTGCCGAGGACCCGCGCGCCCGCGTGCTCCGGCGCACGGCCAAGGAGCTGGGCGCGCCGCGCTTCGAGATCGCCGAGGCGCTGGAGAAGGCCGCCCTCGCCGAGCTTCAGGCCCGCCGTCCGGACCGGGTGCTGGCCACCAACGTCGAGTTCTGGTCGGCCGTCGTGCTGGACTTCGCCGAGGTGCCGGCGCACATGTTCACCTCGATGTTCACCTGCGCACGGATGGGCGGCTGGAGCGCGCACATCCTGGAACAGAAGCGCCTCCAGCGGCTGGTCCGTCCGTCCGCCCGTTACATCGGCCCGGAGTCCCGCAAGCCGTCCGACGTCGAGGGCTGGGCGGCCATCCCGCACGGCGTCTGAGCGGTAGGCAATGGCCCCTTCTCGACGCGGCGCGTCGAGAAGGGGCCCTTTCGACGCCGCGCGTCGAAGAGAGGTCAGCCGACTGTGGCGAAGGACTCAGACCGACCGCCGGGACCCCGGCCATCGCCGTCCGGCCCGGGTGCGAGGATGGGGGCCGGCAGTGTCGCCGGGCCCGCCCTCGCCCTTGCGGAAGGATCTTCAAGACCGTGGCTGACGCACCGATCATCCGGATTCCCGATGAGATCAAGCCCGCCGACGGACGTTTCGGCTGCGGCCCGTCCAAGGTCCGCCCGGCGGCGGTGTCCGCTCTCGCCGAGGTCGCGACCAGCTACCTGGGCACCTCGCACCGGCAGAAGACGGTCCGTGACCAGGTCGCCCGGCTGCGCTCCGGCATCGCCGAGTTCTTCTCGCTGCCCGAGGGCTACGAGGTGGTGATCGGCAACGGTGGCACCACCGCGTTCTGGGAGGTCGCCACCTTCGGCCTGATTCGCGACCGGGCCCAGTTCGCCAGCTTCGGCGAGTTCGGCGCCAAGTTCGCCAAGTCGGTCAAGGACGCCCCGTTCCTGGGTGAGCCGACCGTCCGCAAGGCCGACGCGGGCAGCGCGCCGGCCCTGGTCGCCGAGTCCGGCGTGGACGCGTACGCGACGCCGCAGAACGAGACCTCGACCGGTGTGGCCGTCCCGATCGGCCGGGTGGCCGGTGCCGACGAGGGCGCGCTGCTGCTCGTCGACGCGACCTCCGGCGCGGGTGGCCTGGAGGTCAACGTCGGCGAGACCGACGTCTACTACTTCGCCCCGCAGAAGTGCTTCGGCTCCGACGGCGGTCTCTGGCTGGCCTTGATGTCGCCGGCCGCACTGGACCGGGCCGCCGAGATCAAGGCGTCCGGGCGCTACATCCCGGCCTTCCTCGACCTGGTCACCGCGATCGACAACTCGCGGCTGGAGCAGACCTACAACACGCCGGCGCTGGCCACCATCTTCCTGGCCGCCGAGCAGACCGACTGGATGAACGCGCAGGGCGGCCTGTCCTGGGCGGCGAAGCGCACCGCCGAGAGCGCCGCCGCGGTCTACGGCTGGGCCGAGCGGTCCAGCGTGGCCACCCCGTTCGTCACCGACCCGGCGCTGCGCTCCAACGTGGTCGCCACCATCGACTTCGCCGACGGGGTGGACGCCACGGCGATCGCCAAGGCGCTGCGCGCCAACGGCATCGTGGACACCGAGCCCTACCGCAAGCTCGGTCGCAACCAGCTGCGGGTGGCGCTGTTCCCGGCCGTCGAGCCGGCCGATGTCGAGGCGCTCACCGCGTCCATCGACTACGTGGTCGAGCGACTCTGACGTTCGTCACGGTCGGTGTCCGTTGGGGCCTCCACGGACACCGACCGTGATCATCGCCGCAGCTCAGTCACGACATGCGGGGTGTCGCTTCCCCCACCCCGAGGCAGATGCGCGTACGGTGGTCCGAGACGCCTGGGTGGCCGACTCGTGGCGTGCGGTCAGCGAAGCGGGACGGAGGCAACGCTATGCGCCCAGTACGCTTCGTCGCCCTCTCCGAGGACGGCCAGGCCCTGGTGCTCGCCGACGAGGTTGGGCGACTGCTCGCCCTGCCGATCGACGAACGCATCGCCGGCGTGATGCACCCCGAGCCGGGTGCCCCGCCGCTCGCGGTGGCACCGAGCACCGTCGATCCGATTCCCTCACTGTCCCCCCGGGACATCCAGGCCCGCATCCGCTCCGGTGAGTCCGCCGAGGATGTCGCCCGCATCGCCGGGGTGCCGGTCGACCGGGTGCTGCGCTATGCCGGCCCGGTGTTGCAGGAGCGGGCGATGCTCGCCCAACACGCCCGTCGCACCCGCCTCAAGGGCGCGGAGAAGCCCACCCCGCTCGCCGAGGTGGTCAACGGTCGGCTGAGCCAGCACGGCATCGACACCGAGAAGATCTCCTGGGACGCCTACCGGCGCGACGACGGCACCTGGCGGATCATCGCCACCTGGCCGTCCGGCAAGGCCACCGCGCAGGCCATCTGGGACATGGACAAGGCCCGGCAGGTGGTCACGCCGCACGACGACATGGCGCAGTACCTGTGCGCCGAGCGGCCCACGCCGATCCTCGGCCAGGAGCCGGCACCGGAACGGACCGGGCACGCCCTGCCCGGTCCGTCGCGTGGTGAGCCGAGTCGTGGTGGGCACGGGTTGCCTGCCGCGTCCGAGCACCCGCGCCCTGGCCGCGATCCGATCCGGGCTGGCCGGGACGCGCTGCTCGCCTCACTGGACCGCCCGCTCGGCGGCTCGTCGGGTCGCGGGCTGGAGCCGCGTACCCCGGCTGCCCTTGCCGGGTCGGACGCGCCCCGGCAGCGGCCGGTCGGTGGAGGTGCAGCCGCGCTGCTCGGCGGTGGTCAGGGCTCGGCCTTCGACGACGATTCGGACGCGCCCAAGGAGGTGCCGGCCGTGCCGTCGCTGGCGGTGCTGCGGCCCCGTCGGACGGGCGCCGCGGCGGCCGCCGGCGGCGAGTCCACCGACGCCAACGGCAAGCCGCGCAAGCGGCTGCCGAGCTGGGACGACGTGCTCTTCGGCAGCGGCCCGGCCGCCCGCGAGTCCTCCTGACGCTTCGCGTTGACGGGTGACCCTGCGGTCACCCGTCAACGCGAGCGTTCGAACCTCACCGGGCGTCCCGAGCCCCTTCGGGATGAGGGGCGGCGACCCCGCGGACGGCCTCGGCGACGGCGCGGAAGTCCTTCTTGAGGATCGCACCGTGGTTGCTGGCGACCTTCGCGCCGATCGTGATGTTCGGGTTGCGGGCGGTCACCGCGTCGAGGCTGGCCCGGATCTGCTCCTGCTCGTCCCCGCGACTGCCGAGGGACGTTCCGGAGGCGACCACGTACCGCACCGGGACGGTGATGGCGTCCAGCACCGGGCCGAGTTCCCGCTCGCGGGAGAGTTCGCCGAGCTCGATGTTGCTGTCCGCCATCTGGTCGGCGTTCATCCGAGGGGTCAGGCCGGTCGGGCGGAGCAGCGGCATGAACAGGTTCATCCGTCGGAACATCTTGCGGATCCGCTGCGCCATGGCCTCGTCGAGCCAGTCGTGCGGGAACGCGCCGTCGACCAGGACCACGCCCAGGGCCCGCTCCGGGTTCCGGTTGGCCCAGTGCGCCGCGACCACCGCTCCGTAGGACCAGCCCACCAGCACCGCCTGGTCCACCCCTCGGGCGGCGAGAACGGCGTCGACGTCCCGAACCGCCGCCTCGAACGTGTAGTCGGCTGAGCGCCTCGACTTCCTGCCGCGAGCCCGCTCGTCGTAGGTGATGTGCCGGAATCCGGTGCCCAGCTCGGCGATGACCCGCCGCCAGTAGCCCTGGGTGGCGAACTGGCCGTTGAGGTAGACCACGGGGATGCCGGGGCCGCCGGTGTCGGTGACGGCCAGGGCCGTGTCGTCGACCGACACCATGCCGGTCCAGGTCGAGTTGGTCGAGGACATGTTGTTGTTCGTCATCTGGATCCGTCCCTTTCAGAGGCTGCGGGCGTTGATGTCGCCCTGCAGGGTGCTGGCGTGGATGTCGAGCTCGAAGGTGCCGTCGTTCTTGAGGGTGTTGCTGACGCGGCCGTGGCCGGTGCCGGCATCGAGGGCGGCCGAGACGCCGGCCGCTGCCGCGACCGAGATGTTGCCGGACTGGGTACGGAGGACGACCTTGCCGCGCAGGGCCTCGGCGACCCTGATGTCACCCCGGGCGGTGCTGATCTCGGCGGGGCCGTTGAGCCGGCCGACCTCGACGTCGCCGTCGATCGCGGTGAGGCGGACACTCGCGGCCTCGTCAATCTTGATGTCCCGGTACGCCCCGTCGACGGCGACGTCGCCGAGGCGGCCGACGCCCCGAAGCTCGGCGCTGGCGGCCCTGGCCTCGACATGGGAGTCGGCGGGCACCCGGACGGTGACCTCCAGAGAGCCGGAGGGACCGAAGAGCTTGTTGATGGGACGGGCGGTCGTGATTCGCAGGACGCCGTCGGCGTAGGTAACTGTGGTCTGCTCGGCGGCTCTGGTGTCGCTGCTCTTGGCGGGGTCGGCCGGGAGGACCTCGACGGTGGTGTCGGCGCGGTCCGCGGCGATGAGCTGGATGCGTCCGGCGGGGATGTCCAGGACGGCGGAGATGGGGGCGGGTGTGTCGAAGGTCTGCATCGTGCTCTCCCAGGTGTGGCGCTTGTTTCTGATATGGGAAACGCTACGTTGCTTTCCAGTTTTTGCAACATCCTTGTTGCAGCAAAACGCCGTTCTAGCTGTTCAGGCGCATGATTTTGTTGCAACGGCTCAGAATCTAATGCAACGCAATCCTCGCCGCCGTTGCATTGGCGTGCGGGTTAACGCTATGGTGGCGGAGTCGGGGCCGCCGCCCTACGGGACCACGAGGGAGATCGCGATGCCGGGAGGCAGGCTCAGCCAGCAGGAGCGCCAGCAGATCGCGCTGGGGCTGGCCGACAGCCTCCCCTACGCCGAGATCGCCCGACGCCTCGACCGTCCCACCTCGACGGTCACCCGCGAGGTGATGCGCAACGGCGGTCCCACCGGCTACCGCGCCGATCTGGCCCACCGCGCCACCGAGCGCCGCGCCCACCGGCGCAAGCCCGCCTCTTCCCAGGGGGCCGAGGCCGCCCCCCGACCGGACGGACGCGACGCCCAGGCCGTGGCCGACTACGAGGAGACGTTCACCACCGTCCTCATGGCCTCCGGTCTGAACAAGATGGGTGCCCGAGTGTTGACCAACCTGTTCCTCACCGACTCGGGCAGTCTCACCGCGTCTGAACTCGCCCAGCGCCTCCAGGTCAGCCCGGCGTCGATCTCCAAGGCGATCACCTTCCTGGAGAGCCAGAGCCTCGTCCGCCGCCAACGCGACGAACGCCGCCGCGACCGCTACGCCGTCGACGACGAGCTCTTCTACCAGGCGACGATCGCCAGCGCTCGGGCAAACGACCATCTCGTCGCGACCGCACGCCAGGGCGTCGCCCTCCTCGGCGCGCACACCCCCGCCGCCGCCCGGCTGGAGAACATCGCCCGCTTCCTCGACTTCATCAGCGAGAGCATCACCCGCGCCGCCGAACAGGCCCGCGAGGTTCTCCGCAGCGGGCCCTCCACCGCGACCGGCCACGTGCCGCCGGGTCACAGCGACCAGGCGGCAATCCGCTCGTAGCGCGGTCGGCCGCCGAGGTGGCTGCGCACCAGCAGCAGTTCCGACGCCGGCCACGATGGCCCTTCGTACCCGTCCAGGCTGACCCGGTCGGCCTCGACGTCGGCCGGGTCCATCCGGTTGCCGGGCCGGGCGACGGTCAGGTGCGGCCGGAACGGCTTCTCGTCGCACGGCAGCCGGCCGTGGCTCAGCCGGGAGCGGATCAGCCCGGCCAGCACGTGCAACGCCTCGACCTCCCCCCGCAGGTCCACCCAGAGCACTGTGGACCGGTCCCGGCCGAATCGGCCACCGCCGCCGAGACTCAACCGGGGTGCGGCGTCCCGGCCGTCCCGGAACCGCTCGGCGGCCAGGCCGAGCGCACTTTCCACCTCGACCAGCCGGGCAGACTCGACGGCACCGAGGAACGCGAGGGTGAGGTGCAGGTCGGCCGGGTCGGCGAGCCGGGCGTTGACGCCAGCGGCGGTAGCCGCCGCGACGCGCAGGCGGGCGACCTGTGCGCCGAGGTGATTGATCGCATCGACGGGCGGGCGGACCGCGACGAAGAGTCGCACGGCGTACTGCCGGTCAGCGGTGTCGCTGCCGGTGCCCGGCCCGGGCCGCCGGAAGGGCCAGCCCGGCGGCGTGCAGCACGCCCTCCACCCGGACCCGCTCGATCTCCTGGTCGACGCCCTCCAGCTCGGCGAGGTGCTCGGCGATGCCGAGGGCGCGGCAGGCAAGGCGAAGCCGGTCGTCGTACGCCTGGAGCAGCGCGCTGTGCCAGACCATCGAGCGACCGCTGCCGCCGACCCGCTGACCGCCGAGACGGCGCAGGTCGGCGGCGAGCTGCTCCAGCGGACGGCGGTCGACGCGGTCGAACTCGCTGAGGTCGATGTCGCGGGTCAGCGCGTCGGCCTCGACGGCCCGGTCGAGACGGGCGATCGTGCGCTTCTCCCGTCGGCGGTCACGCCACTCGGACCAGCCGCAGACCACCCGGTCGACGATCTCGTCGTAGCAGAAGAGCAGGGCGAATGCCGCCGGCAGGGTGGCCACGGCAAGGAACGCCAGGGCCAGCATCAGCGCGCGTCCGACTCCCACGTATCGACGCTAAGCCCCATCGTGCCGCCCCGCCACCGGTTTGGCCGCATCCGCGCGATCCGCGCAACCGGACGCGGCCCGGCCACGCCCCAAACCTCATCAGTCGGTGGAGGTGACGTAGAAACGAGGCATCGGCAGCACCCGGAAACGCAGCCGGGCACCGGAGTGGCGTAGCTGCCAGGTGAGCGCGGTCAGCGCGGCGGCCAGCGAGATGAGCCCGCCCATCCAAATGCTGGCACCGGCACCGAAGTGCTCCGCGACCCAGCCGATCAGCGGCGCGCCGACCGGGTTGGTGCCCAGGAACACCAGCACCCACAGGGCCATCACGCGTCCCCGGAAGGCCGCGTCGACGCCCATCTGGATCCGCTGGTTGGCGGCCTGGGCGAAGAAGACCATGCTGAAGCCGGTCGGCACCAGCAGCACCACCACCAGCCAGTACGCCGAGGAGAGGCCGACCATGGTGCCGAAGCTGGCGCAGGCGATCGCCGCGCCGAGCACCAGCCACACCGACGGACGGCTACGCCGACCGGTGCCGCTGAGCGCGCCGCCGAGCGCGCCGACGGCCAGTGCCGTGCTGAACAGGCCGAAGGAGGCGGCACCGGTGTGGAAGACCGTCTTAGCCAACGCGGCCAGGGTGAGCTGGAAGTTGAACAGCGACATGCCGATCACCGACATGATCGCCATCGGTAGCAGCAGGTCGGGGCGGCGCCACACGTACCGCAGACCGTCGACGACCCGGGCGGACGCCCGCTCGTCGCGCGGCAGCAGTGCCTCGCGGTGCAGCTCGGTCGTGCGCATCCGGACCACGTTGACCAGGGGCGCGATTGAGCTGACGGCGGTGAAGAGGAAGACCGGGCCCACGTCGAACGCGGCGATGGCCAGGCCGGCCACGGCCGGGCCGACGATCCGGGCGGAGTTGAACACGGCGGCGTTCAGCGACAGCGCGTTGGGCAGCAGCGACGTGCCGACCAGCTCGGAGACGAACGCCTGCCGGACCGGGGTCTCCACCGCGTTGGCCGTGCCGAGCAGCGCGGCGAAGGCGAAGACGTGCCAGAGCTGCACCAGGTCGGTGAGGACCAGCAGGGACATGCCGAGCGCCAGCAGGCTCCAGAAGGCGTTGGCGGCGAAGAGCAGCACCCGCTTGTCGTACCGGTCGGCGAGCCGACCGGAGAGCAGGGTGAGCAGGAGCACCGGCGTGAACTGGCAGGCGGTGACCACGCCGAGCGCGGTGGCCGAGTTGTTGGAGAGCTCGAGGACGAGCCAGTCCTGGGCGATGAACATCATCCAGACGCCGATCAACTTGATCAGCTGCCCGGACGCGAAAAGGCGGTAGTTGCGGACCTGTAGGGACTGGAACATCGTGCTCAGCTTCGCCTGCACTCTTGGTGCGCCTCCTCCGGACGTACGCGTCATCGACAGGTGACGGCACGGACCCGGTGGCGCGGGTACGGCTCAGGCGCGAGCGAGCTGCTGAAGAATCTCGGCGGCCCTCTGCAGGGTCTCCCGTTCGTCCTCGTCGAGTGCGGCCAGCCGGTGGGCCAGCCACTCGTCGCGGGCCCGCTCGAACTGGTCGAGCACGGCCTGCCCTCCTTCGGTCGCCGCGAGGATGACCTGCCGCCCGTCGGTCGGATGGGGTGTCCGCCGCACGAGGCCGCGGTCCTCCAACTTCCCGACGATCTTGGTCATCGTCGGCGGCTGCACCCGTTCCACGTCGGCCAGCTCCCGGGGCGTCATCGCGCCCGCCAGCCGCAGGCTGGTGAGCGCGGAGACCTGGGTGACCGTGAGGTCGCCGACCGGCCGGGCCTGTCGGACCCGCCGGTTGAGTCGGGTGATCGCATCACGCAGCTGGGGAGCCAGCTGCGCCGGTGGCACGCGTTCCGCCGTCACCGTCCGCTCCGTCACAGTAGTTAGCTTAACTAATGAGCATGGCTAACGACATCCGTTATGACCAGGCTCACGAGGGGGGATTCAGATGGTACGGGCGGGGAATCCTGATCGACTCCCCGCCCGAACGCGGCTCAGAGCACCAGGGACTCGATCGGCCCACGCAGGAAGTACAGCACGAACAGGACGGCCACCCCGTACAGCAACGGATGGATCTCCCGGGCCTTGCCCCGGGCCAGCTTGACCACCACGAAGGTGATCAGACCGGCGCCGATCCCGTTGGAGATCGAGTAGGTGAACGGCATCAGCACGATGGTGAGGAACGCCGGAATGGCGATCTCGTAGTCGGACCAGTCGATCGTCCGCACCGCGGTCATCATCAGGAAACCGACCACCACCAGCGCCGTCGACGCCGCCTCGAACGGCACGATCACGACCAGCGGCGCCAGGAACATCGCGAGCAGGAAGAGCGCGCCGGTGACCAGGTTGGCCACGCCGGTGCGCGCACCCTCCGCGACACCGGCGGCGCTCTCGATGTACGACGTGTTGCTGGAGGTGCTGGCCGCACCGCCGGCCGCCGCCGCGATCGAGTCGACCAGCAGGATCTCCTTGGCCTTCGGCGGCGTGCCCTGCTCGTCGAGCAGGTCGCCCTCCTGACCGACGGCGACCATCGTGCCCATGGTGTCGAAGAAGTCCGTGATCAGCAGCGTGAAGATGAACATCAGCACGACCAGCCAACCGGCCCGGCCCCACGAGTCGAGCACGTTGAACTTGCCGAGCAGCGACAGGTCCGGCAGGTCGACCACCGTCTTGGGCAGCTCCGGCACGTTCAGCGACCAGCCCTTCGGGTTGGGCTGACCGTTGACGAACGACGGGCCGATGTTGCCGATCGCCTCGACGATCACCGCCAGCACCGTCGAGGCGAGGATGCCGATCAGGATCGCGCCCTTCACCCGACGGACCACCAGCACCAACGTGATCAGCAGGCCCACCACGAAGACCAGCATCGGCCAGCTCACCAGCTTGCCGCCGATGCCCAGGCCGACCGGAACGGTGGTGTTGGCGGCGTCCGGGATGCGTCGGACGAAGCCGGCGTCCACCAGGCCGATGATGGTCAGGAACAGGCCGATGCCGACCCCGATAGCGGTCTTCATCTGGGTCGGCACCGAGCGGAACACCGCGGTCCGCAGACCGGTCAGCACCAGCACCGCGAGGATCAGACCCTCGATCACCACCAGGCCCATCGCGTCGGCCCAGGTCATCTCGGGTGCGATCTCGTACGCCACCAGGGCGTTGACGCCCAGACCGGCGGCGAGCGCCAGCGGGAAGCGGCCGACCACCCCCATCAGGATGGTCATCAGGCCGGCGACCAGCGCGGTGCCGGCAGCCAGCGCGGGAATCGGGAGACTCTTGTCGTCACCGTCGACGGCGCCACCCAGGATCAGCGGATTGAGCACCACGATGTACGCCATCGTGAAGAAGGTCGCCAGGCCACCGCGTACCTCACGGCTCAACGTCGAGCCACGCGCGGAGATCTCGAAGAACCGGTCGAAACCGTTACGCGGATGAGCGGGTTTGGGAGGTGTGCCGTTCTCGGGCGGCGCTACTGCCATCAGGTCCTCGCAGGTGATCTTCCGGTTGTCGCGCGCATCGTCCCAGATCGTCAACGGGCAGGGGAAGTGGATCCCGTACGCTTGCCGAATGCCGAACGAGCAGCCACCGCGGCCCGCACCACTGGATCCGCCGATGGTGCCGTTCGCCCTCGCCGGGTTGACCGCGTGGGCGGTGGTCGGGCTGGTCCTGCTGATCTTCTTCCGGGGTTGGCTGACCGACCACGGTCACCAGAACTGGCTCTGGACCTGCCTCGCCGGTTTCCTGTGGGGTTTTCCGGGCCTCGCCGTGATGATGCGGCACGACGCCAACCGACGGCGCCGCCGCGCGAGGTGACCTGGCCACCGCGCCGGAGCACTCCGGCGCGGACGATCAGGAGTGCCCGTACGGCTCCGCCGGCTCAGCCGCCTCCACCGATCCCGGGGCCCGGCTGACCGACATGGCCTCGACCGCGCTGTCGTCGTACACCGTGGGAAGCTCTTCGACCGCGGTCTCGGCCGCCTCGATCAACGTCTCGGAGTGGGCGCCGCAACCGTGATCGGCGCTCACCACCCGGCCGTCGTCGGGAGCGTAGAAGTTGCCGCACGCGCCGAAGGCCTGCCGCATCGCGCCGGCCAGCGGCAGGTAGAAGCCGCAGGTGCCGCAGCGCGCGGTGGCCGGCGCGGCGGTCGAGATGGCCGCGGCGGGGCCGTGGTCACCCTCGTACCAGCGCTGCGCCGTGTCGATGCGACCCTCCCGGGAGAGCACGCGGGCGCGCCCGAGACCCAACTCCCACGCCGTCTCCTCGACCGCCGGGTCGTCGGAGAGCAGGTAACCGGGGACCAGTCGATCGTCGTCGGGCGAGGTCGGGAGCAGGTCGCCCGGACCGAGGTCGCCCGGCTTGAGCCGCTCCTGCCAGGGCAGCCAGCCGGGCGCGAGCAGCGCGTCCGGGCCGGGGAGCAGCACCGTCTCGCAGATGGTCACCGTCTTGCTGCGCGGCACCCGGGTGACGGTGACCGCCCACCGCCAGCCGTTGTAACCGGCGAGGCCGCATTCGAAGTAGTGGGTGACCAGCCGATCACCCTCGGCCACGACCTGCAGGTGGGCGCCGACATCGTCGGCGTCCACCTCGGTGATGCCGGCGCGGGCCACCTCGACGGCGGCGGCGCAGACCTGGTCGAGACGGGCTGCGCGGGTGGAGGCGGGCCTGGTCACCAGACCATTGTTCCCCATGCGCCTCGCAGGGGTGACAGGGACTCCCGGGGAACCTTTCCCAGCGGTGGTGCGGCGTACCCGGATCAGATGGGCGAGGATGGTGCACATGCCGTCGTACTCCCGCTCCGGGCGATCCGTCCTCGGGCGGACCGTCGGCACCGGCATTCGCGCCATCCGTCTGCTGCTGCGTGGTTCGGTGGGCAGCGGCCGCTGGGTGACCCGCCGGGCCGGTCGGGCCCGCGCCCGGGGCGCCGGCGGCGAGGTCGGCATGGTTCGCCTGTTCGACCTGCACGCGCTCTCCTGTGCCGGCGACACCCTGATCGCCATCGGCCTGGCCGGCACGATCTTCTTCAACGTGCCGCTCGGTGAGGCCCGCAGCAAGGTCGCGCTCTACCTGCTGGTGACCATGGTGCCGTTCGCGATGCTCGCCCCGGTGGTGGGCCCGCTGCTGGACCACTTCCGGCACGGCCGGCGGTACGCCCTGGCCGCGACGATGCTCGGCCGCGCCTTCCTGGCCTGGTTGATCTCCGACTACATCCACGGCTTCGGGCTCTATCCGGCCGCGTTCGGAGTGCTCGCGCTCTCCCGGGCGTACGGTGTGGCCCGCTCCGCGGCGGTGCCCCGGTTGTTGCCGGAGGGCCTCGGCCTGTCCCAGGTGGGCGCCCGGGCCAGCGTCTACGGCACGGTCGCGGGTGCGTTGGTGGCGCCGATCGGGTTGGCCGCGTTCTGGTTCGGGCCGCAGTGGCCGCTACGGGTCGCGTCGGTGATCTTCCTGGTCGGCATGGTGATCTCCCTGCGGTTGCCACCGAAGGCCGACTCGGAACCACCGGAGCGGGTCCCCCGGCCACTGCGCGCGCTGGGCCGCCGCCGTGGCGATCGGCCACTGGGCCGGGGCCGACCGTCCGGCCGGCTGGTGATCGCCACCCTGATCGGCGCCGCGACGCTCCGCGCGCTCTACGGCTTCCTGCTGCTCTTCCTCGCCTTCGCGATCAAGAAGGGCGACCTGACCACCGTGGTGTTCGGCCGGGACCTGGGCGCCGAGTGGGCGTTGGGCGTGGTCGGCGGCGCGCTCGCGGTCGGCACCTTCCTGGCCACCGCCATCGGCACCCGACTGCGCATCCACCGGCCGACCGCCATCCAGTCCAGCAGCATGATCATCGTGGCCGGGGTGGCGGTGCTCGCCGTCATCCAGTTCTCGCTGGTGATGGTCGCCCTGCTCTGCCTGGTCGCCGCGCTGGTCAGCGGGATAGCGAAGCTGGCCGTGGACGCCTCGATCCAGGAGCGCATCCCGGAACGGTTGCGCGCCAGTTCCTTCGCCCACTCCGAGACGGCGCTGATGCTCGCCTTCGTCGCCGGCGGCGGGCTCGGGCTGGTGCCGTTCGATGGTCGGATCGGCATCGCGGTCGCCGCCGGGGTGGGCGTACTGGCCGCGATCCGGGGTGTGCTGGCCGCCGCCCGACTGCGCGGCGAGAAGCTGGCCGGCCGGCCGCTCGGCGACGACGAGCTGACCGAGGACGAGCCGGCGGACGAGCCCGGGGACCCCGCGCCCACCTCACCGGCACCGGCCCAGACCAGCTCACCGCAGTACGACGACCCGAGCCTCGCCCCGCCGGGCTACCACATCTACCGCCCGTCGTCGGCGGTTGGCGGCCCGGGTGGCGGGGCCGACGACGACACCCGCCGCGAGTCCCCCGGCTCACTCTCGTGACGGGTCTGCTGGTGGTGACGGCGGTGCCAGCCGAGGCGGACGCGGTCCGCGCCGGGCTGACCGACCACACCGTGACCGTCACGCCGATCGGTGTGGGCCCAGCCGTCGCCGGTGCCGCCACCGCCCGTCTGCTGGCGCTGGCCGAGGCCGCCGGCCGCCCGTACCGTGCGGTGGTCAGCGCCGGCGTGGCCGGCGGCTTCACCGGGCGGGCCGAGGTCGGCGACACGGTGCTCGGCACCGCCAGCATCGCCGCCGACCTGGGCGCGGAGTCGCCCGACGGCTTCATCCCCGTCGACGAGTTGGGCATGCCGCCCGCGCTGCTCGGCGCCGGCAGCAGGGTGCCGACGGACCCGGGCCTGCTGGCGGCACTGCGGACCGCCCTCCCGACGGCCACGGTCGGCCCGGTGCTCACGGTCAGCACCGTCACCGGCACCACCGCCGGCACCGACGAGCTGCGCCGGAGGCATCCGGAAGCGGTCGCCGAAGCCATGGAGGGGTACGGCGTGGCGGTCGCCGCGGCGCAGGCCGGGGTGCCCTTCGCCGAGCTGCGCACCATCTCCAACCCGATCGGCCCCCGTGACCGGGACGCCTGGCGGCTGCGTGAAGCCCTCGCCGCACTGACCGCAGCAGCCCCGGCACTGCGCTGACTACGGCCGCGGAGTGGACACGTCGAGCGTGAGCGCCGACGGCCGGCCCGCCTGTAGCTCAAACCCGCAGGCGAGAAGGAACTCGACGTTCCCGGCCTCGGCTATCGCGTGCGTGGTCCGGATGCCGGCCACCGCCATCTCCCTGGCCAGCAGCCCGATCAACTGACGCCCGATGCCCAGAGTCCGCAGGCCCGGAGCAACGAGAACGCCCTCCAACACCAGCTCACGCCGGTCGCCCCAATCCTCGCCGAGGAGCAGGTCGAAGCTCCGCTCATGGGCCCTCAGCTCGCCGACCGGCCCGACGCCCGGCACCTCGGCGAGAAAGCGCCACGATGTGGCCGGAAGCCCTTCAACGGCGCGCCGATACCGCACCTCGGCGCGCGCCCGGTTCCGCAAGCGTCGCTCGTCACGCCGCGCTCGATCCAGGTCGTAGGTCAGCTCCGGGACGCGTATCGGCCACAACCGCCGCGGCAAGGTGTACGAGTGCGCCCACCAGGCACCCGGCCAATCCTTGAGGGTCAGGACCCGCCGGACGTCAAGGTGGGCCGGGTATCGACGACCGGCCTCGTCCCGTGGCTCGTCGTCCGGTGCATCCGGTGACTCGCCGCCTACCCTGCGGGAGGGGTCGCCGGGCAGGCTCAGGAAGACCTCACCGCCGGCCGCACGGACCAGCCGCTCCACCGTCCGGAACGCCGGCCCGGCACCCTGCCCCGCCTCGATCCGCGCCACCGTGCTCTTCGGGACCCCGGACTGCTCGGCCAATTCCCGCTGACTCAGATCGGCGCGTCGACGAAGATCCCGCAGAGTTGCCCCCACGTCGATCGCATCCTTGTCGGCAGCCACCGGTCCATGGTTTTCCGCTCAACTCGACTCGTCAACAGGACCCAACCCACCTGTGGACAACCCTGTGGATAAAGTCGCCGTCGCTGTGCATACCTCTTTGTTCGCGCCTGTCGAGCTGCCCCGTCGGCGGGGCGCGCCGGATAGACGCCGGGCAAAGATCAAAGCTCGACCGCCACCGCCCACCCGCCACCGCCACCCGCCAGCCGCCAGCCGCCAGCCGCCAGCCGCCACCAACGACACCGCCCGACAGGCACTGGCATGGCGACGGCGCCCCGCCAACGGGGCAGCTCTACAGGGCGCGGCAGTGGTTAGCCCCACCCCCCGTCGCTGGCCTGGTACCCGACCATGCCCGCCGGCAGAGGGCGCCGAGTGCCCGGCAGGTCACAGGCGCGGGACCGCTGCAACGGGGCCGAGCGGGGCGGGGCTACCGTGGGGGTGTGGCGCTCTCCCTGGCGATCTCGCCCTGCCCCAACGACACGTTCGTCTTCCACGCGCTGGTGCACGGGCGGGTGCCCGGCGCGCCGCCGGTCGAGGTGACGTACGCCGACGTGGACGTCACCAACACGGCGGCCGAGCGGGGCGCGTTCGACCTGGTGAAGGTGAGCTTCGCGGCGCTGCCCTGGCTGCTCGACGACTACCACCTGCTGCCCTGCGGGGGCGCGCTCGGTCGCGGTTGCGGCCCGCTGGTGCTCACCCGGGGCGACCGTGACGGCGGGCCGGACCGCACCGACCTGACCGGTGCCACGGTGGCGGTGCCGGGCGACCGGACCACCGCGTACCTGCTGTTCCGGCTCTGGTCGGCCGGGCGACCGCCGGCCCGGATCGAAGTGGTCCCGTTCCACGAGATCATGCCGGGCGTGGCGGCTGGGCGCTACGACGCTGGGCTGGTCATCCACGAGGCCCGGTTCACCTACCACCGGCACGGCCTGAGCGCCCTGGTCGACCTCGGCGAGTGGTGGGAGGCCGACACCGGCCTGCCCATCCCCCTCGGCGCGATCCTGGCCCGTCGTGGGGCGGTCGACCCGGAGGCCGCGGCCGGTTGGGTCCGCGAGTCGGTCCGGCAGGCCTGGGCGGACCCGGCGGCCAGCCGGGAGTACGTGTTGGCGCACGCCCAGGAGATGGAACTCGACGTGGTGGACCGGCACATCGGCCTCTACGTCAACGAGTTCACCGCAGACCTGGGCGAGGCCGGCTTCGCCGCGGTGGCGGCACTGCTCGACCGGGCCGCCACCGCCGGCCTGGTGCCTCAGACCTCCAGCTCGCGTGCCACCGCGTGGACCAGCTGAGCGATCTTCTGCGCGGCCTTCTTGTCCGGGTACCGACCCCGGCGCAGGTCCGGCTGGACCTTCGCCTCCAGCACCTTGATCATGTCTTCGACCAGGCCGTGCAGCTCCTCGGCCGGCCGACGGCGCAGCTCCGCCATCGACGGCGGCGCGTCCAGCAGCTTGACTCCCATGGCCTGCGCGCCCCGGCGGCTGTCCACCACGCTGAAGTCGACCCGCTGGCCACCCTTGAGGTCGGTGACACCCGCCGGCAGCGCCCCCTTGGGCAGGAACACGTCGCCGCCCTCGTCACTCGTGACGAAGCCGTATCCCTTGGCCGTGTCGTACCACTTCACTCGACCCGTAGGCACCTGAAAACCCCTGCTTCACTTGAGCCGCTACTGCTCCAAGGCTAGCTGGATCATCCCGTCGAGCGCCGCTGGGAATTCGACGAGCCCGTCCAGCACCACTTCCGCCCCGGCCGCGCGCAGCTCGTCGGAGGAGCACGGGCCGGTCGCGACGCCGATGCCGGGCACCCCGGCCGCAGCCGCCGCCACCATGTCCGCGACATGGTCACCGACGTAGTGGGTCGCGCCGTGCTCCCGCAGAGCTGTCGCCTTCTGCTCGGCGAACAGGTCACCGGCCAACTCGTCGACCGTGAGACCGAGGTGGTCCAGGTGCAACCGGGCCAGCCGGCCCATCTTGGAGGTGACGACGAGCACCCGGCCACCCCGCGCACGGATCGCGTCGATGGCCTCCCGCGCGCCGGGCAGTAGGAGCGTCGGGGTGATCGCGTACGCCGGGTACAGCTCGCGATACACCCGCACGGCCGACTCGACCTGCTCCGGCGGGAACCAGTGCGCGATCTCGGTACGCAGCGGCGGGCCGAGCCGGGACACCGCCAGCTCGGCGTCGACCGGCACACCGGTCCTCGCGGTCAGCGCCCGGTAGGCCGCGGCGATGCCGGGGCGGGAGTCCACCAGGGTCATGTCGAGGTCGAATCCGACGGTCAGTGCGGGCATGTCGAGAAACGTACCGGCTACTCCCAGTCGGCCGGACGTCCGAGGGGCGCGGAAGCCCGGTGCCGGGCTAGCGTGGAAAGACGATGACCACCTCACTCGCCGACCACCTGCGGTCGCTGCCCGACGAGTCACTGGCCGCGCTCCTCCAGCTGCGGCCCGACCTCGTCGTGCCCGTGCCGTCCGACGTCTCCGCCCTGGCCATCCGGGCCCAGTCCCGGGTGTCCGTGGCCCGCGCGCTGGACGGTCTGGACCAGTTCACCCTCCAGATCCTCGACGCCGCCCGCCTCACCCGGAATCCGGACGACGCCACCACGACCACCGAAACCGTGCTCGCGATGGCGACCTCCGGGCCGCAACTGCCGGCTCCGACGGCCGTCCGGGCCGCCGTGGGCCGACTACGTGCGCTCTTCCTGCTGTACGGCCCGGAGCATGCGCTCCAGGTGGTGCCCGCCGTCGACGAGGTCGCCCCGTACCCCGCTGGGCTCGGCCGGCCGGCCGCGGAGCTGGACCCGCGCACCGCCGCGCTCTGCGCGGACCCGGCGAAGCTCCGACGGACGGTGCTCGCCGCCCCGCCCTCGGCCCGGGCGATCCTGGACCGGTTGGCGGCCGGCCCGCCGGTGGGCAGCGTGCCGCCCGGGGCGTTGCAGGCGCCGCCGCTGGGCGCGGAGGACCCGGTCCTCTCCGACCCGACCAACGGGGGCGCCCCGACCGGGTCCCCGGTGCGGTGGCTCGTCGACAACCGGCTGCTGGTCCCGGTGACGACCGGCTCGTCCACGGCCAGCGGAACCGTGGAGCTGCCCCGCGAGGTCGGCCTGCTGCTGCGCCGCGACAGCGGCCCACTCGGGCCGCTGCGCACCAGCCCACCGCCGGTGGCCTCCGCGCCGCGCGAGCCGAAGGCGGTCGACTCGGCCGGGGCCGGGCAGACCATGGAGGTGGTCCGGAACACCGAAGGGCTGCTGGAGCAGCTCGCCGACGAGCCCGCGCCGGTGCTTCGTTCGGGCGGCATCGGGGTGCGGGATCTGCGCCGGTTGGCGCGTACCGCCGGGCTGGACGAACCGACCACCGCGCTGCTGTTGGAGGTCGCGTACGCGGCGGGGCTCCTCGGTGAGCTGGAGATGCCCGGCGCGACCACCGGCCGGTACGGGGCGGACCAGCAGGTGCTGCCGACCGGCGGGTACGAGGTGTGGCGGGCCGCCTCGCTGGCCCAACGCTGGGAGCAGCTCGCCCGAGCGTGGCTGACCATGACCCGGCAGGTGGGACTGGTGGGTCGCCGTGACGACCGGGACCGGCCGATCACCGCGCTCTCCGCCGAGGCCGAGCGGGCCAGCGTGCCGGCCACCCGGCGGGCGGTGCTCGGGGTGCTCGCCGATCTGGAGCCGGCGACCGCGCCCACCCCGGAGGAGGTGCAGGACCTGCTGGACTGGCGGGCCCCGCGCCGCAGCCGGGGCCGGGACGCCGCCCACCGGGAGGTGCTGGCCGAGGCCGCTCAACTGGGCGTGACGGGGCTGGGGGCGCTCACCTCGTACGGTCGACTGCTGCTGGGTGACCTGACGTCGACCGACGAGCGGGGTGACGACCCGCTGGGCGTGCACGCGGACGTCGAGAGTGGCGACCCGTCCAGTGCCGCGCGGGCGCTGGACGCCCTGCTGCCCGCACCGGTCGACCACTTCCTGGTGCAGGCCGACCTGACCGTGGTGGTGCCCGGACCACCCGAGCCGGCGCTCGCCGTCGAGCTGGAGGCGATGACCGAGCTGGAGTCGGCCGGCGGGGCCAGCGTGCACCGGGTGACCACGGCGAGCGTGCGGCGAGCACTGGATTCCGGCTACACGGCCGACGACCTGCACGACGTGTTCCGGCGCCGGTCGCGTACCCCGGTGCCGCAGGGGCTCACCTATTTGATCGACGACGTGGCGCGTAAGCACGGCGGGCTGCGGGTCGGCCTGGCCGGGTCGTACCTGCGCAGCGACGACGAGACGCTGATCAGTGAGGTGCTGGCCGACCGGCGGCTGGAGTCGTTGGCGCTGCGGCGGCTCGCCCCGACGGTGCTGTGCACGCAGTACCAGGTCGGTCGGCTGCTGGGTGCGCTACGCGACGCGGGGTACGCCCCCGTGCAGGAGGACGGTACCGGCAGCACGGTGCTGGCCCGGCCCCGAATCCGGCGGGCCCCGCCCCGGGTGTCCGTGACCACCCGGACGATCGATCCGCTGGCCGCCCCGAAGCTGCCCATGCCCCGGCTGCTCGGCGTGGTGGAGCACATCCGGCGGGGTGAGGCGGCGGCGCGGGCGGCCCGGCGGGCACCGGCGGTGGTGCGCGGCGGTGCGCCGGGGCTGGGCGGTGGCCCGGTGCCGGCACACACCCACAGCGAGGCCCTGGCGGTGCTCCAACAGGCGGTCCGGGACAAGGCGCTGGTCTGGGTGGGCTACGTCGACGCGCACGGGGCGACCGCGTCGCGCCTGCTCAAGCCGGTCTCGATCGGTGCCGGCTACCTGCGGGCCGAGGACGAACGGACCGAGATGCTGCACACGTTCGCGCTGCACCGGATCACCGCGGCGGTGGTGGCGGACTGACCGATGGCGCCACCGCGCGGGCGCTGTCGGTCAGCGGCGGCTGCGGCGTACGGTGCCGACCACCGAGATGATCAGCAGCAGCGCGAAGCCGGCACCGGCGGACTCCCCGACCGAGTCGACGAAGCCCTGCCGGAGCACCAGCCAGCCGAAGAGGAACCACCCGAGGAGGAGCGTCGCCGCGACGAGGTACGCGATCACGGTCGCTCGGGACACCTCGTCGGGTGGTGCGTGCTCGTGCTCTGCGATCACGTCACGGTCGACCGTCATGCCCAGCCTCCCCGCCCGGTCCGGCCCTGGACTCCCAAGGGTGACACTCGAAAGTCCGGTCGGACAGGGGGTTATCACCCCGATTCGCTGCGTGTCACTCAGGTGCCGGGGCGTCGGCCGATCAGCACGACCCGGGTGCCGACCTTGCCGAGCTCCCACATCCGGACGGCGTCGGCGTGCAACAGGTTGACGCACCCGTGCGAGCCGATCGACTTCTCGTGCAGGTAGGTGGTGGTCTCGTGGAAGCCCATCCCCTGGGTGAAGTGCTGCCAGTACGGCAGCCACACCTCGTACGGGTCGGACCACTCCTTGGGGTTGCGGTAGTTGACGGTGTACGTGCCGGCCGGGGTGCGGTAGCCGGACATGCCGGTGCGGGTCACCGTCGGCGCCATGATCACCTTGCCGCCGCGGAGCGCCCAGACGGTCTGCCGGGTCAGGTCCACGCAGAACGTGGTGCCCGTGCCGGCCTTGCAGCGGGTCGTGTCGGTGGTGGCGAGGCGCTGGGCCACGTCGAGGGTGGTCGGGCCGGCGCGACCCTCGACGGGGCGAATGCCGTACCTCTTCTGGAACTTCTTGATCGCGGCGCAGTCGGCGGCGGACTGCCGACCGTCCACGCTCACCGTCCCGAACCCGCCCAACCGGGCCAGGTAGGTCTCCACCGCGCGCTGGTGCTGACCCTGGGGGCAGCCGGCGACCTTCGGCGTACCGGTGCTGGGGGTCGTCGTGGGTGCTGCCGTGCGGGTCGGCTTCGGCGTGGGTTTCCGGGAGGGTTTGGCTGTGGGCGCTGCCGGCGTGGGCCGGCCGTGCTGGTCCGGCCCGGGCGTGTCGCTCGCCCCCGTTGCCTGTTCCGCCGCACCGACTGGGGCGGCTCCCCCGCCACCACTCCCGCCGGACTGCGGATCGAACGCGCACGCACCCGCGCCGACCAGCACGACCACCACAAGGGCGACCAGCCGGGAAGTGATCCGGACATGCTTCATGGGCCCTCCCCAGACAGTCGTCCCTTTACTAGACGTTCGTGAGTGCCGTCACGGTTGCGGCTGGTGAGCAACTTTCTTCCGCCGTCCCGCATCGTGCAACACTGGATGGTCGGCCAACGGCGGGTATGCGACCCGTTCCGGCCGGACGGCCAACCGAGGAGAGGACGCTGGCGTGAGCGGTGGACCACTGATCGTGCAGTCGGACAAGACCCTGCTGCTGGAGATCGACCACCCCGACGCGCAGGCCTGCCGGATGGCGATCGCGCCGTTCGCGGAGCTGGAACGCTCGCCGGAGCACGTGCACACCTACCGCCTGACCCCGCTGGGTCTGTGGAACGCCCGCGCGGCGGGGCACGACGCCGAGGGCGTCGTGGACTCGCTGCTCAAGTACTCCCGCTACCCGGTGCCGCACGCGCTGCTGGTGGACGTGGCCGAGACGATGGACCGGTACGGCCGGCTCCAGCTCGCCAACGACCCGGCGTACGGGCTGGTGCTGCGCGCACTGGACCGGCTGGTGCTGATCGAGGTGGCCAAGAGCAAGAAGCTCGCCGGGATGCTCGGCGACAAGGTCGACGACGACACCATCCGGGTGCACCCGTCCGAGCGCGGTCGGCTCAAGCAGGCGCTGCTCAAGCTGGGCTGGCCGGCGGAGGACCTGGCCGGTTACGTCGACGGTGAGGCGCACCCGATCGAGCTGGCCGAGGCCGGCAAGGACGGGCGCAAGCCGTGGACGCTGCGCTCGTACCAGCGGGAGGCCGTCGAGGCGTTCTGGGCCGGCGGGTCGGGGGTGGTGGTGCTGCCCTGCGGCGCCGGCAAGACCCTGGTCGGCGCGGCGGCGATGGCCGAGGCGAAGGCGACCACCCTGATCCTGGTCACCAACACGGTCGCCGGCCGGCAATGGAAGCGGGAGCTGATCGCCCGTACGTCGCTGACCGAGGAGGAGATCGGCGAGTACTCCGGCGAGCGCAAGGAGATCCGCCCGGTCACCATCGCGACGTACCAGGTGCTCACCTCGCGGCGCGGCGGCGCATTCACCCACCTGGACCTCTTCGGGGCCCGCGACTGGGGCCTGGTCGTCTACGACGAGGTGCACCTGCTGCCCGCACCGATCTTCCGGTTCACCGCGGACCTCCAGGCCCGCCGCCGGCTGGGCCTCACCGCGACTCTGGTACGCGAGGACGGCCGCGAGGGGGACGTGTTCAGCCTCATCGGTCCGAAGCGGTACGACGCGCCGTGGAAGGACATCGAGTCGCAGGGCTGGATCGCCCCCGCCGAGTGCACCGAGGTCAGGGTGACCCTGACCGACGCGGAGCGGATGTCGTACGCGACGGCGGAGGCGGAGGAGCGCTACCGGATGGCGGCGACCGCCCGCACCAAGCTGCCGGTGGTCAAGGCGCTCGTCGACCGGCACCCGGACGACCAGGTGCTGGTGATCGGCGCGTACATCGACCAGCTACACCAGCTCGGCGAGTACCTTGACGCGCCGATCATCCAGGGCTCGACCACCAACAAGGAGCGGGAACGGCTCTTCGACGCGTTCCGCACCGGGGAGATCCGCACGCTGGTGATCTCGAAGGTCGGCAACTTCTCCATCGACCTGCCCGAGGCGGCGGTGGCGATCCAGGTGTCGGGGACGTTCGGGTCACGCCAGGAGGAGGCGCAGCGGCTCGGCCGGGTGCTCCGGCCGAAGGCCGACGGCCGGCAGGCGCACTTCTACACGGTGGTGTCCCGGGACACGATCGACACGGAGTACGCGGCCCACCGGCAACGCTTCCTCGCCGAGCAGGGGTACGCGTACACCATCGTCGACGCCGACGACGTCCTCGGCCCGAAGCTCCCGACGGTCGACTGACCACGTGCGGCCGTTGATCGACTCGATTTTCAGGAAGTCGCGGTGTCCGGGGCGCTTTGATGCCCCGGTTTCCTGAAAACCGAGTCGATCAGCGCGGTGGGCGGCCTCGTGCGGCGCGTCGCTCTCGGTGATGCGGTGCTGCTGCGGTCGGTTGGCGCCTCTCGTACTGGTCTCGCATCGCCGCCGAGATCCGACCGTCGAGACTCCATCCGCCGCGCTCCCCGGCGCGGCCCTGCTGCCGTACCCCCGAACGGCCGCGGGCCGGGCGGTCTCCGCCGACCGCAACCGGCGGAGACCGCCCCTCCACGTCGATCCCATCCGACGAAGGGCAGTCACCGTGCGCAACCTGATCCGACGGCTGGCGAGCCGACGCGACGAGCCACCTGCGACGACATGGCAGGCAGAGCAGCCGCAGCCCTGGCAGCGCCTCGAACGGTGCCGCCACCGATGAGCGACCGTTGGGTGATCCACCTGCCGATCACCGCGCCCGACCTGCTGCGGGCACGGATCTTCGCGCGTACCGCCGCTCGGGTGTTGGTCCGGCTCAGCGCGCGGGTCGAGCCGGGCGGGGTGACCGTCTCGGCGGAGGACCAGCAGGGCGTACGACACTGGGTCTTCTGTGATCGGCCACTACCCGGCGGCGCGCGGTGCGCCCTGCCCACCGACCACCTGTCGCCCTGCGCTCGACGCACGCCCCGGCCCAGCGGTCGGTGAACTCAGCGCGTGGCAATGCTCAGCGGGAGAAGCGGTCCACCATCACCGCCAGCCGGCGGTCGTGGCCGGGGCGGCGGAGCCGGCCGCTGCGCATCAGCGTGACCAGCCCGTGCAGGCCGCTCCAGAACGTCTCGGTGACCGTCTCCAGGTCGTCGTCCCCGGCGACCGGGCGCACCGCCTCGGCCAGTTCGGCGAAGCCGCGGGCCAGGTCCGTCGGGACGTCCTGAGTGGCGAACGGCAGGTCCACGGCGAGGGTGAACATCGCGTCGTAGAGCGCGGGACGCTGCTCCGCGAACGCGACGTATGCCGCCGCCACGTCGGCGACCACCTGCCGAGGGCTGGCGGCCGAGGCCCGGGCCGAGGCCAGGGCGTCGGCCAACTCGGCGAAGCCCTCGACGGCGACGGCCGCCATGATGGCGTCCTTGCCCTTGAAGTGGCTGTAGAGGACGGGCTGGCTGTACTCGATCTCGGCGGCGAGCCGGCGGGTGGTCACCGCGTCCCAACCTTCCGCCAGGGCCAGGTCGCGTGCCGCGGCGACGATCGCCTGTTCCCGTTCCGCCCGCTCGCGCTCCCGGCGCCCCTGTGTCGACATGACCGTAATGCTAGCACCGCTAGATATCCTGTCGGCGCTCTGCTAGCGTCGCTCTCACATCTAGCAGCGCTAGGAACTGGAGCGGACCATGCTGTCCTTTGTCGCCTACGGGCTCGCCGTCGTGCTCAGCCTCTTCGTCGCCTTCATCGGCGCGCGGTTCCTGCTGGTGCCCACCGCGTCGGCTGCCGGGTACGGCGTGCCGGCCCGTCCCGACGGAGATCCCGCCTACCTCACGGTCAAGGGCGTACGCGATCTCAGCTATGGCCTGCTCGGCCTGGCCCTCATCGCCTTCACCACCGCCGACGCGGTCGCGTGGTTCATGCTGATCGTCACGCTCGTCCCGCTGGGCGACACCGTCATCGTGCTGCGAAACGGCGGAACAAAGGCGGTCGCCTTCGGCGTCCACCTCGCCACCGCCGCAGTAGTCCTCCTGGACGCCGCCCTGCTGTTCGCCCTCTAACCCCACCCCCACCCCGACCTGCCCACGGTGATCAAGAGGTTTGCGTCATCGACATGCCGATCGGTGACGCAAACCTCTTGATCAACGGTCGGGTGGGTTAGGACGTGGGGGGTGGGCAGCGGTCGGGGAGGGTGACCTGGCCGGGGCGGTGGTCGAAGGTGTCCATCGTGAACCACTCGTCCAGCTCCGGGTCGAAGAGGTTCTGCAGGCCGAACTGCAACACCTGCCACCAGCGGCTCGGGTCGCGCTGGTCGACGTAGATGTCGCCGAGCGCGAGTGGGAACCGGAAGAACTCCCCCGGCACGGTGGAACCGCCGACGACTCCGACCCGCCAGTGGTCGACGTGCCGGTCCTGGTCACCCTGCAGGATCTCCGGCCCCACGTAGCGGGAGGTCTTCAGCTTGTCGTTGAAGATCTGCCGGTTGAAGAACCCCGGGATCTTGCTGCATGGGCGGGGCGGGAACAGCGGGATGTTCGGCCACTTGTAGGTGAGCGTGTAGAGCGTGTTCTCGTAGATCAGGTTCGTGAACCAGATCGGGTGGTCCGGGCCACCAGCGATCATCTGGCTGTTGCCGCCCCGGCCCTGCCAGCTGAACGGCACGTCGATGCCGAGGTCACGTACGACGTACCGGCCGGTGCCCTGGAAGTCGGCGGGGAGCAGCGGTGGGCGCGGCTCCCGCGCGTCGGGGGCGGTGGGGCCGTCGGCCTGGGCCGCGCGGGGCAGCGGCGCCGCCGCCGGACCGGGCGCGACCACACCGAGGGCGAACAGGCCGCCGGCCACCGCCGCAACAACGGTCCGACGGGTACGCCGCAACCCCATCTGCCCTCCGCCGACGTCGAAAGTGGCCGGTGCCCGGCCGCGTCTGTCTTCGGCGAAGCGTAGGAGCAGGGAAAACGTGAGAGTGGGCAGAACCGGTGCCCTCCACCGGACGGGTGACGAGACGCGCACCGGCCCGGGACCAGCAGCGGTCCCGGGCCGGCGATCACGCGAACCTGCCTACTTGATCAGTTTCCAGGGGCCGGACTTGTCACCCGGTTCCTGGCCACGGGTCCACCACTTCGCCTCGTACACGTGGCCCTTGAAGGACACCCGGTCGCCGGCGTTGTAGACCTTGGTGAGGGTCCAGGCCGCCGGGCTGTTGTCCGGCGGGGTGGGGGCAATCTCCTCCCAGGAGCCGTTGCGGTCACCCGGCTTCTGGTTGCGGGTGTACCACTGGGCCCGCCACTTCTTGCCGTCGTACATCGCGAAGTCGCCCGAGTTGAAGACCCGCGACGCGGTCCAGATCGCCGTCCCGTCCTCGGTCATGGCGATCTCCTGCCATGCGCCGTTGGGGTCGGCGCCTGGCTTCTGGTTCTTCGTGTACCAGGAGGCCCGGAAGACCCGACCCTGGTAGGTCACCTTGTCGCCGTCGTTGTAGACCGTCGACGAACTCCACTCGGCGGGCAGGTTCACCGTCAGCACGGCGGTGGCCTCCACCGGCGTGAGCAGGTCACTGCCCTGGTACGACGCGGTCAGCGTGTGCTGACCACCCGCGAGGCCCACCGGGAGGGTGAACGTCGCGGTCCCGTTGGTGACCGCGGCCGAGCCGCGAATCGTCGTACCCTCGCGCAACTCCACCGCGCCGGTGACCGGTGTGCTGCCGGCCGCGACCCGCACGGTCACCGTCGCCGCGGTGCCCCAGGTGGTCGGGGCGGCGGTGACGGTCATCGTCGGGACCTGCTTGGCGGTCGCGAAGACGGCCGGCTGGGCCACCGCCTCGCCACCGTCGGCGCTCCTCGCCGAGACGATCCAGCCGTACGAGGTGCCCGGCAGGAGCTTGCCCCAGGTCGTGGTGGCGACACCGTTCGAGGTCACCTCGTCGGTGCCGATCGTGCCGGACGGCACGTACGCGGCCAGTGAGTCGGTGGTGAACGACGTCTTGCGGGTGCTGAGGTCCACCGGCAGGGTCAGGTTGTCCTCCGAGCCGTTGTACCGCGGCTTGGGCTGGCTGCCGTCCTGGCGGATGTCGTACTCGGTCGCCCCGAAGTTCTTCAGGAACGGCGAGTACGTGTCGATGTGCATCTCGGCCCGGTCCACGTCGAACTGGAGCAGGCGTAGGAAGCTCGCCCCGAACTGCAACCGGTCGGTGGCCTTGTGGTCCGGGGTGCCGTCGCCGTTGACGTCGATGGTGCCGTCGGCGGCGACCTGCTTCGGCCATAGTTCGGCGGCGGTGACCGTGTAGAATTGGTAGTCCGCGAGCAGCTCGACGACGTCGTGGCTGACGGTGACGCCGATCTTCGACTTCAGGTTGGTGCCGACGCCGTGCTCGTGACCGGCGAGGACCAGGAAGACGTTCGGGTTGACCTCGACGACCTGCTTGAAGAGCGGCGAGCCGTCCGGTGCGGAGAAGTCCGCACCCCGCCCGTCCGGGTTGGCCGAGGGCTTCAGGTAGTCGTGGGAGAGCAGGATCCCGTTGCGGTCCTTGTACCGCTTGAAGATCGAGTCAGCCCACTTGGCCTCGGCCGGCGTGACGCCGTACGACAGGCCGACCGCGACGAAGTCCAGACCACCGGCGGAGAAGAGCAGGTAGTTGTTCTGGTTGTCCTTGCCCGGCACGACGGAACCGTCGGCCTTGGTCACCTCGTCCCACGCGTGGTACTCGGTGCCCTTCGGCCAGGACTTCGCCGTCCCGTAGTACCGGTCGGCGCTGAACGTCCGGCTGAACCGGGACGTGGGCCCCGTCTCGGCACCCAACTGGTCGTCGTGGTTACCCGCGATGACCTGGTTGACGACGCCGTTGTCGTCGAGGATCTTCTGGAAGCCGGAGGCGGCGGCGAGTTCCTTCTCGACCTGCTCGTGCAGACCGGGCCGCTTCAGCGAACCGTCCGGGTTGGTGGCCAGCGGGTCGTAGTAGTCGTTCTCGATGACGTCGCCGGTGTGCGCGGCGTACGCGATCTTGCGGCTGGCCGCGTTGTCGGCGATCCACTGCATCTGGTCGCGGTACGCGGCCGACCAGATCGCCTGCTCCTCGACCGTCTCGACGTCCGTGGGCTCGGCCTTGCCGTCGAAGTCGTCGTAGGTGCCGCCGGCCGCACCCTCGGTGATGTACTGGGTGTCGGTGAAGTGCGCCAGCGAGAAGTCGTACGAGGCTGGGTCCTCGAAGCGGTCCTTGTCGTTCTGCGCCGTCGAGTCGCGCGGGGACAGGTCGTCGGCGAACGGGTCCTCGCCGGTGACCAGCACGTGCACCACACCACCGTCGCGGTAACCGGCCTCCACCGGCGCGGTCAGCACCGTCTCGCGTCCGACCTGGCCACGCGAGGAGGTCAGCACGACCCATTTGTCGGTGGCCGGGTTCCACGCCCGCAGCGCCACGATCCGGGCCGGGTCGATCGTGCCCGACCAGCGCAGGGTCGGCACCTGCTTGGTCGCCCCGAGCGGCAGGTCGTAGCGCTGGAAGATCACCCCACGGCTGGACGGGGTGTCGATCGTCGCGCCGTCGAGCGGACGCAGCGAGGCGACATCCACGTTCCGATCGTGCTGGACGTCGAGCGTGGTCGGCACGTCGGCCGCCTCACCCTGGTAGCCGCCGGTCGGCAGGACCACGTCCGCCTTGGTGAAGGTGGCGGTCAGCCCGACCCCCTCGGCACCGGGAATCCGCGCGGACAACTCGGCCGAGAGCGGGTCGGTGCTCTTGACTGTCGAGTTCAGCTCGGTCGGGACGTCCGGGATGCTGGCGCTGCTGAACCGCACCTCGCGGGTGGCGGTGTTGCCGAGCGCGTCGGTCGCCGTGACCGCGATGGTGTGCTCCCCGGCCGGCAGGCCGTGGCCGATCTGGTCACCCTGCTTGACAGCCGTGCCGTCGAGCGTGATGACCGGCGTACCGACCACCCCGGTGGCATCCTTGATCTTGACGTTGAGCGCCACGGTCGAGGTGAGCCGCTGCCCGGCCGCCGGGACGCTGTTCTCGACCTCCGGGGCGGTGTTGTCGGTGGTGAAGCGCCGCGTCGAGGTCTTGTCCCCGACGACCGCCTTGATGGTGTGGGTGCCGTCCGCGATCAACGTCGTGTCCACGTCGGCGCGCTTGCCCAGCGCCGGCAGCGCCGAGCCGTCCGCCGCCGTGACGTCGAACAGGACCATCTTGTTCAGCACCGCGTTGTAGCTGCTGCCGCAGGTGCCGTCCCCGATGTACGTGGTCACCTGGGAGCCGGCGGGGTAGCCCGCCGAGCCGATGGTGACAGTCGTCTGCGCTGTCGACCGGGTCAGCTGGGTCGCCTTCGCGCCGGTCGGCAGCAGTTGGAAGTCCCGCAGGGTGAAGTCGTCGAAGTTGTCGCAGCCGCCCGGCTTGGCGCTGCCGTGGTCGTTGCCGGCGACGAACTCCACGGCGTTGACGCCCGGCACCAGCCACTCGTTCGGGAAGGTGAGGTCGGCGACCTCCTTCTCCCACATGCCGATCTCCACCGGGATGCCGTTGACCAGCACCTTGTTGTCGTACCCGTTGTCGCTGCCGTTGCCGCCGACGAACACCTTCAGGTGCGCGTCGCCCCCGCTGCCGAGGGTGTCGACCGTCCGCGTCGTCGGCGCGTCCGCGATGGTGAAGTGGAGTTCGGCGTCCTTGTTGGCGGCGCAGGTGCCGTCGCCCAACGGCAGCGTGGCGGCGGTCGTCTCCGCCTTCGTCACGGTCGTGCCGCTGGTGGTGACGAGGTACGTGGTACCAGCGGTCACCGTGCCCGCCGTGCTCAGGGTGAGGCTCGTCGCCGCCCGGGTGAGCGTGAAGTCGTCGTGGTTCGCGCAGGTAGCCCCGTTGAGGGTGCCGTTGTAGTCGCCGGTCCGGATCTCGACGACGTTGTCGCCGAGGTGCAGGAACCGGGTGGGGAACGCCAGCCTGACGTCCTCCGCGCCGGTCGCGCCGTAGTCACCGCCGAGGTCGACCCGGTGGCCGTTGACCAGCGCGTAGTTGTGGTAGCGCGCCTCGATCGAGTTGCCGGCCGCGACCGAGAGGCCGAGGGTGGCGGTGCCAGCGGCCAGCGCCTCCGCGTTCTCGGCGGGCTTGTCGTCGATGGCCAACGACTCGACGTGGTCCTTGCCGCCGGTGGGCAGCGCGGCGATCACCGGTCGGGTGCCGCGTACGCGGGCACCGTCACCGGGGGTGACCACCGCCGCGCCGGCCGGAGCGTTGTTGACGTCCACCGTCACGGACGTCTTCGCGCCCGACTGGGTGGTCGCGCTGACGGTGTGCGTACCGTTGGCGAGCTTGGTGGTGTCGAGGTCGGTGCGCAGGCCGGACGTGCTGCCCGGCTCACCGGAGACGACGAACGTCAGATCCTGGTTGAGCAGCTTCGCCGAGCTGCCGCAGGTGCCGTCTCCGAAGCTGTAGCTGAACAGGTTCTGCTCACCGTCGGCGACCACGCCGAGCAAACTGAGGCTGATGCTGCTCAGCGCGTAGTCGTCGTAGTTGGGGCAGCGGCCACCCTCACCGTTGGGCAGCTCCTCATAGCCGACGGCGGTCTTGGTGGTGGTGTCGACCCAGTTCGCTCCGGCGTGGACGGTGATGGTGTTGGCCCCGGGGCGCAGCCAGTCGCCCGGGAAGTCGAGGGTGCCGACCTGCCCACCGGCGAGGTCCGGAAGGTAGACCCGGTCCGCCTCGGCCGTGTGGGCGTTGACGGTGACGTAGTTGCGGTAGCGGGCCTCGGTGCCGTTGCCGCCCATCTCGAAGCCGAAGTGGGCGGTGCCGGCGGTCTTCTCCGCGTCGATCCTGTCGCCGTCGACAGCGAGGGTGGTCACCGAGTCGTTCTCGGTGACCGGCTCGACGACGACGGGGAGCTTGCCCTCGACGTTCTGCCCGCTGCTCAGGTTGATCAGCGGGGTGTTACCGCTGGTCGGAGTCGCTTGCGCGCCCGCGAGGGTGGGGTTGAGGGCCGTTGCCGGCCCGGCGATGAGGATCAGCGCGACCGCGGACAGGACTCCGCGTGTTCGCTTCCTACGCGCACGTGTTTCGTGCGTCATGGCGGGGTTTCTCCTTCGTGACGGGTCAGGGTGGACGCCACCGACGCGAAGAAACCCGCCACGACACCGCAGGGCCGACGAGCGGTTGAGGGCATGCCAACGCTCCGGCCCACAGGTGCTGTGGCACGCCGGCGTGCGCGGCCGTTGGATGACCCTGCCGGCTCTGTGCGAACTCGCCAGCCAAACCGGGTGAGAGCCGGACGCTGTACGGGTGAACAGTTAGTTGATCATCGGCAAGACAAGGGGCCGACGAGTCGCATTGAGCGACTCGCCGGCCCCGACGCCTACCAGCGGAGCTATCCGGCGCCGCCGGCGCGGAACGCCACCCAGGCGTCGCTCATCCGGTCCGCCTGGCCCGTGGTGAACATGTTCATGCAGGAGTCCTGCGTGTAGTCCATGAAGTTGTGGATCGGGTCCAGCCCGGGCGCGGTGCAGGAGTCCGCACCCACCGGGCAGTTGAACTGCGGGGCCGCCTCGCGCGGGGTGTCCGCCACGAAGTCACCGGACGCGGAGCAGCCGTGCGCGAAGGTGTGCTCCAGCATCAGCCAGTGCCCGACCTCGTGCGTCAGCGTGTCACCCAGGGCGTACTTGCCGGCCGTGCCGCCCGGCATCGACTCGTCGAGCATCACCACGCCGTCGATGTAGTCGCGCCCGTTGTTGTAGCCCTTCGGGAAGTACGCCCAGCCGAGCAGCCCGTCGCCGATGTTGGCCGCGTACACGTTCAGGGTCTCCGAGTCGCCGGTGTACAGCGCCTTCTTCATGTCCCGCTCGTTCTTGCCCGGCACGACCGTGTACCAGGCGCTGTTCACCGTCCACGTCGTGTCGACGAGCGAGAACCGGAACGGAGTGTTGGAGGCGTCTCCCGCCGTACGGCCCGCGAACGAGTCGTTGAGCACCGTCATCTGCGCGGCGATCAGGGTGTTCCACCGGGTCGTCTCGGCCGCGGTGAGCGGATGATCGGAGATCATGTGGAAGACCGTCGGCACGGTGACGCTGCCGTTCGGCAGGCGCGGCGCGTCCTTGATCACGCCGTAGGCGTTGGCTTCGTTCGTGGAGTAGAGCTCCGGCTCCTGGGCGGTGGCACCCTCGGCTACCCGGGCGGCGCTGTGCGCGTCGGCGCCCGGCTCACACGCGGTGACGCCCGGGGAGGCGGTCGCGGGCGCGGCCGTGGCGAGCGCCCCGGAGGCACCGCCGGACGCCAGGAACATCGCGGCGGTGGCAGTGAGGACCGCCAGTCGGAAGGTCGATCTTCTGCGCATCGGTGCACCTTTCGATGAGGGAGGCGGTGCGGGTCGACGACGTCGCTGTTCGGGTATGAGAACATGCCGACGGCATCGACGAAAGACCCTCTGAGCAGGGCAGATGCCGATGTAACGGAACTGGTTCGGCCAGCGCTGTTTGAGCCGCCACGGCGGATTTCAGAGGACGCGGGTGATCCGTTCGGCGGTGACGACCGCGTCCCGCCGCGCCGGGTCGAGGTTGGCGCTGATCACCACGGACGCGCCGGCCGAGAGCGGCGCGAGCAACCACTTCAGCGGTTGCTCGGTCTCGGCGGCGTCGACAAGCAGTCGGTCGCCGGCGCGTAGGTCCAGCATCGTGGCGAACTCCTGGGCGAGCGCACCCCACTGACCGTAGGTGGTGCCGTCCGCGGTGGCCGGGTCCGACGGGTTGATGGCGGTGTGGTCGGGCGCGCCGTCGCCGTGCCGAAGCACCTCGGCGGACCAGTCCAACCAGCCCAACGGCACGTCGGCCAGCCGCCCCGGCCCGGTGCCGACGAGATAGCGGTGCGGCGCGTCCGGCACGTCCTCCAGCCAGTCGTCCTGCCGCTCCGGCGTCACGAAGACCGCGTCGAACGGCCGGTCGCCGCCGGGTTCGAGCACCGCCAGGCCCGCGGTGGCGCGCGGTCGGAACGACACCGCCAGGCCGGAGGCCCAAGCGCCCAACAACACCGCGGCGGTACGCCAGTGCGGCGGCAGCAACACCGCTACGCGGCTGCCGGGGCCGAGACCGCAACCGTCCCGCAACAGGCTCGCGCTACGCGCCGCCCACGAGCCGACCTGCTGTGCGGTCAGGTCGACGCGCTCGCCGGTCGCCTCGTCGCGGTAGCTGAGCAGCGGACGCTCGGCCTCGACGGGGCGGGCCGCCAGGTCGGCAGTGTCGGTTGGCTGCATCTCCACGCTCCCCGGGTCGACGTCGGCACCACAGTACTCAACGACTTTGGTCGCACCGGTTGTCGGCCGATGGCCGTATCGGGTGACCGGGTGGCCCGCGCACGGTGCAGGTGAACCCCGAAACGCCGTCGAGGAGCGCCCATGCCGACCGGACCCGACCCCGTCACCGGCGACCATCCCGCCGCCGACCGCCTGCCACTGCGCCGGCGGCTCCTGCCGGTGATCGCGTTGTTGCTGCTCGCGCCCTGGGCGGCCGAGTGCTCGTGGGGTGGCTTCGCCATCGACGACTTCCTCCCGGTGCTGATCTTCCTGGGCCCGATGTACGGCGGCGCGGCGATCCTCATCCGGGAGACCGCCCGGCACCTCGGCGCGGGCTGGCCGACGATCGTGCTGCTCGCCGCCGCGTTCGGCGTACTCCAGGCCGGGCTGGTCGACCAGTCGCTGTTCAACCCCGACTACCTCGACGACACGCAGTACGCCGACACCCGGGCCGCCGCCGAGGCGTCGCTGGTGCCGGGGTTGGAGTTCAGCCTCCGGCAGGCGTTCGACTACGTGGGCAACCACATCGTGCTGACCATCTGCGCCCCGATCGTGCTGATCGAGTCGTTTCTCGGCGCGGACCGCCGGCTGCGGCCGTGGCTGGGCCGGCCCGGTCTCGCCGTGGTCGGCGTGATCTACCTGCTCGGCAGTCTGTTGATCTTCTCCGACAGCAGCGGCCGGAAGGATTTCCTGGCCAGCCCGCTCCAACTGGCCTTCGCCGCGGTGGTGGTCGTCGCCCTCGTCGCGGTCGCCCTGCTGCCCCGCTGGCGTCGCGCCCAGCCGCGCCGGTCCCGTCGGGTACCCCATCCACTCTGGGTCGGTCTGCTGGTAGTCCTCGTCCGACTCGGCGGCGACCTGACGCCCGGCTGGGTGGGAGTGACGATCGCACTGACGCTGGCCGTTGCCGCCGGAGCCCTGATCGCGTACTGGTCGTCGCGCGCCGGTTGGGGGCAGCGACACGTACTCGCGGCTGGCACCGCGGGCCTGGTGACCGCCGCGGCGTTCGCGTACCTGGTGCCGCCGTACTCCCCGGCGAGCCCGGCGGCCGCCCTGGCCGGCGACGTCGCGGTCACCGTCGTCACGGTCGCCCTGGTCGGCGGTGCCTGGTGGCGGCTGCGCCGTGCTTCGCCGACTGTTCATGTCGGCGCAAGCTGACGCTCCCCGACAGGTGTCAGCCTCCGTGCGGGTACGACCTAACGGAGGAAGTCCTTGACACTCAGAAGAGCCTTCACCGCGCTCACCGCAGCCGGTGTCGCCGCCGCCAGCCTGACCGGGGCCACCCCCGCGTCGGCCGGCGCGCACCACCCGTCGCTCGCCTTCGACCGGGTCGCCACGTACCCGGTGTTCCAGAACCGTCCAGCCGGTGAGGATCCGACGACCGCGACGGTCGCCGAGATCTCGGCGGTCAGCGAGGACGGCCGCACCCTGATCCACACCGACGCGCTGGCCCGGCGCATCGGCTTCCTGGACATCTCCCGTGCCGACCGGCCGCGCGGCCTCGGCACCCTCTCCCTGGCCCAGCTCGGCGACGCCGAGGACGAGCCGACCTCGGTAGCCGTGGTCGGCAGGTACGTGCTGGTGGTGGTGAACACCAGCGCCAGCTACACCGAGCCGTCCGGCCGCCTCGACGTGATCGAGCTGGCCAGTCGTCAGCGGGTGGCCAGCTTCGATCTCGGCGGTCAGCCCGACTCGATCGCGATCAGCAAGGACAAGCGGTACGCGGCGATCGCCATCGAGAACGAGCGCGACGAGGAGGCCACCCCGCCCGGCGGCGAGGAGGGCGACCTGCCCCAGGCGCCCGCCGGTTTCGTGCAGATCGTCGACCTCACCGGGAAGACCCCGGCCGGTTGGCGGCTGCGACCGGTCGCGCTGACCGGGACCGACGGCAGCGCGCTGCCCGCGCTGACGCAGGCCGGACTCGCCGCGCCGACCGACCCCGAGCCGGAGTACGTCTCGATCAACAACCGCAACCAGCTGGCCGTGACGCTTCAGGAGAACAACGGCGTCGCCCTGGTCGACCTGCCGACTGGCCGGATCACCACGGTGTTCAGCGCCGGCACCGCCACCATCAGCGGCATCGACACCAAGAAGGACGGTGTCATCGACCTGACCGGCAGCATCACCGACGTTCCGCGTGAGCCGGACGCGGTGGCCTGGGTCGACGACCGCTATCTCGCCACGGCCAACGAGGGCGACTGGCACGGCGGCACCCGTGGCTGGTCGGTCTTCGACAGCCGCAACGGCCAGGTCGCCTGGGACGCCGGCAACACCTTCGAACGGCTCGCCGTCACGTACGGGCTGCACAACGAGGACCGGGCCGGCAAGAAGGGCACCGAGCCGGAGGGCGTGGCCGTCGCCGAGTACGACGGCCGCCGGTACGCCTTCGTCGGCTCGGAGCGGAGCAACTTCGTCGCCGTCTACGACCTGGGCAACCCCACCCGGCCGGTCTTCCAGCAGGTCCTGCCGACCACCAACGGGCCGGAAGGGCTGCTGCCCATCCCGTCGCGCGGGCTGCTCGCGGTCTCCAGCGAGGAGGACGACGCCGCTGTCAACGTTCGGGCCTCGGTGTCGCTCTTCCAGCTCGGCAAGGCGACCCCGGCGTTCCCGAGCATCGTCTCCGGCACCGACCGTTCCGGCGCCCCGATCGGTTGGGGCGCGCTCGGCGCGCTGAGCGCCGCTCCGGGCAAGCGGGACCAGCTCTACAGCGTCACCGACGCGGCGTACAGCCAGACCCGCATCCTCAGCATCGACGCGAAGCGGACGCCGGCCGTGATCACCGACGCGCTGCCGGTGCGGGACGCGGCCGGCGCTCCGGTCGGGTACGACGCGGAGGGCATCTTCGCCCGCCCGCAGGGCGGCTTCTGGCTGGCCGTGGAGGGCGCCAAGGGCGCGGAGAACAAGCTGGTCCGGCTCGACGCCGCCGGGGTGACCCGGCAGACCGTCGCGCTGCCCGCCGAGGTCGCCGCCGGTCTCGGCAAGCAGGGCCTGGAGGGGGTCACCGCGACCACCGACCGGCAGGGTCGGGAGATCGTCTGGGTGGCCGTGCAGCGGGAGTTGAGCACCGACCCGGCCGGCATCGTCCGGCTCGGCCGGTACGACGTCGCGGCGGGCACCTGGAGTTGGTTCGGCTACCAGTTGGGGGCCACCACCGTGCCCGGCGACTGGATGGGCCTCTCCGAGATCAGTGTGGTCGGCGACCGGCTAGCGGTCATCGAACGGGACAAGCTGAACGGCCCGACCGCCACGGTCAAGCGGGTCTACACGGTGCCGCTACCCGGTGCGGCGGCGAGCGGTCCGCTGACCGTGCTGCCGAAGACGCTCGCCGTCGACGTGCTGCCCGCGCTGCGCGCCACCAACGGGTGGACGCAGGAGAAGCTGGAGGGTCTGACCGTCGCCGGCAATGGCGAGGTGTACGCGATCACCGACAACGACGGGGTCCAGGACGCCACCGGCGAGACGGTGCTGCTGCGCCTCGGCTCCAGCCGCACGGTCTTCGGGCACCGCTGATCCGACAGCCGACTCGGCCCGGCGTCCACCCGCGTGGACGTCGGGCCGCGCCGTTTCGCGTCTTCCGGACGATGTCGGTGCCCGTCAGCGAGTGGGCAGCTCCGGGCCACCGTCGAGCAGGGGGCCGAGCAGGTCGTCGTACCTCTCGACCCGGGCCAGGACCTCGGCGGCGGTGAACTGGCGGACGGCCGGCTTCCGGCCGCGTGCGCCGGCCTCGACCTCGTCCCAGGTCAGCGGCGTCGACACCGACGGCACCGACTGGGCCCGCAGCGAGTACGGCGCCACGGTGGTCTTCGCCGCGTTGTTCTGGCTCCAGTCGATGAAGACCTTGCCCGGTCGGAGGTTCTTCGCCATCTTCGACACGATCAGCTTCGGGTGGGCCTTCTCCAGCTCCTGGGCGATCCGCCGGGCGTAGTCGGAGACGAGGTCGGACGACTGGGTGCCCGCGATCGGGCAGCAGAGCTGCATGCCCTTCTTGCCGGACGTCTTCGGGTACGACTCGATGCCGTCGTCGGCGAGGCGGTCGCGCATCAGGACCGCCACCGGGCAACACTCGGCGAGCCCGGCCGGCGGGCCCGGGTCCAGGTCGACGACCATCATGTCCGGGTGCTCGCCCACCTTCCACTGCGGTGTGTGCAGCTCCAACGCGGCCAGGTTGGCCAGCCAGACCAGGGTGGGCAGATCGTCGGCGACCACGTAGTCGATGGTTTCCCGGCCCTTCGTCGACCCGGGCGCGGGCAGGTTCTCCACCCGCACCCAGTCCGGGGTCGCCGCCGGCGTGTTCTTCTCGAAGAACGACTTGTCGTCCACCCCGTTGGGATAGCGGATCCGGGTGACCGGTCGGTCCCGCAGGTGCGGCAGCAGCACCGGGGAGATCCGGGTGTAGTAGTCGATCACCTCACCCTTGGTGAACCCGGCCGCCGGGTAGAGCACCTTGTCCAGATTGGACAGCTCCAGCGCGCGACCCTCGACGTCCACCCGTAGCCGTTCAGCCGGCATCGTCGACCTCCTCCGGAGGTTTGTCCGGGCGCAACCGCAGCACCCGGGGGAAGCGCAGCCGACCGTCGGGGGTGCGCTGGCCGTACTTCACCTCCACCACCACCCGTGGTTCTACCCAGATGGCCCCCCGGGCATCCTCGCGCGGCACCCCGGGCGCGAACGGTGACGCGCCGGACCGCAGCGGCTCCAGCTCGGCGAGGAGCTCCCGCTCGATGGCGGCGCCTATCCCGCCGCCGACCCGGCCCCGGTAGATCAGCCGGCCGTCCGGCCCGGGCACCCCGACCAGCAGACCGCCGATCCGGCGCGCTCCCGGTCGCCAACCGCCGACGACGAAGTCGCCGGTCACCTCCAGCTTGACCTTCACCCAGTCCGGCGAGCGCACCCCCGGGCGGTAGACGGCCCCGACCCGCTTGGCCATCACACCCTCCAGGCCGTGCTCCCCGGCCGCCTCGTAGGTGGCCGGCCCATCGGCGAACATCGGCGGCACCGCCCACCGGGGGCCACCGAGCGCGAGGGCCTCCAGCGCCTCCCGGCGCCGCTCGTAGGGCCAGCCGGTCAGGTCGTCACCGTTGAGCCGGAGCAGGTCGAAGATCATGTACGTCACCGGCATGACCGCGGCCAGCCGGGCCGCCTTGGCCCGATCCCGGACGTGCATCCGCTCGGCCAACGCGGTGAAGGACGGCTGGCCGCCCTCGCCGAGCAGCACCACCTCGCCGTCGAGCAGCGCGTCGTCGACCTGCTCGGGCAGGGTGGCCAACTCCGGGTACGCGGCGGTGACCTCCACGCCGGATCGGGCGTACAGGTGCTGAGCACGACCGGAGATGTCAGCGAGCGCCCGGATGCCGTCCCATTTGAACTCGTAAGCCCAGCCGTCGCCCGCCGGGAGCGGCCCGGTCATCGCGAGCATCGGCTTGAGCGGCGCTCCGGGCACGACCCGACTGTAGTACCAGGCCGAACACCTCGCGTCCGGTTCTTTCGGATGCGAGCATGGTCGATACCGGGGAAGGGAGCGCAGGATGCGTGCCATCTGGAAGGGAGCCGTGTCGTTCGGGCTCGTCTCGATCGGAGTGAAGCTCTACTCCGCGACCGAGGAGAAGGACATTCGGTTCCACCAGGTCCACCGCGAGGACGGCGGGCGGATCCGCTACAAGCGCACCTGCTCGGTCTGCGGCGAGGAGGTCACCTACGACGACATCGCCAAGGGCTACGACATCGGCGGCGGCGAAATGGTGATCCTCACCGACGAGGACTTCGCCGACCTGCCGCTGACCAGCTCCCGCGCCATCGACGTGCTGGAGTTCGTGCCGGCCGAGCAGGTCGACCCAATCCTCTACAACAAGGCGTACTTTCTCGAGCCGGACGGCGCGGCGACCAAGCCGTACGTGCTGCTGCGCGACGCGCTGATCGACTCGGAGCGGGTGGCCATCGTCAAGGTCGCGCTGCGCCAGCGGGAGCAGTTGGCCACGCTGCGCGTCCGCGAGGGTGTGCTGCTGCTCAACACCATGCTCTGGCCGGACGAGATCCGTACCCCGGACTTCGGTTTCCTCGACGAGGACCTCAAGGTGCGCCCGCCGGAGCTGGCCATGGCCAGCTCACTCATCGACTCGATGACCGGCGAATTCGAACCGGACGTCTTCACCGACGACTACCGGGCGGCGTTGCAGGAGGTCATCGACGCCAAGGTGGAGGGTCGGGAGGTCGTCCAGCCGGAGGAGGTCGAGCAGGCCCCGGCCGCGGCGGTCGACCTGATGGCGGCGTTGAAGGCCTCGGTGGAGCGCGCCAAGACTGCTCGCGGCGAGCAACCGGCCCGTGGTGGTGGCGGTGGTGGCGAGCCGACACCCATCTCGTCGGCCCGGTCCGCGCAGAAGGCAGCCGAGAAGAAGGCGGCCAAGGCCCCCGCGAAGAAGACCGCGGCGAAGAAGACGGCCGAGAAGAAGGCGGCCGAGCCGGCGAAGAAGACCGCTGCCAAGAAGACCGCCGCGAAGAAGGCGGAGCCGGCGAAGAAGACCGCCGCGCGCAAGACCGCACCCCGCAAGAGCGCCTGACCGTACGGCAGCGGCGGCGGTGTCCGCCGGGCCGGGTAGGCTCCGCCGGCCGCTGGCGACCGGAGGAGCCCCCATGCCGTACACCCCTGATCTGGACCGGCTGCTGACGCCCGGCGCCCGCTTCACCGACCAGCACGGCGGGTACCTGATCGAGGTTCACCCGGTGGGCGACATCGTGCTGCCGACCGGCCGCGTGGTCGGGTGTGACCCGCTGGTCTGCCCGGAGGCGGAGCCGTTCACGGTGACCGTGCCGCCGGGGCGGCATCCCGCCCGCGCCTGGGTGGCGGTGGTGCTCCGCGAGGACGCCGAGGTGGACCGACGGGTCGCCGCGCTGGAGCTGGTCGTCTCGACCGAGCCGACGCTCCGCTGGGAGCCGGCCGTCGCGGGTGACCAGGACGTCGCCACCCTCGGCGCGGACGACTACTTCGGCTACGGGGTGGACGCCGGTGTCGGCACCCTCGCCGACCCGACCGCGCTCGCCGTCCTGGAGGGCTGGGACTCCGACCGGGTCGAGGAGGTCTTCATCCCGACCGAGCTGCCCTCGTCCCCGGTCCCGGGGCTGATCACCGCGGTGTTGGACGAGGCCAGCGGCGCCAACGTCGTCACCGTGTCCACGGGTTGGGGCGACGGCTGCTACGGCACCTGGATCGGCCGTGCCGCCGATGGCCGGGTCACCTCGTTCGTGACCGACTTCATGGTCGTCCCGGAATAACCGCCCGGGAAAGACCCGGAACTGTCGCGCTGGGCGATCCGAGGCGTCCGCGGCGGGCACGGTAGGCCGCGGTGCGGGTACCGTGTGCGTCGGCTTTCCCCCCGGCACCGGGTGCCGGCCACACTTCGCAGCAGGGAGTCGACGACGTGAGCGAGCGGACGCAGCAGACGGGCCCGGACCAGAGCCCGGCAACCAAGTCGGGGCGCCGCCTGGCCGCCCAGTTGGCGGAGAAGAAGGCCGCCGACGCGAGGCGCAAGCGCAACGCGTGGGCCAGCGGCCTCGCCGCCGTCGCCGTGGTCGCGGTGCTGATCGGCGTCTTCGTGACGATCGGCGGGGGCGACGACAAGCCCAAGACCCAGGCCGACGCGACCCCGTCCGCCTCCGCCCCGGCCCCCGACGAGGCCGGCGCACCCCCCGCTCCGCAGCTGCCCGAGGGCGCCGACCCGGCCCTGGGCACCAAGCCGACGGTGACGCCGGGCAAGGGTGACCTCAAGAAGCTCACGGTCACCCCGGTGATCCAGGGCAAGGGCCCGGCCGTGAAGAAGGGCCAGAACATCACCACCAACTACGTGGGCGTGTTCTACAAGGACGGCAAGGAGTTCGACTCCTCCTGGAAGTCCGGGCAGCCGGCCACCTTCCCGATCGGCGTCGGTCAGGTCATCCCCGGCTGGGACCAGGGTCTGGTCGGCGTGACCGTGGGCAGCCGGGTGCAGCTGGACATCCCGGGCGAGCTGGCGTACGGCAATGACGAGGCCGCCGCCGGTGGACGTCCGACCGGTCCGCTGCGCTTCGTGGTGGACGTCCTCGCCGCCCAGTGACCTGTCCGGGTCGTCCCGGTTGTCGCCGGGCCGCGATGGAGTTGTTCACATGGGGCTTCCGGCCCGTCACCCAGCGGCAGTAGGTTCGGCGTCACCCCGGGCGGTTCGCCGCCCGGGGTGAGCATCCGGAACCGGGACGCGGAGGTGCATGTGACGGCGCTGGACGAGCCCGGGCGGACCGCCCGGTCGATGTGGGCGTACTTCGAGCCGGTGCACAGCGTCACCTACCTCCACCCCCGGGCCCGGGCCGCGTACGAGGCGGTCGGGCTGCGCGGCTACTGGCGCGGTTACTTCGCCGGCCGGGCCGCACCGCTGGGAGCCACCGAGGCGGCCCCGGTGATCGCGGCCTTCTTCAACTTCGCGCCGCCGATGGTGGCCCGCGCGCTGCCGGCGGTGTGGCGGTTGGCCACCCCGCAGGAGGCGCTGCGGGCCCGCCTGACCGGTGCCGTGCAGGCGCTCGCCGAGCTGACCTACGAGCTACCGGAGTCGCATCTGGTGGAGGCCGCCGACCTGCTGGAACGGGCCGCCGCGGCGGCGCAGACCGCCGGCCGGGTGCTCGGCGCGGCAAACGCGGCGCTCCCGGCCGGCGAGTACCCGCTGGCGCGGCTCTGGCAGGCCGCCACCACGCTGCGCGAACACCGGGGGGACGGGCACGTGGCCGCACTGGTGGCCGCCGGGCTGGACCCGGTGGAGACGCTGACCGGGCGGGTCGCGCTGGACGGTTCGTCGCCGCAGTACCTGCTGGGCCGGGGCTGGTCCGAGGAGCAGTGGCACGCCGCCCGCGAGCGGCTCACCGAGCGGGGCTGGCTGACCGGGGACGGCGCGGCCACCGACCACGCCCGGGCCGAGTTCCAGGCCATCGAGGACGCCACCGACCGGGCCGCCGCGCACCCGTGGCAGGCGCTCGGCCCCCACGACACGGACCGGCTCCGGGAACTGCTGGAGCCGATCGCCCGGTCCGGCCACACCCTGCTCCCCGAGGGCAGCCCGCTCGGCCTGCCCGCGCTGCCCGGCTGACCGGCCGCCCGCCGGTCGGGCAGGATGGGCCCGTGACTGATGCGGTGGTCTTCGACCTGGACGGCGTGATCGTGGATTCCGAGCCGGTGTGGGAGGAGGTCCGCCGGGCGTACGTGGCGGCGCACGGCGGGACGTGGCAGCCGGACACGCAACGCCGACTGATGGGCATGAGCACCGGCGAGTGGGCCCACTACCTCAGCGGTGAGCTGGGCGTCGGCCGCACCGCCGAGCAGGTCGCCGTCGAGGTGGTCGAGGAGATGACCCGCCGCTACCGGGACCACGTACCCCTCATCGACGGCGCCGACCAGGTCGTCCGCCGGCTGGCCGCGCGGTGGCCGCTCGGGTTGGCCAGTTCGTCGCCGACCCGGCTGATCGAGGCGGCGCTGGCGGCGACCGGCCTGACCGACGCGTTCGGCGCGACCCTCTCCACCGAGCAGACCGAGCGGGGCAAGCCCGCACCGGACGTGTACCTGAGCGTGGCGCAGCGCCTCGGCGTCGACCCGACCCGCTGTGTGGCCGTGGAGGACTCGTCCAACGGGGTGCGCTCCGCCGCGGCGGCGGGGATGCGGGTGGTGGCGGTGCCGCACGGCTCGTACCCGCTCGATCCGGACGCCGCCGGCCTGGCCGTGGCGACGCTGAACGCGATCGGTGAGCTGACCCCGGAGCTGGTGGACGAGCTGGGTTGACCCGGGTCGAGCCGGGTAGAGACCACGGATGAAGGCCATCGTGTACGAGCGCAACGGCGACCCTTCGGTGCTCGATCTGGTCGACCGGCCGGTGCCGGAGCCGGGCGCGGGCGAGGTCCTGGTGCGGATGGCGGTCGCGGGGGTCAACCCGACCGACTGGAAGTCCCGCCGCAACTCCCCGCCGAACGGGTGGCAGATCCCCGGGCAGGACGGCGCGGGGGTGGTCGAGGCGGTCGGCGAGGGCGTCGATCCCGACCTGATCGGTGAGCGGGTGTGGGTGTGGGAGGCCGCCTGGCAGCGACAGTGGGGCACGACGGCGGAGTACACGCTGGTGCCGGTCCGGCAGGCAGTACGCCTCGGCCCGGCTCCGTTCGAGCTGGGCGCCGCCCTGGGCATCCCGTTCCTCACCGCGCACCGCTGTCTCACCGCCGGCGAGTTCATGCCGGACACGCTGCGGGCCGGGGCGCTGGCGGATCACACGGTGCTGGTGCAGGGCGGCGCGGGCGCTGTCGGCAACGCTGCGATCCAGCTCGCCCGGTGGGCCGACGCAACGGTGATCGCCACGGTGAGCAGCGCGGAGAAGGCGCAGCTCGCCGCGTCGGCCGGTGCCTCCTTGGTGATCAACTATCGGGAGCAGGACGTGGTCGAGGAGGTCCACAAGATCGCCCCCGACGGGGTCCACACGATCGTGGAGGTCTCCCCCGCCCGCAACGCCGCGATCGACGTACAGGTGCTGCGGCACGGCGGCGCGGTCTGCATGTACGCCGACAACGGCGGGGACGAGGTGAGCATCCCGATCCGGGCGATGATGGCGCCGAACGCCCGCTGGCAGTTCGTGCTGGTCTACACGGAGCCGAAGGCGGCCAAGGCGCAGGGCGTGAAGGACGTGGCGGCGGCGGCCAGCCAGGGTGGCATCCGGGTCGGCGCGGACGCCGGCCTGCCGTTGCACTACTACCCCCTGGCCGAGGCGGCTGCGGCGCACCAGGCGGTCGAGGATGCGACGGTGGGCAAGGTGCTCATCACCACCAGCGACGCCTGATCGGGTCGCGGACCACCCGATTTCCCCGTCAGCAGGACAGAAGCGAACAACTTTCGCAACAATGACGGTGCGGGTCACCCCGCGTGAAGCGGGCGGCCCCGGCGCGGTGCGAACGCCGGGGCCGCCCTCTGGGGAGGGTTGTTTCAGGAGTACTCCCGCCCCAACAGGCGACAGTGCCGGGGAAAACGTTACGGGGCTGTCAGCTCCCGGACAGTCAGCTCACCCCCGGCGTACCGCGAACGGACGACCTTCTTGTCGAACTTGCCCACGCTCGTCTTCGGCACCGTGTCGATGAAGGCCCAGCGCTCGGGCAACTGCCAGCGCGCCACCGACCCGGCCAGGAAGTCCCGCAACTCCTCGGCGGTCACCGAAGCGCCCTCCCGGACCACCACGGTGGCCAGCGGACGTTCGTCCCAGCGCTCGTCCGGGACACCGACCACGCACGCCTCCAGGACCGCCGGGTGGGCCATCAGCGCGTTCTCCAGCTCCACCGACGAGATCCACTCACCCCCGGACTTGATCACGTCCTTGGCGCGGTCGGTAAGCGTGATGTACCCGTCCGGCGAGAGGGTGCCCACGTCGCCGGTACGCAGCCACCCGTCGCGGAACTTCTCCTCGTCCGGGGCGTCGTCACCGACGTACCGGGCGGTCACCCACGGCCCCCGGACCTCCAGCTCGCCCACGGCCGTGCCATCGGCGGGCATCGGGTCGCCCGACGGGCCGACGATCCGCGCCTGCACGCCCGCCGGCACCCGACCCTGGGTGTAGCGGTAGCGCCACGCCTGCTCGCCGGTCGCACCGGCGGGCGGACGCGAGACCGACCCCAGCGGGGACATCTCGGTCATCCCCCAGGCGTGGATGACGTTGATCCCGTGCCGCTCGTCGAACGCGTGCATCAGTGCCGGCGGGCACGCCGAGCCGCCGACGATCACCTCACCGAGCGAGGAGGTGTCCACGTCGTGGGTGTCCAGGTAGGCCAGCAGATCGGTCCAGATGGTCGGCACCGCGCCGGCCAGGGTGGGCCGCTCGGCGGCGATCATCTCGGCGATCGGCGCCGCCTGGAGGAACCGGTCCGGCATGATCAGCGACGCGCCGGAGAGGAAGGCCGCGTACGGCAGACCCCACGACATGGCGTGGAACATCGGCACGATGGCCAACTCGCGGTCGGTCGGCCCGAGACCGAAACCCTCCGGCATGCAGACCTGCAACGAGTGCAGGTAGATCGACCGGTGCGAGTAGGCGACGCCCTTCGGGTTGCCGGTGGTGCCCGAGGTGTAGCAGAGCGCGGCGGCGTCCCGCTCGTCCACCTCCGGCCAGTCGTACGTGTCGGGCCGGTCGGCGAGCAAAGCGTCCCAGTGGTGCACCGTGATCCGGTCACCGGCGGCCGCCACCAGCGGCGCCGGGTCGCCGCCGCCGACCACCACGACGTGCCGCACCGTGGTCAGCTCACCGATCACCCGGGCCAGCAGCGGGAGCAGCGTGCTGTCGACGAGCACCACCCGGTCCTCGGCGTGGTTGGCGATGTAGACGACCTGGTCGGGAAAGAGCCGGATGTTGAGCGTGTGCAGCACCGCACCCATGCTCGGCACCGCGAAGTAGGCGACCAGGTGCTCGTTGTTGTTCCACATGAAGGTGGCGACCCGCTCGTCGCCGGTCACCCCACACTCGTCGCGCAGCGCGTGGGCCAGGCGGGCGGCGGCACGGCCCACCTCGGCGTACGTCATCCGGCGGGGTTCGGCGCCCGTCCAGGTGACCACCTCGGCCGTGCCGTGCACCCCTGCACCGTGGTCGAGGATCCGGGAGATCTGCAGAGGGGCGTCCATCATCGTGCTACGCATGGGTAACAAGCTAGTGTCGGCGGTCACACGTTGGGAACCCCCGTAAGTTGTCGCAGGTGAGCATCTCCTGGGCCGACTCATACGTGGGGCAGTTGCGCGCGCTCGCCGGGGACCGGACGCTGATGTTCGTCGGCGCCCGAGCCGTGGTCAACGACGACGCCGGACGCATCCTGCTGATCAAACGCTCGGACAACGGCCAGTGGGCCATGCCGGCCGGGGCGATGGAGTTGGGCGAGTCGATCGCCGACTGCGCGGTACGCGAGGTCCGTGAGGAGACCGGGCTACGCGCGCTGCGGGTCTGCGCGTTCGCCCTCTACACCGGCCCGGACCGCACGAGCACCAACATGTACGGCCACACGTACCAGGTGTTCACGACGGCGTTCAAGGTCGAGGAGTGGGACGGCCAACTGGCTCGGGTCACCGACGAGACCACCGACGCCGGGTTCTTCGCCCGCGACCGGTTCCCCGCCCCGCTCTCCACCTCGGTCATCGAGACCCTGGCCGACCTGGACGTCTTCGAGCAGACCAACCGGCTCATCCTCAAGTAGGGCGGCCCCGGGGTCACCGACCCCGGGGCCGTGCCTCACTGCGGAAGGCGGAGCCCGGCGAAGAACCCTTCCTGGATCCAGTTCGGGTACGCGACCGGCAGCTTGGTGGCCTCGTCCAGCTCGGTGAGATCCTCCACGGTCAGGGTGAGGTCCGAGGCGGCGATGTTGTCGACCAACTGCTCCTCCTTGCGGGCGCCGACGATCACGCTGGTCACCGCCGGCCGGGACAGCAGCCAGGCGACAGCCACCCGGGCCGGGCTGACCCCGTGCCGCTCGGCGACGCCCTTGAGCACGTCGACCACCCCGAAGGCGTGCTCCGGGTCGAACGGGGTGAAGCTGGCGTAACCGGGCTGGGCGCTGCGCGCGCCGCTGTCGGCGACGGCGCCGTCCCGGCTGACCTTGCCGGAGAGGAAACCACCGGCGAGCGGGCTCCACACGGTCAGCCCGACGCCCTCGTTGAGCGCCATCGGCACCACGTCGCGCTCCACGTCCCGGCCCAGCAGCGAGTAGTACTCCTGCACCGAGACGAACCCGGCCAGCTTCTCCCGGGCGGAGATGCCCAGCGCCTTGGATATCTGCCAGGCGGCGAAGTTGGCGGCGCCGACGTAGCGGACCTTGCCCTGCCGGACCGCGTCGTCGAGCGCGCGCAGCATCTCCTCCATGGGAGTGATGTGGTCGAAGTTGTGGATCTGGTACAGGTCGATGTGATCGGTGCCCAGCCGGCGCAGGCTGTCCTCCAGGTTCTGCATGATGTGCAGCCGGGAGGTGCCGACGTCGTTCGGGCCGGGGCCCGTCCGGGAGTGCACCTTCGTCGCCAGTACGACGTCCCGACGCCGCTTGCCGAGCGCCTTGCCGAGCAGTTCCTCGCTCTCGCCGTCGCTGTAGCCGTCGGCGGTGTCGACGAAGTTGACGCCCGCGTCCAGCGCGGTGTCCACCAGCCGCTGCACCTCGGGCAGCGCCAGCCCACCGAGGGTGCCCCAGAGCGGGTGCCCGCTGCCGCCGAAGGTCATCGCGCCGAGCGAGATCTCCGAGACGTACACCCCGGTGGTGCCCAGCAGTCGGTACTTCACGTGTGTTGCTCCTCGTGGTGGGTCGGAGGCCGAGGTCAGGCACTCCGTGGTCACTATGTCGGACACTGTGTCCGGCAACGAGCGTACGTCGCCGACCCGACCCCCGGCCACCTAGGATTCCGGCTATGCCCTCGATCACCCGCCGCCGCCCGCGCAACCCCGACGGACGTGCGGCCGTCGAAGCGCGGGTGCTGGCGGCCACCGAGCGGCTCCTCAAGGAGGGGACCCGCTTCACCGACCTCGGCGTGCAGCGGATCGCCGCCGAGGCCGGCGTAGCCCGGTCGACCTTCTACACCCACTTCCGGGACAAGAGCGAGCTGCTCATGCGCCTCGCCGGCACCATGCGGGAAAGTTCGTTCGACCGCACCGGCGAATGGGACCCGGGCGAGCCGGGCGACCCGCTCGCCCGGCTGACCGAGATCTTCGCCGACGTGATCCGGATATACCGGACGTACGCCCCGGTGCTGGCCGCGGTCAGCGAGGTCGCCGCGTACGACGAGGCGGTCCGGGAGTACTGGGCGGCCGGGCTGGAGCAGTTCGTGGCCCGCACCGTGGACGTGCTCCGCGCCGAGCAGCAGGCCGGGCGTACCCCCGCCGACGTGGACGTGACGACGGCCAGCCGGCTGATCGTGGTCGGCGGCGACCGCTTCCTGGCCGACCACGTCAGCACGACCTCGGCCGACCCCGAGACCGACGCGGCGGCGGCCCGGGAGTTGGCCGCGACCTGGTGGTACGGCGTCTACCGCCGCCCCGCCTGACCACCGACCGCCCCGGAGCGGTCCGGGGCGGTCGGTGTCGAGGCGCTCAGATCATCGTCTGGGACTTGGCCTCCATGTCCGCGGCGGCCTCCTCCTTCGACTCGCGTGTCAACGGCTTGCCGCCCGGTGCCGGGGCCTCGCCGCCGAGCGGGTCGGCGCCACCGGTGGCGCCCTTGGGGCCGGCGCCCCGCAGCTGCGTGTTGGGCAGCGTCAGGGTGACCACCACCGCCACGATCGCGATCAGGCCGGCGGTCAGGAACACCATGTCCAGCGCGTCGACGAAGGCGCCCTGGATGGCCGCGCGTACCGGCCCCGGCAGGGCCAGGATGGTGGCCGGGTCGTTGATCGAGATGTTGGTGCCGCCACTCGCCGCCACGGCGGCCTGCTCCTGCGGCGGAAGCTGCGCGATCGCGCCGGGCAACCGGTCGGCGAGCCCGCTGGTCAGCCGGGACGAGAGCACCGTGCCGAGGATCGCCACCCCGAACGAACCACCCAGCGACCGGAAGAAGGTCGCCGAGGAGGTGCCGGCCCCCAGGTCGCGTACGGAGACCGCGTTCTGCACCGCCAGGATCAGCGACTGCATACACAGGCCCAGCCCGACGCCGATCACCACCATGAACCCGAACGCGAGCCAGAGCGAGGTGGTCACCTCCAACTGGGTGAAGAGGAACATGCCGACCAGGAGGGTCACCGAACCGGCCACCGGGAACCACTTGTAGCGGCCGATCCGGGTCATCGCGCGGCCGGTCAGGATGGAGGTGATGATGATGCCGGCCATCATCGGCAGCATCAGCAGACCGCTGCGGGTCGGCGAGGCGCCCTTCACGATCTGCAGGTACAGCGGGATGAAGATGATCGAACCGAACATCACCAGACCGATGACGAGCAGGGCCGAGTTGGCCAGCGCGAAGGTGGCGCTCTTGAACAGCCGCAACGGCAGGATCGGCTCGGCCACCCGGGCCTCCTGGAGGACGAAGAGCACCCCCAGCACCGCACCGACCACGAAGAGCGTGATGATCACGCCGGAACCCCAGGCGTACTCGTTGCCGCCCCAGCTCAGCGCGAGCAGCAGGGCACTCACCCCGGCCACCAGCAGGCCGGCGCCGAGCCAGTCGATCGAGTGGTCCCGACGTTCGAACGGGATCAGCCGCATCACGTGGTAGCAGACGACGATGGCCAGGATCGCCAGCGGCACGTTGATGTAGAAGATCCACCGCCAGTCGGTCTCCGCGAAGTAACCGCCCACCAGCGGCCCGGCGACAGACGAGATCCCGAAGACCGCGCCGAACAGGCCCTGGTAGCGACCACGCTCCCGGGGTGACACCACGTCCGAGATGATGGTGAACGCGAGCGTCAGCAGACCACCGGCACCGAGACCCTGGATACCCCGGGTGACGATCAGCTGGGTCATGTTCTGCGACAGCCCGGCCAGCAACGACCCGAGCAGGAACGTGCCGATCGAGAAGAGGAAGACCGGCCGACGCCCGTACAGGTCGGCCATCTTGCCGTAGAGCGGCGTCGACGCGGTCGAGGCGAGCAGGTACGCGGTGACCACCCAGGAGTAGTGGTTGATCCCGCCCAACTCGCCCACGATGGTCGGCAGCGCCGTGCCGACGATGGTCTGGTCGAGTGCGGCCAGCAGCATGCCGGTCATCAGGCCGAACATGAGCAGCCGGATCTGCTGACGGTTCAGCACCGGCGCATCTGAGGCTTCGGTGGTCATGTGCCCTTCTATCCCGCGAGCCGCAGAACATGCGCCAACCCGCCAAAAAACCAACTCCCACCCGCCCCTCTCGCGCTCCCGCCCCGCGGCGTTGATCAAGAGGTTTGCGTCAACGCGCGCGGCGTTTCATGACGCAAACCTCTTGATCAACAGGGGAAGAGGGGTGGGGGCGGTTAGGCAGTGAAGGTTTTGGTGATTGCTGCGCAGAAGGCGGGGAGGTCGTCGGGTTTGCGGCTGCTGGTCAGGTTGCCATCCGTGACGCACTCCTCGTCCACCCAGGTGGCTCCGGCGTTGGTCAGGTCGGTACGCAGGGTGGGCCAGGACGTGATCCGCCGACCGCGCACCACGTCCGCCTCGATGAGCGTCCACGGGCCGTGACAGATCACCCCGACGGGCTTGCCCGCGTCGAAGAACGCCTTCACGAACCGCACCGCGTCCGCGTCGCCCCGCAGGAAGTCCGGGTTCGCCACCCCTCCGGGCAGCACCAGCGCGTCGTAGCCGGCGGCGTCGGCCTTGTCGACTGTCACGTCCACGTCGTAGGTCTTGGAGTGGTCCAGGTGGTTGAAGGACTGGATGGAACCGGGCTTCAGCGAGACCAGTTCGGCCGTCGCGCCGGCGTTCTCGACCGCCTCGCGCGGCTGGACGTACTCGACCTCCTCGACGCCGTCGGCGGCCAGGAAGGCGATCCGCTTGCCCTGCAATGTCGCTGCCATCTCGGTACATCTCCTTTCCGGGGGTACCTCAATCCCCTTCCCGCCCTCGACCGACCGAAACAGGTCGGACAGGTCCGGACCGGTTCGGACCGGTCAGGCGCCACCGAAGGCGGCTTGACCGGCGGCGGGACCGGCCGCCACCCAGGTTTGTCCGCCAGGCCGCTGGGGACCCGGGGAGGCATGGCAGGAGCAGCAGCGGAACAGCGCCGGCTCGCCACCGTCGTGGAGAGCTGGCTCGGACGCCCCGTCCTGATCGTCGGCGACGCCATGTTGGACGAATGGCGGTTCGCCGACTCGGACCGGCTCTGCCGGGAGGCGCCCGCCCCGGTCCTCACCCTGCGCCGGCGGATCTCCGCCGCCGGTGGGGCCGCGAACACCGCCGTCAACGTCGCCGCCCTCGGCGGCCGGGCGGTGCTGGTGGCACCGGTCGGCGCCGACGTCGCCGGGGACGAACTGCACGACTGCCTGGACCGCGCGAGCGTCTGGGACCGCACGGTCAACCAGCCCGGGCGGCCCACCCCGGTGAAGCGGCGGATGTTGGCCGGCAACCAGATCCTGCTGCGGGAGGACTCCGGCGACCCGGAGGACGCCCTGGACCACGATGGTGTGGCCCGGTTGCTCACCGCCCTGAGCTGCGCCACCGAGGAGTTGCGCGCCGCCGCCGGTGGGGAGGCGCCGACCCTGGTGGTGTGCGACTACGGCCTGGGCGCGCTGTCCGCGCCGGTCCGCGCGTGGCTGGTGGAGAACCGCCAGCGGTACGCCACTGTCGCGCTGGACGCCCACGACCTGGCCGACTGGCGGGGCCTCGCGCCGACAGTGGTCACGCCCAGCTTCGCCGAGGCGACCCGACTGTTGGCCCGCGCGGGCGGTACGACCCGACCGACCGGTGGGACCGAACTGCACCTGGAACACCCGGACGGCAACCCGGCCGACGGGCCCTCCGAGATGACCGTGGGCGCGGCCCCGGGCGGGGCACACGCCGACGACACGGCCGCCGAGTTGACCCGGGCCGACCGCCCGGGACCGGTCGGCGAGCCCACCCCGGGGGAGGGACGGGTGGCCCTCACCGGTGACGGGCTCAGCGTCACCGGCACCGGCGTCACCGTGAACACCCGGGCCGGAGAGGGCGTCGACCGGGCCGTCCTGGCCGAGTCGCGCCTGGCCGAACTGCGCGCGCACACCGGAGCCGATGTGGTCGCGGTGACCCTGGACACCGAGGGCGCGGTGGTCGGCGGCGCCGACGGGGAGCCACGACGCAGCCACAGCACCCCGGTGCCGGCGAGCCACGCCGTGGGTGCCGGCGACGCGTACCTGGCGGCGATGACGTTGGCCCTGGCCGCCGACGCGCCCCTGCCCACCGCGGCCCAGCTCGCCCAACTGGCGGCCACCATCACCGTCTCGGACACCGGCACCTGCGTGTGCCGACGGGACGACCTGCTCGCCGCGCTGGACCAGCCGACCGACACCACGAGCCACCCCGCGCTTGTCGACGGCGACGAGTTGGACGCGATCGTCGCCGAGTACCGCGAGGCGGGACGGTCGGTGGTCTTCACCAACGGCTGCTTCGACGTGCTGCACCGCGGGCACGTGCGCTACCTGGAGCAGGCCCGCGCGTTGGGCGACCTGCTCATCGTGGCGGTCAACTCGGACGGCAGCGTACGACGGCTGAAGGGCCCGGACCGGCCGGTCAACCCGGTCGAGGACCGGGGCGCTCTGTTGGCCGCGCTGGCCTGCGTGGACCACGTGGTGGTCTTCGAGGAGGACTCACCCGCGGCGCTGATCGAGGCGGTCCGACCGGACGTGTACGTCAAGGGCGGCGACTATCCGCCGGAGCTGGTGCCGGAGGCGCCGCTGGTGCGCCGGCTGGGCGGCCAGGTGCGCACCCTGGGGTACGTGCCGGACCGGTCCACTTCCGCGATCATCGAGCGGATCCGGTCGCACAGCCAGGACCCGTCGCCACACACCAACGACCGGGAGCCCGACCCGTCGCTCAGCTCCCGTACCCAGGCGTCGTGAACCGCCCCCTCGACCCCGGATCCCCGGAGGAGTTCCGCGCCGACCGGCTGGTCGACGTGCTGATTCCAACCCGGAACCGGCCCGCCGAGCTGGCCGTCACCCTGGGCGGGCTCGCCGCCCAGGACGGCGTACCCGGCTTCGGTGTGGTCGTCAGCGATCAGTCCGACGGGGATCCGGCGTACACGCATCCCGCCGCGGCCACCATGGTCCGGGCGCTGCGTCACAGGGGTCACCCGGTGCTGCTGACCCGCCGGCTGCCCCGGCGGGGGTTGGCCGAACACCGGGCGTACCTGCTCGCCGCCTCGGCCGCCCGGTACGTCCTCAGCCTCGACGACGACATCTGGCTGGAACCGGGTGCCCTGCACCGACTGGTCACCGCGATCGGGGAGCTGGGCTGCGGGTTCGTCGGCAACGGCGTGCACGGGCTCTCGTACACCGAAGACGTGCGGCCGGAGTCGCACGGCCACTACGAGGAGTGGGTCGGCCCGCCCACACCGGAGCGGATCCGACCCGACACCCCGGAGTGGAACCGGGCCCGGATCCACTCCGCCGCGAACCTGCTGCACATCACCGAGCAGCTGGCGCTGCCGCCGGGCGCGTGGCGGGCGTACAAGGTCTCCTGGATCGGCGGGTGCGTGCTCTACGACCGGGCCAAGCTCGTCGACGCCGGTGGCTTCGACTTCTGGCGTCGGGTGCAGGAGAAGCACCAGGGCGAGGACGTGGCCGCGCAGCTCGCCGTGATGTCCCGCCACGGCGGCGCGGGAGTCCTGCCCAGCGGCGCGTACCACCTGGAGTCCCCCACCACTGTCACCGAACGGGACGTGGAGGCCTGGGAGGTCGTCCTCGCCGAGGAGGACACCCCGCAGCCGGCCTGACCTACGGGGTGAGCAACTCCCGGGCGGCTTCCAGCACCTCGATCACCGGAACGTCGTCGACGAAGGAATCCCGGTGCGGGCACTCACCGTCGCCGGGCCGGTGCGGATAGATGCCCGGTGTGCAGTCCACCCCGCAGACCGGGCAGTGCACAGTCCAGGAGGCGATCGGCCGGTGTCGGCCGCGCAGCGGGCTGGCCCCGTTGATCAGGTTGCCGACCCAGAAGATCCCCACCGTGGGCGCACCCACGGCGGCGGCCAGGTGCAGCGGACCGGTGTCGTTCGAGACGACCAACGCGCAGTCGGCGTAGCAGCCCACCAGCCCGCCCAGGCTGAGCGTGCCCACCTGTGGTCGCACCGGCACCTGCGCGGCGGCGACGACCCGGTCCACCACCTCCTGCTCGGAGGGCGTGCCGGTGACCAGCACCTCGTAGCCGTCCTCGTGCAGCGCTCGGGCCACCTCGGCGAAGTGTTCGGCGGACCAGCGGCGGCGGGTGTCCGTGGCGCCCGGATGCAGCGCCACCCGGGGCCGGTCGGCCGGGCCGAGCACCCGGGCGGCCTCGGCCCGGTCGGCGTCGGTCACCATGAGCGTCGGCGTGATGGTGGTGGCTGGCGCTCCCGCCAGCGCCACCACCTCCAGGTAGCGGATCACCTCGTGCTGGTAGTAGACGTAGCGGAGCCACCGGTCCAGCGGCGGCGCGTCCTCGGTGCGCAGGCCGACGGTCAACCGGGCACCGAGCCGACTGATCAGCGGGTTGGAGTTGGCACCCCCACCGTGGATCTGCACCGCCAGGTCGAGTTTGGCACCGGCGGCAGCGGCCACGAAGTCGTCCATCGACGACTCCGCCTCGCCCGGGTCCGGCTTACGGATGCCGGGTGCCGGCGGCACCACCAGCACCCGGTCCACCGGGCCGGGCCGGTCGCGCCAGAGCTTCGCGTGCCACGGCGCACCGAGCAACACGATCTCCGCCGAGGGGTACGCGCTACGCAGCGCGTCCAGCGCCGGCAGGGCAAAGATGAAATCGCCGAGCGCGTTGGCGCGCAGCACGGCGATGCGCCGTACGTCGGAAAGGCGCTCGGCGGTCGGGCCGAGCAGGGACGGGGTGACCACCCGGCCGCTACGGCCGGTCGATCTCGCCGACGGTGTCCGGGCGGTGCAGCTCCCGGTCCGCGGCGGGATCGGCAGGCATCGGCGTACCCGCGGCGAGGTCGCCGGAGCGCGGCCCGGTGCGGCCCACGGTGATGGTGCGCGGCGTGGGCCGGGTCGCCCGAGGCAGGCGGACCCGGAGCAGGCCGTGGTCCATCACCGCGTCGATGGCGTCCGGGTCGACCCGCGACGGCAGGTTGACGCGGTACTCGAAGCCGCGCGTCTCGAAGCCGCCAGGGATGCCCTGGTCGGCGTTGACCTCCGCCTCCGAGCGGGCCCGCACGCACAACTCGCGGTCGTCCAGCTCGACCGCCACCTCCTCCGGCGCCACCCCGGGCAGCCGGACGACGACCTCCCAGCCGTCCGAGGTCTCGGTCAACTCGACGTCCGACGCCCCGGCGCGACCGCCGACCAGGCGGCTCAGCTCGGCGCGCAGCGACTGCAACTCCCCCATCGGGTCCCAGCCCTGCTGTCGGCCGCCCCGCCAGCCCCGGCCGAAGCCGCCAAACTGCTGCTCGCTCATCACACCTCTCCGATCCGCTGGGTGGCCGCCGGCGGCCGTAGTGAGCTGGGCGCGTCCAGGCCGGCATCGCGGTCGACGCCCACACCGAGCCGGTCGACCAGCTCACCACCGAGCCAGGCGCTGATGCCGAGAATCGCCAGCGCGACCACCTCGATGGCGACCAGCGCCCCGCCGGCGGCCCGGGAATCCGCGTTGAGCCGCACGGCCCACACGGCGGCGAAGAGCAGGATCACCGCGACGTTGGCGCCCGCGTGCAGCAGACCCACCCGCTTGGCGCGGGTGCCGGTCGGGATCGCCAGCAGGTCGAACGAGCCGGCCGCCGCGGCGAGCAGGCCACCGATCAGACCGACGGTGATGTTCCAGTACGCGACCTCGCCGAGGAAGTCGGGACCACCCACGGTGTCCACCACGTCGAACAGCACCGCCGTGGCCAGCAGCGCGACCGGGAACATGACCAGCATCGGATGGACTGGATGACCCAGCACCTTGAGTCGGCTCTCCATCTTCCGGCCTCCACTGGTCGGCGTCCTGCGGAACGGTCTCGTGCGGCGAGCGCGTCGGGTGAGGCCGTACCCCCGGCAACCAGGCACAAACCTCGCGCTGGTCACGGCGGCCTAGGCTGACGACGGTGGTGCCCGCCACCGGCTCAACGCCTGAGGGAGGATCAACGTGACGGTGGAGATCACCTCGCACGAGGAGTTGCGCGAGTTGCTTGGCGTACCGAACGCGCGGGCCGCCAACAAGGAACGCACCCGCCTGCACGAGCGGGACCGCGAGTGGCTCGGCGCCTCGCCGTTCTGCCTGATGGCCACGGCCGGCGCGGACGGCAGCTGCGATGTCTCACCCAAGGGCGACCCGGCCGGGTTCGCCCTGGTGCTGGACGACACGACCATCGCGCTGCCCGAGCGGCCCGGCAACAGGCGCGCCGACGGCTACCGCAACATCCTCGACAACCCGCACATCGGGCTGCTCTTCCTGATCCCCGGGCGGACCGACACGCTACGGATCAACGGACGGGCCCGCCTGGTCAGCGACGCGCCCTGGTTCGACGACATGGTGGTCAAGGGGCACCGGCCGGTGCTCGCCGTGGTGGTGGAGATCGAGCAGATCTTCTACCACTGCGCGAAGGCGTTTCTGCGGTCCGCGCTGTGGCGGCCGGAGACCTGGCAGCCCGAGGCACTGCCGTCCCGGGCACGCCTGATCAAGGAGGTCGAGGCGCCGACGGAGAGCCTCGAAGACCTGGAACGGCACTACGGCCCGGAGTACGCCACGAAGATCTACGTCTGATCCCGATCCTCGCCGCGCGGCCCCTGCCGGTCAGGCCGACCAGCCGGCCGGGTTGCCGAACGACTCCCGGGAGATCCCCGAGCCGGTCTCCGGCCACGAACCGAACCGGTCGTTGTGCAGGTGCGCGAAGAGGTAGCACATGCCTTCGCAGTCGGCGTCCAGCAGCGCCATCGCAGGGTCGGCGCGGACCGCCTCGTAGTACTCCCGGCCGAGGGCGACGATGAAACCTCGGGCGTAGAGGAAGCCGTCGTCCGAGCCGTCGGTCACCTCGTGGATGTCCTCCCGATCGATGTCGTGCAGCTTGCGCTCCACCACCCGGTCGAGATCGGTCAACTCCTGCCCGGTCAACTCGGCGGTCAACTGCCCGAGCTGGCCCAGGAAGGCGTCAAGCCAGGCGTCGATCGCATAGGACGGGCCGTCATCGTCGCCGCCGTCATCGGCGGGGTCGCGCTCGATGAGGGCCTGCCGCAGCGCCAGGGGCTCGGCGCCCAACTCGGCCCAGGCCGCCTCGATGAGTGCCCACAGCCGGGCCTCGTCGGCGGGGGTGGGCAACGTCCCGGGGGCATCGGTGGTCACGGTCACCGCCGGACCATATCGACCAGCACCGACACTCCCACCGCCCCCTCTCTCCACATCGGCCGGTCGCCGGGGCGCTGTTCTAGCGTTGCCACGTGGACGATGACGACTGGCTGGCAGCGACCCGCACCTCCTACGACACGGTCGCGGTCAGCTACGCGCGCCTGGTACGTGACCTCCTGGCGGAGGCGCCGCACGAACGAGCCGCTCTGGCATCGTTCGCCGAGCGCCTGCGGGGCGCCGGCGACGGGCCGGTGGCGGACGTCGGCTGCGGGACGGGGCGCATCACCGCCCACCTGCACACGCTCGGCGTCGACGCCTTCGGGATCGACCTCTCGCCCGGAATGATCGACGTGGCCCGCCGTGATCACCCCGAGCTGAGGTTCGAGGTCGGCTCGATGACCGACCTCGATCTGGCGGACGGCTCGGTCGCCGGCCTGGTCGCCTGGTACTCCCTCATCCACATCCCGGACGACCAGATCGGCGCGGTGTTCGCGCACTTCCGGCGGGTGGTGCGCCCCGGTGGCCCTCTGCTGCTCGGCTTTCACGTGGGCGACGAGACGACCCTCAAGACGGAGGGCTACGGCGGCCATCCGATGAACGTGCACGTCCATCGTCGGCAGCCAGCCCAGATGGCAGCCTGGCTGCGTCAGAACGGGTTCACAGTCGAATCGCAGACCACCGTCACCTCGGCGGAGAGCCGGCTCGGCGGGATCATCGTCGGACGACGCGAGCCCTGATCACCCGTTGTCAATCCTCCGGCACCGCTGTTAGCCTTAACTGCGTACAGCGTTAGCAGTATTCCACCCCGAATGAGGCGACTGATGACGGACGACGCGCGGCCCGTCTGGGTGCTCGGTGGCGGCGGAGTGGCGGGCATCGCCTGGGAGGTCGGCATCCTGGCCGGGCTTGCGGACGAGGGCGTGACCGTGACCCCGGAGGCCGTCCTCATCGGCACCAGCGCCGGTGCCGTCGTGGGAGCCCAGCTCGCCAGTGGCACCCCACTGCCGGAACTCTTCGAGCGCCAGCGCGGCGGCGTCGCCCACGAGACCTCACCCGCACTGGGCCTTCTCGATCTGCTTCGGCTCGCCCGGGCACAACTGTTCGCGCGCAGCCCCGAGCAGGCCGCTCGCCGCCTCGGTCGACTCGCCCTCTCCGCACGCATCGACGACCCGTCCCGGCAGCGCCGGATAGCCGAGGCACGACTGCCCAACCACGTTTGGCAGGACGATGTCGACCTGCGCATCGTGGTCGTCGACACCGGGACGGGCGCCAGTCGCACCATCACCCGGCACGACGGCGTCCCGCTGGTGGACGCCGTCGCCGCGAGCTGCGCCATGCCGATCTCCGCCGCCCCGGTCGCCATCGACGGCCGCCACTACATGGATGGCGGCATGCGCTCGACCCTCAACCTCGACCTCGCCCCCGGAAACGGCCCGGTCATCGCCCTCGCGCCGAGCACTGCCGCGATCGGACCGTGGGCGCGCATCGACAAGCAGCGAGCAGCGCTGGGAACGGGTCGCCGGGTGGAGCTGCTGCTCCGGGACGCGGCCTCCAAGCGAGCGCAGGGGACCAGCGTGATGGACCAGTCCGTCGTGCCCGCGCTCGTGGCCGCGGCCCGCGACCAGGGCCGACGCGAGGCGCCCCGGGTGGTTGCCGCACTCTCAGAGACAACGCCGGGGCGGGAAGCGCGCGGCTGACCTCAGGCCTCGCCATGCGGTGCCAGCGTCGGGGTCATCCGGGCGGTGGACTTCCTGGAACACATCCCGGACAAGATCGCTCTGTTCAACGAGCTGTACCGACTGCTCGCACCGAACGGGATGTTGTTGTCGCTGACCCCCAGCACCGACGGCCGAGGTGCCTACCAGGATCCGACCCACATGGCGTTCTACAACGAAAACTCTTTCTGGTACTTCACGGACGCCAAATATTCTCGGTTCGTACCTGAAATCAAGTGCCGATTTCAGACGTCTCGGTTGGTCACCTACTTCCCCAGCGAATGGCACCAGGCACACAACATTCCGTACGTCTCCGCGAATCTCATCGCAATCAAGGACGACGCCCTGCGCAACGGCGGCCTACTGAACATTTGACCCTCGGGTCACCCGCGGTGGCCGAGCCCCAACGAACCCACGACCGTGACGGAGGGGACGGGGCGACGGCCCGTGGATGGCCAGGTTGGACCTCCACTCCGTACCGTCGTCTCGTGGTTGACACTGATCAGGCGGTCCAGATCGCGATGCGATTCCTGGCCGGCCGCCTCGCCGAGCGTCAGGATCTGCGCGAACCGCCGAGCGTGCAGGGGGTGACCGTCGAGCAGGTGATGACCGTGACCGGTGCGCGGCGTTGCCACGTCGTGAGTTTCGGATGGCCGCTGCGGGTGGCGGTCGATCAGGAGACGGGCGACGCCGACATGCTGCGGTAAGAGGCAGCTGATGCGGACCGCCGCTACGCGGCGGAGGAAGTGTGTGAGATCCCCAGCAAAACGGGGCATCTCGTCCCCTCTGGCGGAGCCAGCTTGTCCTATCCCTGTGCTCCAATCCCGTCATGCATGTCGTCGTTACGGGCGCACTCGTGGAAAACGGCGCAGTCCTGCTGGTACACCGCCTGCCGACCAAACGGGCCTACCCGGATGTCTGGGATCTGCCCGGTGGGCAAGTCGAAGCGGGTGAGTCGGAGCTGCAAGCCCTCGCGCGGGAGATGCACGAGGAGCTCGGGGTTCAGATTGCGGCGGAGTCCGCTTCACGGTTGGGCGTCTTGCATGCCGGCAGTGGCGAGGACGCCCTTCACGTCGGCGTCTGGCACATTGGCGACTGGGTCGGCACTCCGACCAACCGTGCACCTGACGAGCATGACGACATCGCCTGGGTCGGGATCAGCGAGTTGGGCGGCCTTCCCCTCGTGCATGGCGTCTTGGCAGCGATGGTTCGTTCCCTGCCTGAGTTTGAGTGGGCCCCCAGGCACTCAGATGTCACCGGCCGCAACCAGGACGACCGAGGAACCAAGGCCGACTGTCGTGCGTGCGCTGGGACGGATCAGTCAGGCAGGTGGTGCGTGCCTGTCGACCTTGGGAACGGCAGAAGCCCAGGCCGATGACCTGGGCTTCCGTACCGAGCCGCCTGACGGAATCGAACCGTCGACCTACGCATTACGAGTGCGTCGCTCTAGCCGACTGAGCTAAGGCGGCAACGATCAGCAAGTGTACGGCACCCTGGCGGCACCGACCGAACGGGATACCCCCGTCGCCCCGGCCAGCACCAACCGGACATCGGCCGCCATCTGGACGCTTACCGGACAGCGGATGATCGGGTCCGGGACTACGCTGCGGCGGGTGAGCGACGAACGCGACCACCCCGACCGTCCGGACGAGCCCACCGAACGCCCTGACCGCGCTCCGGCCGGTGAACGCGCCGCCCACCGGCCGCGCAGCACCGATCCTCTGGAGTTGGGCTTCACGCCGCGCAAGCCGGTGCCGTGGCTGGCACCGTTCCTGCTGATCAGCACCGGCATCCGGACGCTACTCGCGGTGCTGTTCGGGGCGTACCTCGACAAGCGCGAGTTGCAGAACGCGTTCGGCGACGGCGTCTTTCGCCAGGTCGGGGCGGACGGCGGGCTGTGGCTCGACTACGTGGCCGACCTGGGTGACGGCTTCAACGCCACCTACTCGGTGGCGTACCTGCTGGCGCAGCCCGAGCTGACCGTCGACGGGCACCGCCTGCCCCGGGCGCAGACCCTGGTGATGGGCGGCGACCAGGTGTACCCGTCGGCGGCCTACGCCGCGTACGAGGACCGGTGCAAGGGCCCCTACCAGGCCGCCTTGCCGGTGGCGCCGGTCGAGAAGCCCACGCTCTTCGCGGTGCCGGGCAACCACGACTGGTACGACGGCCTCACCGCGTTCCTACGCTTGTTCGTCCGTTCCCGGGACCGGAACTTCGCGGGCTGGGGCACCGGGCAGTCCCGGTCGTACTTCGCGGTGGAGTTGCCGGCCGGCTGGTGGTTGCTCGGCGTGGACGACCAGTCCGGCTCGTACCTCGACGACCCGCAGCTGGCCTACTTCGACGAGGTGGCCCGGCGGCTCGGCCCGGAGTCGAAGGTGATCATCGCCGCGCCGGCGCCGACCTGGGTCAAGGCCGCCGACAACCCCACGGCGTACGACTCGATCGACTACTTCATCCGTACGATCATCGACCCGACCGGGGCGCGGGTGCGGCTGCTGCTCTCCGGCGACCTGCACCACTACGCCCGCTACTCCGGGCCGGACCGGCAGCTGATCACGTGCGGTGGTGGCGGAGCGTACCTCTACCCCACGCACAAGCTGCCGGAGCGGATCGAGGTGCCACCGCGGGACACGCTGGCCCGCAAGGCCAGCTCCGCCCAGCCGTACGACCTGGTGGCCCGTTACCCGGACGCCGCGCGGTCCCGCCGCTACGGCTGGGGCATCTTTCCCCGGTTGCCGTTCCGCAATCCCGGCTTCACCACGTTGCTCGGCACCCTGCACACCCTGCTGATGCTTGCCATGGCGGGTGCGACGGCGAACTGGGCCGACAGCACCAACCAGCGGCTGTTCAGCGTCCCGTTGGTGCTGATGGTGCTCGTGACGGTGATCGCGGCGGCCCTGTTCGCCAAGCCGCCGAGCGCGAGCGGCAAGCGCCACGCACGGCACTGGATCCTCGGCGTCGGCCACGGCGTGGCGCAGGTGGCCCTGGCGGCGGCGGGCACCTGGGTCTGGTTGGCGCTGCCGTTCTACGACTGGCCGTGGCCGCTGCCGGCAGCCGCCGCGGCGGTGCTCTACGGCCCGGTGATCGGTCTGGTCGCCAGCCAGCTGGTGGCGGCGTACCTGCTGGTGGCGAGCTCGTTTGGGGTGAACGTCAACGAACTCTTCGCCGGCCAGGGCATCGAGGACTCCAAGTCGTTCCTGCGGCTGCGCATCGACCCGGACGGCACGTTGACCATCTACCCGCTGGGGGTGGACCGGGTCTCCCGCGACTGGCAGGTGAACCCCGACCAATCCCCCACCCAAAGCTGGCTGATCCCCAAATCCCCCCTGACCCCCCACCTAACCGAACCCCCCACAGTCCTGCACTAACCCCACCCCATCCCATCCCACCCACCCACCCACAGAACCCAGTTGATCAAGAAGTTTGCGTCACGTTGGACGCGATTCCTGACGCAAACTTCTTGATCAACTGGGCTGGGAGGCGGGCGCCGGGCGCCGGGCGCCGTGCGCCGGGCGCCGGGCGGTGGGAGGAAGGCCGGGGTGGGGCGGGGTTAGGGGGTGTAGTGCTGGTCGTGGGCTTGGCGTGGGGCGCAGACGGAGGCTCGGGAGCAGGAGCAGCGGGAGCCGTCCGCGTCCAGGCGTACGGTCACCGCGTCTCTCGGGACGCTGTGGCCGACGACCCGGCCGTCACCCTCGGGGGTGGAGACCCGACTGCCGACCGCCGGGGCGGTCTCCTGAAAACGCTGGTACAGCGGGTGCTCGTACTTGAGGCAGCACATCAGCCGGCCGCACGCGCCAGAGATGCGCAGCGGGTTGAGCGGCAGGTCCTGGTCCTTCGCCATCCGGATGGTCACCGGCTCGAAGTCGGTGAGGAAGGTGGCGCAGCACAGGTCCCGACCGCAGGAGCCGATGCCGCCCTGCACCCTTGCGGAGTCGCGTGCGGAGAGCTGGCGCAGCTCCACCCGACAGTGCAGGGTCGCGCCCAGGTCGCGGACCAGGGAGCGGAAGTCCACCCGGTGCGGGGCGGTGAAGTACACCGTGCTGCGCTCACCGCCGCTCTCGGCGGAGCCGAGCACATGGTCGACCGCCACCACCTTCATCGGCAGGCCGTGCGATCGGATCAGCCGTTTCGCGGCCACCTTCGCCTCGGCCTTACGCCGACGCAACGCCTCATCCCGGCGTAGGTCGTCGTCGCCGGCCAGGCCGACCAGGCGGGGGAAACCGTCGGTGTCCTCGGTCACCCACTGCGCGGCCCATACGCACTCCGCCACCTCGGGCCCGTCATCGGTGGGCACCAGCACCCGGTCGCCCACCTGCGGGCGCAACTCACCGGGGTCGAGGTAGTAGAGGCGCCCGTACCGGTTGAAGCTGACCGCGCAGAGCATGCCCATCCCCCCACCCTACGACGGGTCACGGCGTACGGCGCAGCGGCCGGCTACGCCCCGCTGCCATTCATGACCGTCGACTTGACCGATTGCCGGGCGTCCCGTCGTGCCGTTGCTCCTCGCCCGGACGGTTGAATCCGGTGCCGGGCAGGAGACAAGACGTGCCTCGGCGGCGTTGAGTGGAGGCAGACCTGCGGGGGGTGCAGGGGGAAGACCACGGCGTCGCCGTGGGCGCCGGCTCCGGCCAGGCGCCCGCGAGCGACGCCGTGGCCTGTCCGAGGCAACGCGGCCACGGCCGGAGGACGGCGATCCAGGGCAGCGCCGCCACGGTCAGGGGACCGAGGGCCGGGGCGACGCGGCCACGGCCGGCGGAACGAGGCCCGGGTTACCAGCCGACCCGGGTGGGCTGGTCGTAGCGGGGTCGCCCGTCCGTGGGCGGACGCCACGCGGTCTCGGCCAGGCTCGGCGCCCACTGTCGCAGCAGCGTCTCGGCGCCGTCGTACGCGACGCAGAGCACCGCCAGCACCCGTGCGGCGATCTCGGCCGCGTCGGCCACACCGGGCCCGACCGGCCCGGGGCGCGTCGACGCGCCGGTGCCGGTGGCGGCGACCACGGCGACCGCTTCGGCCGAGCGGAGCACGTCGGCCAACGTGCGGGCCAGCGCGAGACGGCTGCCCTCCACCCAGTCGGCGAGGGCGTCGGCGTAACCGGCGGTGGATTCGAGGCGCCCGACCAGGCTGTCCGGCCCCTCGTCGAGGTGGCGTAGCAGCGCCGCCCGCTGTTGCCCGTACGCCGTGGCGGCCGGGCCGGACCAGAGCACCGAGTCGGTGAGTGCGGTGGAGACCTCGTCGTACCCCCGGACGAGCCGGCGCACCGCGTGGCCGGCGCTGGCGAGCGGCACCGGGTGCAGGTCGAGGAAGCTGCGGACCGCGTCGCCCGGCAGCACCTGCATGCGGCGCAGCAGCGGCCAGACCCGGTGCCCTTCGGGGACGCCGGCCGCGATCAGTGTGTCCACCCGGCGGAGCAGGTCGAGGCCGGGCTCGGCGAGCCGGTCCAGCGCGTCCATCACGGTTCCCCGGCGAGCCGGCGGCGGGCCGCCCGGTCGACCTCGGCGTAGCGGTCGGCGGCCTCCCGCACCGCCGCCGCGGCGGCGGCCAGTCGGCCGGCGGCGGCGCGGGCCTCCCGGGCCCGGTCGTCGGTGGCGGTGGTCCACTGCCGGTGCAGCGCCCGACCGATCTCGCCCGGGCGGCCCGGCGCGTCGGCGCCGAACGCGGCCTGGGCCGGATCGCTGGCGGTGACGGTGTGCGAAACGAGGGTGAGGGTGGCGCTCGCCTCGTCCAGTCGGGCGGAGAGCGCGCGCAGTGTGTCCATCTCAGGCCCCCGCGAGCGGTCGGTAGGCGGCGAACGTCTCGTTGTGCAGCTTTTCCCGGGCCCACTCGGCGGCGTCGGCCGCCGCGGTGACCGCGGCCTGCACGGAACCGGCCACGTCGCGCGGGCTGCGGGTGTGCAGCGGGCCGAGGAACCGGACGTCGGTGATCCGTCCGCCGGCGGTGACCACCACCTCGACCAGGCCGTCCGGCGAGCGGACGGTCACCTCGACGGTCGACACCGCCTGGTCGAACTCGGCCTGAAGGGACTCGATCCGGCGGTAGCGTCGCACCGCCTCCTCGATCCAGGCTTCGTCGATCTCCCCCCGCGGCATCGGCCGACTCCTCCCGGGTGATCCATCACTCAGTGTGCTGCCACCGTCACCACGGCACACGGACCGTACCGCACAGCAATCGGACCTGTCGATGCCTGTGGACAACGCCGAGAAGTGCGGGTCAGCCCTTCCAGAGGGCGAGCATCATCGCCTCCACCGCGATCCGCGGCTTGACGTTCGCCTCGATCGCCGCGCGGCAGGCGAGCACCGCCTCCAGCCGGCGCAGCGACCCCTCGGCGTCCCACTTCTGCGCGCCGGCACCGGCCAGCGCGGCCGTGTCGGTGTGCACCGGCGCGACGGGTGCGCGCAGCGCCATGGTGAGCGCGTCCCGGTAGAAGCCCGCCAGGTCGACAAGCGCCCGGTCCAGTGCGTCCCGTTGGGCCCGGGTGGCCCGGGACTTCTGCCGCTTCTCCAGCTCCTTGAGCTGGCCGGCAGCACCCCGCATGGCGCCGGCCGCACCCCGGCCGGTGCCGCCCGCGCCGAGCGCGGTCTCCAGCGCCGCCCGCTCGGTCGTGTCGGCCTCGGTGACCGACGCCTCGGCCTCCGCCTCGGCGGCCTCGATCAGCGCGGACGCCGCGTCGAACGCCGCGCCGACACCTGTCAACCGGCGGGGCACCGCGAGCACCGCCTCGCGCCGTTTGCGGGCCTCCGGGTCGCGGGCCAGCCGGCGGGCCCGACCCACGTGACCCTGCGCGGCGGCCGCCGCCCACTGCGCCACGTCGGGCGCGACGCCGTCCCGACGAACCAGCACCTCGGCCACCGCGGTGGCCGGCGGCTGCCGCAGGGGTACGACCCGACAGCGCGACCGGATGGTCACCGAGATGTCGTCCGGGTGGGTGGACGGCGCGCAGAGCAGGAAGACCGTCCGCGGCGGGGGCTCCTCGATCGCCTTGAGCAAGGCGTTGCCGGCGGCCTCGGTGAGCCGGTCGGCGTCCTCGATGACCACCACCTGCCAGCGCCCGCCGGACGGGGTGCTGGCGGCGCGGAGCACCAGCGCGCGCATTTCGCCGACGCCGATGGAGAGCCCTTCCGGCACCACCATCCGCACGTCGGCGTGGGTGCCGCCCATCGTGGTGTGGCAGCCGGGGCACTCACCACACCCGGTGCCGTGCACGCACTGGAGTGCGGCGGCGAACGCCCGGGCGGCGACCGAGCGGCCTGAGCCGGGCGGCCCGGTGAAGATCCACGCGTGCGTCATCCCGGCGGACGGGTCCAGCCCGCCGGTCGCGGCGTCGTCGGTCGCGACCGCGTCACCGCTGGCCGGGACGGCGGCGACCAAGGCGGGTGCCCGGTCGGCCGCGCCAGCACGCAGCACGGCGGCTGCCGCGGCGGCGGCGCGACGCAGCTCGACCACCGCCTCGTCCTGACCGACCAGGTCGCCGAAGACGTCCGGCATCAGGTCTTGTGCTCCATCGTCACCAGCTCCGCGTCGGATAACTCAGGCTGCACCGAGGTGTCCGGGCCCTGCGCCGGCCGCGGGTGCACGATGCCGCCCGGCTTGCCGAGCATCTCCTCGACCCGCCGGACCACCAGTCGGGTGATCTCCTCGGCCGGCCGGGACGCGTCGAGCACCAGGTAGCGCTTCGGGTCGGCGGCGGCGAGGTCGAGGAACGCGTACCGGACGCGCTCGTGGAAGGCGACCGACTCGGCCTCCAGCCGGTCGGTGCCGGTGTTGCGCGAGGTCACCCGGGACAGGCCGGTGCGCGGCTCGACGTCCAGCAGCACCACCAGGTCGGGCTTGAGCCCACCGGTGGCCCAGGAGGAGAGCCAGGAGACCTCGTCGACCGGGAGTGTCCGCCCGGCGCCCTGGTACGCCAGGGACGAGTCGACGTACCGGTCACTGATCACCACGCCGCCCCGGACCAGCGCGGGCCGGACGACGGTGGCCACGTGGTGCGCCCGGTCGGCGGCGTAGAGCAGCGCCTCGGCGCGCGGGGACGGCGCGTCGTCGCCGGAGGTGTCCAGCACCAGCGACCGGATTCGCCGACCGACGCCGGTGGCCCCCGGCTCGCGGGTGACCACCACCTCGCGGCCGTGGCCGCGCAACCGCTCGGAGAGCGCGGTGAGCTGGGTGGACTTCCCCGCGCCCTCGCCGCCCTCGAAGACCACGAAGAGCCCGGCGGAAGCGAACGGCTCGGAGGGCATCAGCGGACGGCCCCGGATGGAGCCCCAGAGGTCGGCGAGGACCGGGACGCCCTTCTTGTCGTCCATCTGGCCGAACGCGCTGATCCCGGCGAAGATGCCGGCGGCCCCGGCGGCGAGCAGCAGCAGTCGGGTGGAGGAGACGGAGATGCCGAGGTCGGCGATTGTCAGTTTGCGGGAGCCGCCGACACCGACCAACACGCTGCTGAGCCCGATGGCCAGGATCAACACCAGCCGGGTGCCGATCTGCACCACCGCGAAGACCCGGCCGCGCACCTCGTCGGCCACCTCGCCGCCGAGCAGCGTGGTGCCGGCCAGGAAGGCCATCCCGGCGCCGGCGCCGACCAGCACCGCGCCGACGATCGCCATGGACAGGTGGATGGCGAAGGCGAGGGTCATCACGGCGGCGCTGGCCAGCACGATGCTCATGCCGAACCAGCGGCGCCGGGACATGTCCTTGACGATCATCGGACCGAGCCCGATGCCGAGCGCCAGGCCGGCGAACATGGCGCCGAAGAGCAGCGAGAACGCCGCGTCGCCCGCACCCAGCGAGTTGGCGAAGAACTTGGCGGTGCCGACCACGATGCCGCCACCGGCGAACGCGCCGAAGATGCCCAGCACCAGGCCACGCACCAGCGGGGTCTTGCCGATGTACTTCCAACCCTCGGAGAACTGCCGGAACATGCTCTGCTCGGCACGCCCGGCCTCACCGCGTTGCGCCTCGCTGATCTCCTTGATCCCGAATGCCACCACCAGCGCGGTGGCGAGCCGGGAGAACGAGTTGATCCAGAGCGCGAGCTGGGCCGGCTCGGCCCAGGAGGGCAGGTCGCCGCCGACGGCACCACGGACGCCACGGTCGAGCACGGCCAGGCCGACGGCGGCGGCGATCGGGGTGAGGCCGTACGTGGTGATCAGGGTGAGCTGGTTGGCCGCCTCCAGCCGGGCCCGCGGGATGAGGTTGGGGACCGCGGCCTCCTTGGCCGGGATCCACAGCAGGGTGATCGACTCGATCAGGAAGGTGGCGATCAGCGCCCAGCTGACCACCAGGCCGCCCGGGGCGCCGCTGAGGGCGTAGAGCGGAATGGAGGCGAAGAGCACGAAGCGCAGCAGGTCGCAGATGACCATCGTCCAGCGCCTGTCGAACCGGTCGGCGAAGACGCCGGCCACCGGGCCGAGCACCAGCGCGGGCAGCAGCCGGATCGCGGTGACCCCGCCGAACGCGGCGCCCTGGGCGGTGCTGCCCTGCACCTGCGAGGCGGCGAAGAGGGCGGTGGCCAGCAGGCCGAGCCAGTCACCGAAGGAGGCCGCGCCGAGCACGATCCAGAGCCGGCGGAACGGCCGGATGCGCAGCACGGAGCGGATCGCGGCATAACCGGACGGATCTACCTGACCGCCGTTGGGCTGCTGGGCGGCGTTGCCCGACTGGTCGCTCGAGCGCGACACGCCGGGCGACTCGCCGCTGTTCTGGCTTTCGATGGCCGTACCTCCACGTGCCGGCCCATCGCTGGGCACCTCCGGTGCAACACTCTAGACCCGGTGGGGGTCACCCCCCGGGCGACATTCTCCTGCTCGCTGAGCCTAGGCCGCCGGAGCTACCGACCGCAGCCCGGACGTACGCGAGGGTATTTCGCATTCTCCGTCGGACAGTTAGCGTGCACACGTGGCCATCGAAAGCGACAAACTTCGCGAGCGCCTGGATCGGGCGACTGCCCACCTCGACCCCCCGTACGCGGTGGTCGATCTCACCGCCTTCGACGCCAATTCGGTCGCCCTGGCCGATCGCGCCGCCGGAAAGCCGGTCCGCCTCGCCAGCAAGTCGGTCCGCAGCCGGGAGTTGATCAGCCGGGCCCTCGCGCGGCCCGGCTGGCAGGGCGTGATGGCGTTCACCCTGCCCGAGGCGATCTGGCTGGTCCGCGCCGGCGTCAGCGACGACGTGTTGGTCGCGTATCCGAGCGCGGACCGGGCCGCCCTCGCCGAGCTGGGCGCCGACCCGACGCTCGCCGCCGCGATCACCCTGATGATCGACGGCACCGGCCAACTCGACCTCATCGACGCCGTCGTGGCCCCGGGGCAGCGCGCCGAACTGCGACTCTGCCTGGATCTGGACGCCTCCTGGCGACCGCTGCGCGGCCGGGTGCACGTCGGCGTCCGCCGCTCACCTGTGCACAGCGCGCGGGCAGCCGGCGCGCTCGCCGCCGCCGTCGCCGGTCGGCCCGGCTTCCGGCTGGTCGGGCTCATGTCGTACGAGGCGCAGATCGCCGGCCTGGGCGACGCGCCGCCGGGCAAGACGCTGCTGGCCGGCGCGATCAGGCTGGCCCAGCGCAGCTCGTACCGCGAGTTGCTGGCCCGCCGTGGTGCGGCGGTCGCCGCGGTACGCGAGCACGCCGACCTGGAGTTCGTCAACGGCGGCGGCACCGGCAGCGTGGCCGCGACCAGCGCCGATCCCGCGGTCACCGAGATCACCGCGGGATCGGGCCTGTACGGGCCGACGCTGTTCGACGCGTACCGCGCCTGGCGGCCCACCCCGGCGGCGTTCTTCGCCTGCGCGGTGGTCCGCCGACCGACGCCGGAGTTGGCGACGGTGCTCGGCGGCGGCTGGATCGCCTCCGGCCCGGCCGCCGACAGCCGGCTGCCCCGGCCGTGGCTACCGGCGGGGCTGAAGCTGGTCGGCACCGAGGGCGCCGGCGAGGTGCAGACTCCGCTGTCCGGAGCGGCGGCGGCCGAGCTGCGCGTCGGCGACCGGGTGTGGTTCCGGCACGCCAAGGCTGGTGAGCTGTGTGAACGGGTCAACGAGCTGCACCTGGTCGAGGGGGACGCGGTCGTGGCGACCGTCCCCACCTACCGGGGTGAGGGGCAGGCCTTCCTCTGAGACCGGAGAGCCGCCCCCACCGCCGCCAGAGGAGGCCCGCGCCTCGCGCCGACTCAGGCGGGCTGGGCCGCCTCGGCCTGCTTTCCCGCGGTGGACCGGCCGTTGTCCGGGCCGTCGACCTGGCGGTGCAGGTACTCCCGGATCAGTGCCTTCGCCTCCAGCAGCACGCGCTCGTCGCCGTCGGACTTCCGGCGGAACGCGAGCTTGATCAGCGCGTCCGCCGCCTCGACCGCGATCTCCAGCACGAAGCGCAGCTTGGGCACGTCGGTGAGCCCGAAACGCTCGGTGAGCACCCGGGCCAACTGGTCGGCGATCACGCCGTTGTTGTCCCGCTGCTCGTCGAGCAGGTGCAGGTCGACCACGTCGCCGAAGTGCAGGGTACGGAAGCCGGGGACGGTGCGGTGCATCGTGATGTACTCGTCGATGCCCGCGTCGACGCCGTCCCACCAGTGGGTCATCTCGTCGGACGCGAACCGCTCGTCGAGGCGCTGGAGGTAGGACTCCATGGTCCGCAGGGTCAACGCCTGCACGATCGCCCGCTTGTCCGGAAAGAACTGGTAGACCGACCCGATCGCCACCTCGGCCCGTTCGGCGAGCAGGGTGGTGGTCAGTCCCTCGTACCCCACCTCGTCGACGAGTTCGGCGCAGGCATCCAACATGCGCTGTACCCGCGCGACACTTCGACCTTGCACCGGTACGCGGCGCAGCGGCCCGGTCGTGGCGGCTGGTGTGGACACTCTGCGCCACCCCCCTTCGACGGATGAACATATCTCCACGTCACGAGTCCGTGACTACCGGTACAACGAGCGGATCGCAATTGCGGTATTTACCAGCTAGAACGTTCCTGATATGAAGTCAGTTCATATTCATGAATGAGGAGCGCGCATGGTCCGCACCGCACCGCTCGGGGTTGGATGGTCCAACTGGGCCGGGAACCAGCGTGGCAGCGCCAGCGCGATCCTGCGCCCCGGCTCGCCGACCGACGTCGCAGAAGCCGTCCGATCCGCCGCCGCCGACGGTGGTCGGATCCGGGTGACGGGCAGCGGCCACTCGTTCACCGCCGTCGCGCTCGCCGACGACCGTCGGATGGACCTGTCCGACCTGGACACCACGGTCAGCGTGGACGTCGCGCATCGACTGGTCACCGTACCGGCGGGAATGACCCTGCACGCGCTCAACGGACTGCTCGCCCGACACGGCCTCGCGCTGCCCAACCTCGGCGACATCGACGCGCAGACCGTGGCCGGGGCGATCTCCACCGGCACCCACGGCACCGGCGCCGGCTACGGCTGCCTCTCCACCTTCGTCGAGGCGATCACCCTGGTCACCGGCACCGGCGAGGTGCTGCGCTGCTCCGCCGACGAGCATCCCGACGTCCTCGCCGCCGCCCGGGTGTCACTCGGCGCGCTCGGCGTCCTGGTCGAGGTGACCCTGCGCTGCGTGGACGCCTTCGTCCTACGCGCCCACGAACGCCCGGCCGAGCTGGCCGACGTGCTCGGCGAACTGCCCGAGCTGATCGGCCGGCACGACCACGTCGAGTTCTACTGGTTCCCGTACACGTCCCGGGTCCAGGTCAAGACCAACGACCGGGTGCCCGCCAACGACCGGCCGCTGTCCCGCTGGCGCGGCTGGATGGACGACGACTTCCTGTCCAACCGGGTCTTCGCCGGCGCCTGCCGACTCGGCCGGGCCGTGCCCGCACTGGCCCCGGGCATCAGCGCCGTCTCCGCCCGCGCCCTCACCGAACGCCAGTACACCGGCCGCTCCGACCGGGTCTTCTGCACCCCGCGCCGGGTCCGCTTCGTGGAGATGGAGTACGGCCTGCCCCGCGAGGCGTTGCCCGAGGCGCTCGCCGCGCTCCAGCGGATCGTGGACGGCCTGCCGTTCAAGGTGCTCTTCCCGGTGGAGGTGCGGTTCACCGCCGCCGACGACATCTGGCTGTCGCACGGCTACGGCCGGGACAACGCCTACATCGCCGTGCACCAGTACGTCGGCATGCCGTACGAGCCGTACTTCCGGGCCTTCGAGGAGGTCGCCGCCGGGCTGGGCGGTCGCCCACACTGGGGCAAGCTGCACTACCGCGACGCCGCATCGCTGGCCACGGCGTACCCCCGCTTCGCGGACTTCCAGGCCGTCCGCGACCGGCTCGACCCCGACCGCGTCTTCACCAACGACCACCTGACCCACGTCCTCGGGGTCTGAGGGCTCCCGTCGGTACGCGCCAGCGCGGTGCCCAGCGCTACAGCGCGAGGTCGTCCAGGTTCACGGCCTCGGCCATGGCCTCGGCGCCCCGGTCGTTCAGGTGCATACCGTCGCCGCTGTCCAGCGCGGGGTGGATGTGGTCGGGGGCGTCCGGGTCGGCGACAGCGCGCGCCACATCGAAGACGCCGTCGAAGGCGTCCGTGGTTCGGATCCAGTCGTTCACCTCGCGTCGGGTGGCGAGGCCCGCCGGGGTGCTGATCTCCGGGCCGGCGCCCGCGAACGGGCCGATGGTGGCGGCGGCGATCCGCAGGCCGGCGGCGTGGGCACGGTCGGCCAGCGCGCGGAAGCCCGCGACGAGGGCGTCGGCGGTGACGGGCGGCTCGCCCAGCATGGCCGGAAGACCGAGGTCGTTGATACCGAAGTGGACCAGGACGTGGGTCAGGGCCGGGATGGAGAGAACGTCGCGGTCGAAGCGCTTCAGCGCGTGTTCGCCGACGCCGTCCCGCAGGAGTCGGTTTCCGGCGATGCCCTGGTTGACCACCCACCCACGCTGCAGACGCCGGTTGAGGACGTCGACCGAGCGACGATTCGCGCTCGTCGTGGTGCCGACCCCTTCGAACCAGGAGTCGCCGAAGGCCACGGCGACGGCGGTGTCCCGTGAGGCCAGCACGTCGACGCCCGCGAGGTAGAACCTGGCCTCGACCTGCTCGGCCCCCACCAGCAGGGACGACGTGACGTGATTGCCGTCGACGATCCGGGCGAGCTCCGCAGGCTTGTGGGAATGGGTGGCCAGACCGGTCCGCTCCGGAAGGTAGAGACTCACCACCAGGTCCGTGCCGGCCGCGACGGGGATGTCCACCGGGTCGGTGACGGCCTCCTCGCCCGCCGGGATGACGTGGCGTTCGACGCCGTCGACGGTGAGCGCGGCCCGCTGCCCACCGACGGCGACCGTGGCGGCCCCGATGGTCAGTGGAGTACGGCCGTAGCGGTTCGTCAGCCGTACCCGGAAGGCCTCCCCGCCGCCGGCCAGGTGCAGCACCTGACGAACGGTCTGGTCGGCGAAGCCACGGGGCTCGCTGAACTGCAGCTGCTCGTACGGACTGAGCAACCCGGTACGGAAACCGGCGGTCCAGATCATGGCTGGTCCAGGTCGGTAGTGGTGCCCTCCTCGCTGCTGATCACCGAGTCGATCAGGGAGAAGAACGTCTGGATGCCGGGCCGGTTGGCGCCCCGGCGGCGGGACTCGGCGTAGTCCTCGGAGGAGGCCCAGAAGACGATGTCCAGCCATTCGTCGGCCGCCAGCCGGATCAGTCGCGCGTCGAGGAAGCCGGCACGGTCGGCCTGGAAGTCGCGCAGCATCGCCGGCCGCGCGGCCAGCAGGGCGTCCGCGCGCTCGGCGGGGACGCGGAAACGGGTGATCTCGACGGTGGTCATCGTGCCTCGATCCGTTCGGGTTGGGAGCCGTTGACGCCCAGCATCAGCCGAAGCTGGGTCAGGAGGACATCGCGGAAGTCCACGGGCGCCGGCGTGGGGTCGTGCTGGACGCGAAAGATGATCAGGCCGGCCAGCGCCGAGAGCAGGAGGTCCGTCACCGCCTCGGCGTCGTGGGCCAGCGTGAACGCACCCCGGGCGGCGCCTTCCCGGACGGCGGCCAGGAAGGGCGCCCGGTACCGCTCCTGCACGGTGGCGCTGTAGTCGCGGAGTTCGTCGTCGCGCATCGCGGAGCGCCAGAACTCCACCAGCACCTGCCGGGTCTGCTCCGAGTTGTGCAGGCTGCGGTCGACCATCGCGACGAGTCGTCGCCACGGATCGTCCTCGCCGGCGGAGACGGCCCGCAGGGCCTCCACCTCCCGGTCGGTGAACACCTGCATGGCCTCGATGATCATGTCTTCGCGGGAGCCGAAGTAGGTCTGCAGGGTGCTGATCGCGACACCGCCGGCCGCCGACACGTCCGCGAAGCGGGTGTTCTCGTACCCACGGGTGGCCAGCACGCCGGCCACGGCGTCGAGAACGGCGTCCCGCTTCTCCCCGCCCGCGCGCCTCTTGCGGATCATCTCGACCCCGGCGGGCACGGCTCACGACTCATCGGCATGGCCATACGGTACGGCGGTACCGGCGAAACCGCGAAGGCCTCAGCCTCTCGCGTGACCCGGAACACCAAAAAGTAGATCTTGGACAGTTTCCGTTCAGGCAAGACGGAAACTGTCCAAGATCTGGAGGAACAGGCGCCACCCGGCGCGGGGGGCTACTCCGTGCTGGTGGCGGCCTTGCGCGGGGCGGCCTTCTTCGCCGGAGCCTTCTTCGCCGTCGTCGCCTTGGCCGTGGTGGTCTTCTTCGCGGCCGTGGACTTGCTGGCGGCCGCCGTCTTCTTGGTGGCCGTGGCCTTCTTGGCGGGCGCCTTCTTCGCCGCCGCCTTCTTGCGCGGCGCCGGACCCTTCGCCCGCTTCTCGGCCAGCATCTCGGATGCTTCCTCGATGGTCAGCGCCTCCGGCGTCTGCCCACGCCGCAGGGACGCGTTGAACTCCCCGTCGGTCACGTACGGGCCGAACCGGCCGTCCTTGATCACCAACGGCTTCTCGGTCGCCGGGTCCACGCCCATCTCGCGCAGCGGCGGTGCCGCCGCTCGCCGTCCACGGGCCTTCGGGGCGGCCAGCAGAGCCAGCGCCTCGTCCAGGCCGACAGTGAACATCTGGTCCTCGGACTCCAGCGAACGGAACTCCTCGCCCCGCTTGACGTACGGGCCGTAGCGGCCGTTGTTCGCGAAGACCTCGACGCCGTCCGGCGCGACACCGATCAACCGGGGAAGGCTGAGCAGCTTGAGCGCCTCCTCCAGGGTCAGCGAGTCCGGGGTCTGCGTACGCAGCAGCGACGACTTCCGCTCGCCGCTGGACACGTACGGGCCGAACCGGCCGGACTTGAGCACGATCGGCTCGCCGGTGGCGGGGTCGTCGCCGAGCTTGCGCTCGCCGCTGCCGCCGAGGAACAGCTCGTGCACCTTCTCCGGGGTCAGCTCGTCCGGGGCCAGGCCCTCGGGGATCGGCGCCCGGTCACCCTGGGTGCCGCCCTCCTCGCCCTCACCCGAAGCCGCAGCCGGTGCCGGCTGCTCGCCGCCGGGCAGCTCCCGTTGCAGGTACGGCCCGTACCGGCCAACCCGCACGACGACCTCGCGGCCGTCGTCGTCGGTGAAGAGCGGGATGGAGTTGACGCTGCGGGCGTCGATGTCACTGAGGTTCTCGGTGACCAGCTTCTTGAGCCCGCCGGAACGGGCGATGTCCTGGTCACCGGCACCGTTGGAGCTGCCGAAGTAGAACGCCGTGAGGAAGTCGACCGCCGCGTGGTCACCGCCGGCGATCTCGTCCAGCTCGTTCTCCATGGTGGCGGTGAAGTCGTAGTCGATCAGGCGCGGGTAGTGCCGCTCCATCAGCCCGATCACCGCGAAGGCCAGGAAGGTCGGGATCATCGCCTGGCCGCGCTTGGTGACGTACCCCCGGTCCTGGATCGTCTGCATGATCGACGCGTAGGTGGACGGGCGGCCGATGCCCAGCTCTTCCAGGGCCTTGACCAGCGACGCCTCGGTGTAGCGCGACGGCGGCTGGGTGTGGTGGCCCTGCGCGGCCAGCTCGTCGGCGGTCAGCGGCTGGTCCTTGACCAGGGTGGGCAGCCGGCGCTCGGCGTCCTCGGCCTCGGCGTTCTCGTCGTCGCTCGACTCGACGTACGCCCGCAGGAAGCCCGGGTCGGTGATGGTCTTGCCGGTCGCGCCGAAGTCGGCTTCCTCCTGCGAGGTGGAGACCGCCCGGATGCGCACCGACACGCTGGAGCCGACCGCGTCGGTCATCTGCGAGGCGATGGTGCGCCGCCAGATCAGCTCGTAGAGCTTGAACTCCTCGGCGGACAGCTCCTTGGCCACCTCGCCCGGGGTACGGAAGTTGTCCCCCGCCGGGCGGATCGCCTCGTGCGCCTCCTGCGCGTTCTTCACCTTGCCGGTGTAGCGACGCGGCTCCGGCGGAACGCTGCGCTCGCCGTACAGCTCGACGATCTGTCGGCGGGCCGCCGAGATGGCGGTCTCCGACAGGTTGACCGAGTCGGTACGCATATAGGTGATGTAGCCGTTCTCGTACAGGCGCTGCGCGGTGCGCATCGTCTGCTGCGAGGACAGGCGCAGCTTGCGGGCCGCCTCCTGCTGCAGGGTCGAGGTGATGAACGGCGCGTAGGGGCGACGGCGGTAGGGCTTCTCCTCGACCCGGGTAACGGTGAACGGACGCCCCTCCAGCCGGGCCGCGAGACCCCGGGCGCCACTCTCGTCGAGGTGCACGACGCCAGCACCGGCCCGGACGCGACCGGTGGTCGGCTCGAAGTCCTTACCGGTGGCGATCCGGTCACCGTTCAGGGCGATCAGGGTGGCGTTGAACGCGCGCGGACCCTCACCGGCGTTGGCCACCGCGAGGGTGGCCAGGATGTCCCAGTATTCGGCGGTGCGGAAGGCCATCCGCTGCCGTTCCCGCTCGACCACGATGCGGGTCGCCACGGACTGCACCCGGCCTGCCGAGAGCCGCGGCATGACCTTCTTCCACAGCACCGGGGAGACCTCGTAGCCGTACAGGCGGTCGAGGATCCGGCGGGCCTCCTGGGCGTCGACCAGATCGCGGTCGATCTCCCGGGGGTTGGCCACCGCCGCCTGGATCGCCGGCTTGGTGATCTCGTGGAAGACCATCCGCTTGACCGGCACCTTGGGCTTGAGCGTCTCGACCAGGTGCCAGGCGATCGCCTCGCCCTCGCGGTCCTCATCCGTCGCCAGGAAGATCTCGTCGACCTCCTTGGCCAGCTTCACCAGCTTGCTGATCTGCTGCCTACGGTCGGCGGAGACGACGTAGAGCGCCTGGAAGCCGTTGTCGACGTCCACCCCGAGCCGGGCCCAGGGCTCCTTCTTGTATTTGGCCGGCACGTCGGCAGCGTTGCGCGGCAGGTCGCGGACGTGACCGAAGCTGGCCTCCACGACGTACCCCGGGCCAAGGTAGCCCGAGATCGTCTTGGCCTTCGCCGGTGACTCGACGATGACCAGACGGGTGGTTCCAGCGTTGCTTGGCACGTCTCTCCCCGACCTCACTCCTGCTCGTGGTCTGCCGGCGCCCGGACAGCGACCGCTTTCGACCCCGCCGTCGCACCGGCGGTCCGGATGTCCAACGTAACGCGCCGCCCGCGTTTCGGGTTTCGCGGGCCGCAAACCGCTTCGGCGCGGCGGTCGACGCCGCCCCACCGCGCTCGGCACTGCCGGACGGCGCCACCGTACACCGTGAGTAGAGCTCGAAGCGGGTCACTGTGACGATGGCGGGCCCACGACCGAGGTCCGACCCGCCCGTTTTCGGCCTGGTTCGACCCGCCGGCTGTCCGGCACCGGACACCCGGCCGCCCCACCCCCGGGCCGCCGCCCAACCCCGTCGATCATGGACTTGTGGTGGGCGTTTTAAGCCCGGACACGCGGTACGTCCCCCACCACAACTCCATGATCGACCCCGGTGAAGGGTGGGTGGATCAGGTTGGCCAGGCGTGGGCCGGTGCCGCGCGGGGCGGTCCGCCGACCAACTCGGCGAGCCGGGCCAACCGGCGGCGGCCGGTGATCCGGTACGCCGGGCCGCCCTCACCCGGGCCGAGCAGCGTCCCCGCCAGCCCCGCCGCGCCGAGCGCCACGCCGATCGACTCCCAACACTCCTGGTCGTCGGCGCCCAGCCGGAACAGAAAGCAGTCGGGAGGCTCCGGCGTCCCGGCGGCGGCGAGCCACAGCCGCAACCGCCGGCCGGTCAGGTGGAACGCAGCCGGCGGGCGCTTCGTCGTACCGTGCAGCCAGGCCGCAGCGAGCGGCTTCAAGACCCGGGTGTACGACGTACGGACGGCGTGTCGCTCGCCCTCGGTCGGCTCCCAGGTGGCCGCCAGCCCGCGCGACGCCAGTTCGGCGACGAGCACGTGCACCCGCCAGGCGGCGTCCACCTGCACCGAGAGACGGGCGGTGCCGCCCATCCGGACCACCTCACCCGGCCCGGCGAGCAGCCCGGCCAGGTCGGCGACGGTCGGTTCGGCCGCATCCGCGCCGAAGAAGACAAGTTGCCGGGCCGCGTCGCCAGTCTGGGGCGGGCCGGTCTGAGCCGAGCCGTTCTGCAGCGGGCCGTCGTGGGACGGGCCGCCTTGCGACGAGCCGTTCTGCGGCGCGCCGCCGCGGCGTCGCCCGGAAGTGGGCGTGTCGGACTCAGGCGCGGGAAACAGCGCCGGGGGCGGCTGCGCCTTCCCGGTGTCACCGAGCCCGCTCAGCGACACTCCGGCACCTCGTCGAATGCCTGTTTCAACTCCTCGGAGTTGAGCTTGCTGGTGTCCAGCGCGCTGGCGTCGTACTCCTTGTTGAGGGTCTCCACGGCGGCCCGCACGCCGTCGTAGAAGGCGGTCGGCTCGCCGGTGCCCAGGCCGTCGATGGTGTCCCGGGCCCGACCGTACGCGTCCCGCATCTTCCCCAGCGAGCTGCGGAAACCCGCGGAGATGGCCTCGCCGTTGTCGGCCTCCGGGACGCCCGCCTTCTCCACCTTGCGGCGCGCGGCCTCGCTGGCCTGCTCCGCCCCGTCGAAGAGCCGCACCAGGTTCTCCTTGGCCTGCGCCGGCGTGGTCTGCGCGGTCATCTGCTCATCGGTGCTGCTGGTCAGCTTGTTGATCTCGGAGCGCCAGGGGGTGAGGGCGCCGCAGACCGAGGCCGCCCAGGCCCGTGGGCTGGGACCCCCGCCGCAGCCGGCCAGGACGACGATCGTGGCCAGGACCACCGTGAGCTTTCCGGCGGCAGACGCCCGGCACGTACGCATGCGTTGCAGCGTACGGCCTTTGGCCAGGTGTGGCACCGGGCCGGACGGCCGGGGTCCCCGGTCGACGGGCTACGTCGACCGGGGACCCCGGGACCGTTCCTGGGTCAGGCGTTTACCGTCTCCGGGCGGTGATCGGTGCTGCCCGCGCCGGTGTTGCCATCGGCGTCCGAGTCGGACATCGCGATGCCCTTGCGCTTGCTGAACACCACCGACGCCACGATGATCAGCGTCGCGACCAGGGCGATGCCGACCCGCAGGCCGACGTTGCGCTCGTCGCCGACGCTCCAGGCCACCACGGCGGGAGCGATCAGCAGCGAGACCAGGTTCATCACCTTGATCAGCGGGTTGATCGCCGGGCCGGCGGTGTCCTTGAACGGGTCACCGACGGTGTCGCCGATGACCGTGGCGGCGTGCGCCTCGGAGCCCTTGCCGCCGTACGCGCCGTCCTCGACCAGCTTCTTGGCGTTGTCCCAGGCCCCACCGGAGTTGGACAGGAACACCGCCATCAGGGTGCCGGCACCGATCGCACCGGCCAGGTACGCCGCGAGCGCGCCGGGCCCGAGGCCGAAGCCGACCGCGATCGGCGCCAGGATGGCGAGCAGGCCGGGGGTCATCAGCTCGCGCTGCGCGTCCCGGGTGCAGATGTCGACGACCTTGCCGTACTCCGGGCGCTGGGTGCCGTCCATGATGCCGGGCAGCTCACGGAACTGCCGGCGGACCTCCATCACCACGGCACCCGCCGAGCGGGACACCGCGTTGATGGCCAGTCCGGAGAAGAGGAAGACCACCGCCGCACCGATGATCAGGCCGACCAGGTTGCGCGGGTTCGCCACGTTCAGCGCGTTGAGGATCTCGTTGCCGACGTCGCCCACGCCAGCCGTCGCGTACGCGCTGCTGAGCGTGTCGGTGTACGAGCCGAACAGCGCGGTCGCGGCCAGCACCGCGGTGGCGATCGCGATGCCCTTGGTGATCGCCTTGGTGGTGTTGCCGACCGCGTCCAGCTCGGTCAGCACCCGAGCGCCGTGCTCGTCGATGTCGCCGGACATCTCGGCGATGCCCTGGGCGTTGTCGGAGATCGGCCCGAAGGTGTCCATGGCGACAATCACGCCGACCGTGGTGAGCAGGCCGGTGCCGGCCAGCGCCACCGCGAACAGCGAGAGCGTGATGGAGCTGCCGCCGAGGAGGAACGCGCCGAAGACGCCGGCGCCGATCAGCAGCGCCGAGTAGACCGCCGACTCCAGACCGATGCTGATGCCGGCCAGGATCACGGTCGCCGCACCGGTCTGCGAGCTCTTGCCGATGTCCTGCACCGGTCGCCGGTTGGTCTCGGTGAAGTAGCCGGTCAGCGCCTGGATCGCGGCGGCCAGCACGATGCCGATCACGACCGCGCCGATGGCCACCAGTCGCGGGTTGCCAGAGGCGTCGGTGAGGCCACTGTCGAACTCGCCGAAGGTCGCCGGCAGGTACGCGTAGGCGGCGATCGCCACCAGCACCGCGGAGAGCACCGCCGACAGGTAGAAGGCCCGGTTGATCGCGGTCAGGCCGTTACGGTCGGACGCGCGCAGCCGGGTGATGAATACGCCGACGATCGCGATCAGCACGCCGATGGTGGAGATGATCAGCGGGAAGACCAGGCCCTGCTCGCCGAAGGCGGCGCGGCCGAGGATCAGCGCGGCGACAAGCGTGACGGCGTACGACTCGAACAGGTCGGCGGCCATGCCGGCGCAGTCACCGACGTTGTCGCCCACGTTGTCGGCGATGGTGGCGGCGTTGCGCGGGTCGTCCTCGGGGATGCCCTGCTCGACCTTGCCGACCAGGTCGGCGCCGACGTCGGCGGCCTTGGTGAAGATGCCGCCGCCCACCCGCATGAACATCGCGAGCAGCGCGGCGCCGAAGCCGAAGCCCTCCAGCACGGTGGGCGCGTCACCCCGGTAGACGAGGACGACAAGCGCCGCACCGAAGAGGCCGAGGCCGACGGTGAGGAAGCCGACGACGCCGCCGGTCCGGAAGGCGATCTTCATGGCCGCCTCGCGGCCACCTGCCCGCTCCCTCGCGGCGGCGGCCACGCGCAGGTTGGCCCGGGTGGCCAGCCACATGCCCGCTCCGCCGATGAACGCGCTGAACAGGGCGCCCACCACGAAGAAGAGCGAGCGGCCGAGCTTCACCGCGAGCTCACTGCCACCGGTGTCGTGCACCGGGAGCAGGAAGAGCAGCACCACGGCGACGACGACGAAGATCGCCAGGGTGCGGAATTGACGGAGCAGGTAGGCCGAGGCGCCCTCCTGGACCGCCCCCGAGATCTCCTGCATTTTCTCGGTGCCCTTACCAGCGGCCAGCACCGTTTTTGTCAGGGCGGCAGCGAAACCGAGCGCCACCAGCGCGACAACCGCGGCGATGACGACGTAGGTGACATTGCTTCCGGTAAGGGAAAGCCCGCCGCCGTCGGCGGCCAAGGTCTCGGACATCTGTGTCCTCCTGTTACCGAACAATCGCGCCGGTGAGTGGAGACGCACTGACCGACGCCTGGATGCGGACTCGCAAGCGCGCGCCAACCCACCAGCGGACCAGCGATGAACACCCATACCCGCTGGCTGCGGGATGGGTCACTTGCTGACAACCCGGGTACTGTAGCCCTCCGCAGTGTTGGAGGTCACATCCAGGTGGCACCGTGTCGCGATGATCTTCGTCGCTGTGTTATGAAACGAAATCTGATATAGGGCCCGATCCATGCAAAGAAGGCCGCATCCCCGGCAGGGGACGCGGCCTACGCAGCGGATCTGATCAGCGGCCGACCGGCCACACCATCCGTACCTCGGTGCCGATGCCCTCGTCGACCGGGCGCACCTGCAGGTCCTCGACGAAGCCGGCGAGCAGCGCGAAGCCGACGCCGGTGGTCAGCGCCTCGTCGGTGAGCGACTCGTTGGCCAGCTCGTCCGGCGGCAGCGCGGTCAGACCGATACCCGCCTCGATCGGCGCCCGGTCCACCACCCGCACGGCGTACGAGCCACCGTCGGACATCTCCACCAGCACCGGGTCGGCCAGGCCGTACTGCCGGTGCAGGGCCACCGCGCGCGTGCACGCCTCACCGATGGCCAGGCGCACCTCGTCCAGCAGGTCCTCCCGGACCCCGGCCCGACGGGCGACGGCGACGCCGACCAGGCGGGCGGTGCGCACGTGCACCGGGGCGGGCGAGAACGAGAGCTTGACTGTCGCCATCACGCGCCGGCGCCCGCCGAGTCGGCGCTGATCGCCGCGTCGACCGTCGGGTGCAGCGGAAACACCTGGTCCAGTGCGGTGATCCGGAAGATCTTGAGCAGCGGCTCCTTGTCGCAGACCAGGGCGAACGAACCGCCGGCCGAGCGGAGCCGCTTGAGCGCGCCGACCAGCACGCCCAACCCGGTGGAGTCGAGGAAATCCACCCGACCGAGGTCGACCACCACGTGACGAGCACCACCGTCGATCAGTTCGAGGAGTCGTTCACGGAGCCGGGGCGCGGTGTAGACGTCCACCTCACCACCGACCTCGAGCACCGTGTGCTCGCCCACGGTGCGGGTCGCCAGTGACAGCTCCATCGGTCCTCCTCGCCAGAGCCGTAAACTCTCGTGGGCATCTAACCACTACCGCCGGGACGGCCTGCGGACGCCAGCGGAGGCTACCCCTTACCCCGGTGTCCGACTTTTCATCTCCGAACACCAGTGCGAGAGTGCAGGGCGTGACCTCCAACGACTTCAGCTCAGCGCGCGGTACGCCGCGTCACGACCTGGAGTCGTCGTCCGCGGCCACCGTATCCGCTGGTCCCGGCCCCGGGCCAGCGCCGGTCGACCTGCTGCGCCGGCTACGCGCCCGGGGCGCCGCCGACCCGGTCACCCACGTCGAGCGGGTACCGGCCCGCGCCGGGGTGCCCGCGCCGTGGCCGTCGTGGGCACCGACGGAACTACGCGCGGCGTTCGCCCGGCGCGGCGTGGTCGCGCCCTGGCAGCACCAGGCCGAGGCGGCCACCCTGGCGTACGAGGGCCAGCACGTCGTCGTCGCCACCGGCACCGCGTCCGGCAAGTCACTGGCGTACCAGCTACCGGCCCTGGCCACCCTGCTCGCCGACCCCCGGGCCACAGTGCTCTACCTGGCGCCGACCAAAGCGCTCGCCGCGGACCAGTTACGCGCCGTCGCCACGCTGGAGCTGGAGGGGGTACGCCCCGCCTGCTACGACGGGGACACTCCGCGCACCGAACGGGAGTGGATCCGCCGGCACTCCCGGTTCGTGCTGACCAACCCCGACATGCTGCACCACGGCATCCTGCCCGGGCACGCCCAGTGGTCCGGCTTCCTGCGCCGACTCGCGTACGTGGTGATCGACGAGTGCCACACCTACCGGGGCGTGTTCGGCTCGCACGTCGCGCACGTGCTGCGTCGGCTGCGACGGCAGTGCGCCCGGTTCGGGGCCACCCCGGTGTTCGTGCTCGCCTCGGCGACCTCCGGCGACCCGGCCACCGCCGCCGGACGGCTGACCGGCCTGCCGGTGACGGCGGTCACCGAGGACGCCTCCCCCCGCGGCGGGGTGACCTTCGCGCTCTGGGAGCCGCCGCTGCTGCCACCCGAGTCGAGTTCGTCCTCCCCGGTGCCGCCGCAGGCGACGGGCGACGGCTCCTCACCTCCGGCGCCCTCGCAGGCGACGGGCGACCACGACGAGCTTCGCCAGGTCCGCCGGTCGGCGCTGCGCGAGACCGCGGACCTGCTCGCCGACACGGTCGCCGAGGGGGTACGCACACTCGCGTTCGTCCGCTCCCGCAAGGGCGCCGAGGTGGTGGCCGCCAACGCGCGTCGAGCGCTGGACGACGCGGTGCCGGGGCTCGGCGACCGGGTGGCCGCCTACCGGGGCGGTTACCTGCGGGAGGAGCGGCGCGAGTTGGAACGGGCCCTGCTGCACGGCGACCTGCTCGGCCTGGCCTCGACCAACGCGCTGGAGCTGGGCGTGGACCTGGTCGGGCTCGACGCGGTACTGATCTGCGGCTACCCCGGCACCCGGGCGTCGCTGTGGCAGCAGGCCGGCCGCGCCGGGCGTTCCGGCCAGGAGGCCCTCGCGGTGCTGGTGGCCCGGGACGACCCCCTGGACACCTACCTCGTACACCACCCGGAGGCCATCTTCGGCGCGCCGGTGGAGGCGACGGTGCTCGACCCGGCCAACCCGTACGTGCTGGCACCGCAGCTCGCCTGCGCCGCGGTGGAGGCGCCGCTCACCCCGGCCGACCTGGCGCTCTTCGGCGAGGGGGCGAAGGAGGCTGTCGACGAGCTGGTCGCGGCGGGGGCGCTGCGGCAACGGCCCACCGGTTGGTACTGGCGGCACCGGGAACGGCCCGAGGTGGACCTGCGCGGCGAGGGCGGCGCCCCGGTCGCCGTGGTGGAGTCGTCGACCGGCCGGCTGCTCGGCACTGTCGACGGCGGCTCGTCGCACTTCCTGCTGCACTCCGGCGCGGTCTATCTGCACCAGGGCGTCTCGTACGTGGTCGACCAACTGGACCTCGCCGACGGTTGCGCGCTGGTGCGCGCCGAGGAGCCGGACTGGTCCACCCACGCCCGGGACGTCACCGACCTGTCCGTGGTGTCGGTGCGCTCCTACGTGGACGCCGGGCCGGTCGGCATGTTCCTCGGTGAGGTGGATGTGACCAGCCAGGTGGTGTCGTACCAGCGGCGGCGGATCGCCACCGGCGAGGTGATCGACACCCGGCCGCTGGACCTGCCCACCCGGGAGCTGCGCACGGTGGCGGTCTGGTTCACGCTGTCACCGCAGTCGTTGGCCCTCGCCGGGGTCCAGCCCGCCGATGTGCCGGGTGCGCTGCACGCCGCCGAACACGCCGCGATCGGCCTGCTGCCGCTGATGGCCACCTGCGACCGGTGGGACATCGGCGGGCTCTCCACCGCGCTGCACCCGGACACCGAGGCGCCGACCGTCTTCGTCTACGACGGGCATCCGGGCGGCGCCGGGTTCGCCGAGCGGGCGTACGGGACGGCGGCGGCGTGGCTGCGGGCCACCCGGGACGCGATCGCGGAGTGCGGCTGCGAGACCGGCTGCCCGTCCTGCGTGCAGTCACCGAAATGCGGCAACGGCAACAACCCTCTCTCCAAGCCGGACGCGATCCGGGTCCTCGACGTGGTGCTGACGAACCTGCCGGCCTGAACAGCTTGCATGAATCGGCATGGCACGGGGCACAATGGTTTGGGAGCGCTTCCATCGATGCCTATGTTGCTGATCGCCCCGCGTGCCCGAGGAGAAGCTGTGGCCGACACCATCGCCGAGACCGTCGACCTGCTCTACACCATCGACCAGGACAATCTCACCCTCGACCAGCAGATCGCGCTGGGGTCGGCACTGGCCGCCCTGGCCCAGGCGGAACGGCTGGAACAGATCAACGAGCGGCTGCGCGGCATCCACCAGGTTCTGAACACCTGGGCGCTGCGAGCCGCGACGTCCGCCGACAGTCGCTGAGGTTTCCTGGAGTGATCCTGCTAGGGCACCAGTGATCACTCCGTGCTGGGTAGTCGTCCGGCGGGCCTCGACGGCTACCCAGCAGCAACTGGTCGCGGGTGGCAGGGGCGCGACGCTTGTCGGGCTGTGCGAGACTCCGGCGCACCAACCCCAGAGGAGTTCACATGCAGCTCGACAACTTGCAGGGCCAGCACCAGTTCCACATCCGCCAGCGACTGCGCATGATGGTCAACCAGTACGAGGTCCGGGCGGTCTCCCCGGACGGCACCGAGGGTGAGCTGCTGGCGTTCGCGCAGCAGAAGCGGCTCGCCTTCAAGGAGCAGGTGACCATCTACACGGATGACTCCAAGCAGCAGCCGCTGCTCGGCTTCAAGGCCCGCCAGCGCATCGACCTCGGTGCCACGTACGACGTCACCGACGCGGCCGGCAACCCGATCGGCCTGTTCCGCAAGGACTTCGCCCAGTCGCTGCTGCGGTCCACCTGGCACGTCGAGCAGGCCGGCCTGCCGCAGGTGACGGGCCAGGAGCGCAGCATGCCGGTGGCACTGCTGCGTCGGTTCGTCGACTCGCTGTCCTGGCTGCCGTACCACTTCGACTTCACCGCAGGTGGCCAGCCGGTCTTCACCGTGGTCAAGAAGTGGGGCCTGCGCGACAAGTACATCGTCGAGGTGCAGAACCCGCAGATCGACCGCCGCCTGGTCATCGCGATGGCCGTCGCCCTCGACGCGCTCCAGGCCCGCTGACACACCCGGCCCGGACCAGGGCGGCGCGGTGGCCCTTCGCGGTCGCCGTCGCGGCCACCCACTCCTCGGCTGCCGGCCGGGACCTGGACCTCGACCAGTCCCGGCCGGTAAGCCGTCGGCACCGCTCCCAGCACGCCGTCGTGGGTCAGCCCCGCACCGGGCCCGCACGGGCGCTCGCCGCGGCCACCCGGGTCAGGCCGGGTAGTGGCGTGAACGCCACCTCGACCGTCACCAGCACGTCCAACCCGTCGAGGTGACAGCCGACCAGCCGGCCATCGTTACGAGCGGCGAGGTCGGACGCGGACGCGCAAGCCACGGCGTCGCCGTCTAGTGCCCGGGCTGCCCCGGCCAGCGCGCCGAGGTCGGCTGCTACGGCCGCCCGCTGCCTCGCCATACCGGTGGCGACGATGGCGGCGCCGAACGTCCCGAACACCACGAAGACGATCCCCATCGCCAGCAGCAGAACCGTCGCGCCACCTCGCTGCCGGTCTGGCCGACCATCAACGAGCCCTCCGGCAGCCGGCGGGTGACCGGCGCGGTGTGACGGGTCACCAGTTCGTGGCACTACCAACTCCCCTCCTGAGCGCCCGGTTCGACGGCGGCGACTGCGGTGGCGACCACGGTGATGCGCGGTAGCCGGCCGCCCAACGTCCGGACGGGCGCCCGTACCGTCGCCTGCACCCGGTCACCGTCGACGGACACCGACACCGCCGCCCCCGGCGGCGCCGCCCGACCGCCCTCCGCGCTGCCGTCCGCGCCCCGGGCGGCGGCGAGCGCCGCCTCCCGGGCCGCGTGCAGGCAGCCCGCCTGAGCGCTGACGGCGTTGACCGCGGTCAGGCCGGCCAGCAGGAGCAGGAGCAGCGCCGGCAGGCCGGCCGCCAGTTCGGCGGTGAAGGATCCCCGGTCCCCGCAGGCCGCCCGTACGAGGACGCGATGTCTCCGCCCGCCGCGTGCTGCCAGCTCGAAAACGCTCGACCCTGAATCGCGGCCGGCCCGCCGGCGCTCGATCACTTCAGTGCCCGGTCGATGACGGCGGTCAGCGCCGACTGGACGTTGGCGGAGGTCAGCACCTTCAACAGGATCCCGGCGAAGGCGACCGCGGCGAGAGTGCCGACGGCGTACTCGGCCGTGTTCATTCCGGCATCGCCGCGTAGGCGACCGATGAGTTTGCGCATGACTGTTTCCCTTCTCGATGGGTCAGAGCACATCGCCGAGAACGGCGACGATCACCGGCACGAGTCCGGCGAGAATGAACGCCGGCAGGAAGCACAGCCCCAGCGGCAAGACGATGAGCACCCCCGCCCGGCGGGCCGATGCCTCGGCGGCGGTGGCCCGGTCGGCACGCAGGTCGTCGGCGAGCCGGGTCAGTGCGCCGGCCAGGGCGGCACCACTGTTGGCCGAGCGCAACGCCGCCGCGGTCAGCCGCTCCGCGCCGGGCACGCCGTCCAGCGCGGACCATGCCTCCGCTGGGCCACCACCGAGCAGCAGCGTGCGGCCAACCCGGGCCAACCGGCTGGCGAGCGGCCCGTCCAGTGCCTCGGCGACGGCCAACACCGAGCGATCCACCGGGGCGCCCGCCCGCATCGCCGCGGCCAGGAGGTCGGCGGCGAGCGGCAGGTCAGCGGCCTCCTGCTGCCGCCGCTTGCGAACAGCGGGCGACTCGATCCGGCGCAGCAGGACATCAAGCAGGAATGCGGCCGGAAGAGCGGCGAGCAGCCCGAACCAGCCCTCGACGCCGATGGCCACGGCGAGCCCACCCAGCACCGCCGCGAGCCGGATCACGTCCGGCCGCCGCCGCAGACTGGAGTTGGGCTGGCTCGCCGAGCCGGACTGGCTGGCTGAGCCGTGCTGGCTGGCTGAGCCGTGCTGGCTCGCCGAACTGAGCTGGCCGGCGTAAGTGGGCTGGCTCGCCGAGCTGAGCTGGCTCGCCGAGTTGGTCCGGCCGGCGTAGTTGGGCTGGCCGGCCGAGCTGGGCTGGCCGGCTCGGTTCCGGAGCGTCATTCGGCCCGTCCCGGTGTCGCGCCCAGCCGTTCTGCCCAGAGGAGGCCCACGACCTGTAGGGCAACCGCGACGACCGCGCAGGCTCCGCCGACCGCGCTGTGCAGCAGCACCGCCATGGGGTCGACGCCGATCCCGTACCCGAGCGCGATTCCGCCGATCGGCAGCGCCGCCAGTAGCCACGCCGTGGCCCGGGCACCGGCCGCCTGGGCCGCCGCTGCGGCCAGCCCTCGGTCGGTCGCCCGAGCGTCCGCCTCGATCCGCTCGACGAGTTCCGCCAGCGGCGCGCCGGTCCGGTCGGCCAACCGCACCGCCGCCGAGGTCAGCTGAGATAGGCGGCCTGCCCCGTCACGCTCGACGGCCGCGACCTCCAGCGCGTGTAGGACGGGCAGGCCGGCCCGTAGGTCCGCCGCGAGGCCGCAGAGCTGGTCCAGCCCACGTCGACGGCTCCGCTCGGCGCTTCGGTTCACTCGCCACCGCAGCACGGCGCGCACAGCCAGCGTGCCGTACCCGGCTACCGCGACGGCGGCCACCGGACCGCCGACCACGGCACCCACACCGCCGCCGAACAGACCGACCAGCGGCAACAGTCGGGTCGTCGATCGCGAGGTGCGCCACGACGGAGGCGTTCGGTCGGTCAGGCCGACACGCTCGTGGTCCCGGCAATCGGCATTCGCACACCCGGCGGCTGCCGGCACACCGGACGCGTCGCCCCGACAGCCGATGTCCAGGTCGCCGTGCCCATCGGCGGTTGCCGTGCCGGAGCCGTCGTTCCGACCGGCCACTTCCACACCGCTGACACCGATCGTGGTCGTGGCCGCCGACGCGGCAGCCCGTTGGCCCGCTCCGAGCGAGGTAATGGCCACCTCCAGCGGGGCGGCGGCGGTCGGGCGTCGGGGATCCCGACGAGCCGGCGGGCGCGTCGGGCCCTCCGGACGCCTGAACCCGCCTGCCGTTCCGAGCCACCTCGGGCTGCGGGTGACATCCCGGTCGGGCCAGCCAAGCGCCGTCCGCGTTCCGTTGGAACCCGCGGTGGTACCCGGCTCATGGGCGATGCCGACCGGATGACCCGAGGTCGGGGCAACGCCGGTGCCGTCGACCGGTCCGTCCGGCGTGCGACCGAGTTCCCTGATCCACTGCACCAGGGCGTCATCCGGATCGACGCCGCCGCCCCTGCGTCCCGGCGTCAGGACGCGACGTCGACGGGCCCGCATGCTTTGCACGGGCCAGGCCACCAGGGCGGCGGCGGCCAGGAGCAGCGCCGCCACCAGCAGCGTCTCGCCAGTCATGCCGGACCCGCCGATCCGGGCCACGGCTCGCTGAGGATGGGTGGCACCGCCACCCCACGCTCCCGCAGCAGCGCCCCGAGGGCACGGGCGGCGAGCCCGAGCCCACTGCCGCGCACCCAGGCGGGCACCACGGTCACCATCCGTTCGGGCCCCTCAGGCAGCAGCAGGCAGACCGACTCCAGCACGCGGCCCCGGTCGCCACGTCGCACCTGGAACAGCACCTGCAACGCGGCGGCCACCTGGGCGTGCAGCGCGGCGCGCGGCAGCCCACCCAACATGCCCAGGGCCTCCAACCGGGCTGGCACGTCCGACGGTGTGTTGGCGTGCAGCGTGCCGGCGCCCCCGTCGTGGCCGGTGTTGAGCGCGGCCAGCAGGTCAACCACCTCACCGCCCCGGCACTCCCCGACCACCAGCCGGTCCGGGCGCATCCGCAACGCCTGCCGGACCAGGTCCGCCAGACTGACCACGCCCGTGCCCTCCACATTGGCGGTACGCGCCTGGAGCCCCACCACGTGCGGATGCCCCGGACGCAGCTCGGCGGCGTCCTCCACCAGCACGATCCGCTCGGTGGCCGGCACCATCCCCAGCAGTGTGTTGAGCAGGGTCGTCTTGCCCGACCCCGTGCCCCCGGTCACCAGGTACGCCAGTCGGGCCGCGACGACGGCGGCGAGCAGTGGCGCCAGCGGTCGTGGCACGGTCCCCTGGCGCACCAACTCGTCGAGGGTGAACGGCCGGTGTCGGAAGGTCCGCAGCGACAGATAGGGGCCTTCGGTCGCCACCGGCGGCAGCACGGCGTGCAGTCGGGTGCCGTCGGGAAGACGTGCGTCCGCGTACGGGGAACCGTCGTCGAGTCGCCGTCCCGCGCTGGCGATCAGCCGCTGCGCCAACCGGCGGACATCCTCCACCGAGCCCATCGGCACCGGGACCTGGTGCAGCCCCGATCCGCGGTCGACCCAGACCCGAACGCCGTTGACGAGGACGTCGGTGACCTCCGGGTCGGCGAGCAGCGGCGCCAGCGGCCCGGCGCCGACGAGGTCGTCGCGCACCCGGTCGGCGATCCGCAGCATGGCCGTGTCACCGAGCACCGCGGCGGTGGGCTCGGCCCGTACCGCGGAGACGATCGCCGCCGCGGTGACCGGGGTGGTGGCGGCGGCGATCCGCTGCCGTACCCGGGCGGCGAGCGTGCCGTCCTCCGGCCCGGCGGTCATGCCGCACCCGTAGCCGGCACGCCGGTGAGGTCGGTGACGATCCGTTGGCACAGTGCGGCCAGCGGGCCCTTGCCCCCGGCGGCCGGCGCCTCGCCCCGCTCCAGCCCACGGCAGAGCCCCGGCTCGGGGCGCAGCGTGCCGGCCAGGGGAAGGCCCAGGGCGCGTGCCACCTCGGTCGCCCGCAGCCGCCCCGGGGCAGGCCCGCGCACCACCACCGAAAGTGCAGCACAGTGCGGGGCTGCCGCGGCCACCACCCGAGTGGCCGCCGCGGTGGCCCGCAACTCGGCCGGCACGACGACGAACGTCTGGTCGGCGGCCTGCAACGCCACCACGGCCGCGTCGTCCAACTGTCGGGGCAGGTCGATCACCACGAAGTCCCGCCCACGCCGGGCCGCGTCGACGGTCGCCGCCATCGCCGTCGCCGGCAACGCCAGCATCTCGCCGCGGTCCCAGGAGAGCACCACGAGATCGCCCCTGCTGGGCAGAGCCTGCACCAGCGCCGGGGCGTCCACCCGCCCGTCGGCGCTGGTGAGCGACGGCCAGCGCAGGCCTTCCAACTGCTCCCAGCCCAGCACGAGGTCGAGGCCACCACCGAGCGGGTCGGCGTCGACCAGGAGGGTGCGCAGCCGGGCGCGCGCGGCGGTCACCGCAAGACCACCGGCGAGCACACTCGCGCCCGCACCACCCCGGCCACCGAGGACCGCGACGACCCGGGCGCCGACGCCGGCCGGACGGTCCGGGTCATGCTCGGCGAACCGATCCACCAGCCACGGCTCCGCGGCCGGCAGCGTGGCGACGTGCTCGGCCCCGATCAGCTCGGCGATCTGCCAGCCGGGGTCGAGCTGACCGGCCCGGCCGAGCAGCACCAGCCGGGGTCGCTGCGGCAACCGGGCGCGCAGACACGCCTGCGCCTGATCGGCGCCGAGCAGCACCAGGGGCGCGGGAAGCCAACGGGTACGGGCAGCCGCCGGGTCGCGGGCGAGCTCCACCTCGGTCCCGCCGACGGCGGCGAGCCGGAGCACATCATCGAGCAGATCGTCGTCGCCGGTGACGACCAGCGGGAGCCGGCGGATCGGCGGAACCGTGGTACGGGGTGGCATCGCGGCCTCCAGCGGTCGGACTCTGGTATGCCGCCGACCCTGCTCGGAATCCGCCCCACGAGCCGCCCCGATGTCGTCGCCTGTGGACAACCGGGCGGGCTGTGGAAAACCCCCGCCAAGACAGTTGATCTGCTACGAGCGCGGGCAAGTCCGCAGCTACTGCCGCTGCCCAAAAACCAGCGGGGCCGCTCCCGGAAGGAGCGACCCCGAAGTCAGCCGTCATGCATGGCCAGTCAGTCGTCGATCGCCTGGTAGACGGTGGTCCAGAAGTCGTGCCACATCGGCAACCGCTGGTCGCCCGCGTGCGCCCGCTGCATGAACACGATCGTCGTCAGGTCCTCGGCGGGGTCGTTGTACCAGGCGGTGCCGTAGAAGCCGGGCCACCCGTAGCTGCCGACCGAGGGCCCGAGGTGCGTACGGCGGGTCCGGACCGACATTCCGAAACCCCAGCCGATGGCGTCGAAGTATCCGGGCCAGAACCCGGAGACGGCCTTCTGCGTTGGGGTCAGGTGGTCGCTCGTCATCAGCGTCACCGCCGGCCGCGACAGCACCCGCTCACCCCCGTGGGCGCCGCCGGCGAGCAGCGCCGAGGCGAAGGCCAGGTAGTCCTGCGCCGTCGAGACGAGCCCGCCGCCACCGGACTCGAATGCCCGCGGTCGACTGAACCGCCCGTCGGGAGCGTCCTCGACGACCGGCTCGCCGGTGGCGGCGTTGTCCTGCTCGTACGCCGTCGCGAACCGGCCGAGGCTCTCGCTACCCACGCTGAAGGCGGTGTCGGCCATCCCCAGTGGCTTGCAGACCCGCTCACGGATGGCATCCCCGAAGGACATGCCGGTGGCCCGGGCGATGAGCACGCCTGTCACGTTGGCGGCGGTGTCGTACATCCAGCGCTCACCCGGCTGGTGGACGAGCGGAAGGTCACCGAGCTGGCGGATCCACTCGTCCGGCGACTGATATTCGAATGCGTTCAGCGCGTCGGCGATCGGGACCGTTCCCGGCTCGGCTGGGACCATGCCGGTGCCAAGGGTGCCGTCCAGGACGTCCCGCAGCGTTATCGGGCGGTTCGCCGGGACGGTGTCGTCCAGCGGGCCGTCGGGATCGGCGAGCACGGTCATGTCCGCCAGCTCTGGAAGGAGATCGTCGACCGGCTCGTCGAGGCGGAGGGTGCAGTCCTCGACGAGGGCCATCGCACACGCGGCGACGATCGGCTTCGTCATCGAGCCCAGGCGACAGATCGTGTCGGCCGCCATCGACGTCTGCGACCCTGGGCCCTCGAACGCGAGCTGACCCGTCGCCTCGATGTGCACCTCGCCGTGTCGGGCGAGGACGGCCACCATGCCCGGAACGAAGCCGGACTCGACGTGGCGCTCAAGCAACCCCCGAACCCGGGCCAGCCGCTTCGACGAGAAGCCACCAGCGGCCACGTGTTTCCTCCTCAGCTCGTCCCGTTTGGCAAATTACACGGCAGGCGGCGGTCGCATCGTCCGCGACAAGGTGAGCAGGAAACCCCGTCCGAGTAGCGCTCGACGTCGGGCCCTGCGGCTCACGGGCCGGCCGCTCCTCGACCCGTAGGAGATCGAGTACCGCGTGCCGGCTGCGGGCGGGCTTCACCACCGCTTCCTGTGGTGGAGCGCTTCCAGCAGAAAGGGACGACCCCCGTCGGGGGGATGCGGTCTCAAGTTGTCGGCCGGTGCCAACTAGTGGCGGCCCGCGCCGACGAGCAGGTGCCCGACGTCGTCGGTTCGTGTTCGGGGTGGACCCGTACCGACGCTCACGCTGCCTTCTCGCTGCCTTGCTGCCTGCCGTCTCGCTGGCCTCTCGGATCGTTGCTGTCAGCGTTGCTGTCGACGACCGACACGGGTGGCTATCAGCTTCGGAGCCGCTACAGCAAGTCGAACGGATGATCGAATCATCACAGATGAGTGTCATGCATAGGGAGTCCCACCTCAGCCGCTATAGGCTGCGGCGATGATGGGCGAGGGGGCAAGCGTGGAGAGTGCGCCCATCCGGGCAGCAGAGTTCTTTGCTGGCATCGGACTCGTTCGTACCGCCCTTGAGCGGGTGAAGGGCGCCCAAGTTCAGGTCGTGTGGGCCAACGACATCAAGCAAGCTAAGTGTGATGCCTACGTCGCCAACTTCCCGGACGGCGAAGATCACTTCCTCGTTCGCGACATCCGGGAGGTCAGGGCACCGCACCTGCCAACAGGCATCGAGCTAGCCACCAGCAGCTTTCCCTGCATCGATCTCTCGCTAGCTGGGAACAGGCGAGGCTTGGGCGGCGAGCAGTCGGGCATGTTCTGGGAGTTTGCGAAGATCCTTGGCGGGATGTCCCCGCGGCCCTCCGTCGTGCTGCTCGAGAACGTCCACGGGTTCGCCACCAGCCACAACGGCGACGACCTGGCGGCTGCGCTCCGCAGCCTGTCGGACCTGGGTTACTCATTGGACGTCTTCGCGGTCGATGCCCGGCACTTCGTGCCGCAATCCCGCCCGCGAATGTTCATCGTCGGCATTCAGAAGGGCGATCTACCAGGTAACGCTCGATTCGACGTCCCGCCGATCAGTGACGTGCGACCTGCTTGGGTGCGAGCCATCCACGAGAAGCACCGCGAGACGCTGAGCATGCACTACATCAAACTTCCGGGCTTGCCGGAGGGTCCGAAGGACCTCGATGGCTTCGTGGAGGAAGAGGTCAGCCCCGGCCTCTGGTGGGGGGATGATCGGGTAGAAGCCTTTGTCAAGTCCCTCAGCGACGTGCAGAAGGCACGCTTCCAGGCTCTTCTGACAGCTGACACGGTCTCTTACCGGACCGCCTACCGGCGCACTCGGCAGGGCGTCTCGATGTGGGAGCTCCGCAAGGATGGCATTGCTGGTTGCCTCCGGACCACGGGTGGTGGATCGAGCAGGCAAGCCCTAGTACGCCTAGGGAGAGGCAGCACGGCTGTCCGGTGGATGACGCCGCGCGAGTACGCCAACCTCATGGGTGCTCACGACTACAAGCTTGTAGCAGGTACGCCGAACCAACAACTGTTCGGGTTCGGCGACGCCGTCGTTGTGGACGTCATCGAGTGGATCGGTAACCACTACCTGGTGCCGGTTCTGAGGCCAGACAGAAGGGCGATCGCGGAGTAGCCTCACCGAGTCATCGCACTACGTTGACTCGGAGGCAGCATCTTGCCACACCATCTTGACCTCGACACGACGGACCTTCCGCGCGAGGTGCAAGCGATCCGGAAGGCCATCACCGAAGCCCTGCGGGTGCCGGACCCTCAGCGGCCACGCCAAACCATCGGGCAAGCAAAAGCCGGAATCTACGCCTTCTATGACTACGATGGCGAACCGATCTACGTCGGCCAGACGGCAGAAGGGTTCGGAGTGCGGCTCGGGCGGCATTTGACTGGCCAGCGGTCGGACGCGGTGGCCAAGTATGTCTTAGACCCGTTCGAGGTTCACGCCATTTCCATGTGGTCACTTCCGCACATCGGAGACATGCCGACGAGAGAGCGGAAGGCAGCGCTGGACCCCTACGAGTACACCGTGTATCAGCATTTAGTCACCCACAGCGCCTATGGAGCGGTCTTAAACGAGGGAGACATCCCGCCAGGCCCGCTGCAGGAGTTACCCGATCCAGTGGAATGCGTAATTATCCCTGATCACATATTCCCTGATCGCAGCCACCCGGACGTACGGATTGCGCGGCGCGCGCAAACCATCTCACTACTGGCAAAGAATATCAGTGAGCGCAAGGTATCAGCGGGTCTAAGACGAACCCTTGTTACCCAAACCGAGCGGCTTCACGCGCTAGCGGAAGGGCGCTTCTTTGCTCTATCGGGCACGATAGAGGATGAGGGACCAGAGGGCGTGGTGGAGGAACCTGACGGACTGTTCTAGGCCCGCTAACATGCCTTCATCGCACCCCAATAGATTGCCGCCGGCACCGCCACCTTCATCCGCTACGGCCACCATGAAGGCAAACCGCAGCCGAGACACAAAGCCAGAGCTTGCATTACGAAGAGCTCTTTTTGCCCAAGGCCTGCGCTACCGCGTCGGTATGCGTCTCACAGTTCCTGGAAAAAACGTGCGTCCTGACATCGTCTTCACGCGCCGCAAAGTGGCCGTCTTTGTGGATGGCTGTTTCTGGCACGGCTGCCTCCAGCATGGCCGGATGCCATCCGACCCCTCTGGTTATTGGCACGAGAAGCTTGAGAGGAACAAGGCCCGAGACACGGCCGTGAACCAAGCGCTCCGGGCTGCCGGCTGGACTGTAGTTAGGGTTTGGGAGCACGCCCCAGTACATGAATCCGCAGCCGCGATCACAGCAGCCCTCAATTCGACTACTATTCCTGAGTCACATTAGGATCTGAATTGCCCAGAAGATCTGCCAGCGCTGTCCCTCCGCGGGCCACGAGGCTCATCCGAGCCAAATACAATGAATTCATGCGTTCCCCCGATCCGAATAAACCCGGGTCGACTATTGGCGAAGCGACAGCAGGGGTCTACGCGTTCTACGACTTCGACAAAGAGCCAATTTATGTCGGACGGACCGTCGCCGGGATCAGCGATCGAGTAGGTCGGCACCTAACAGGGCAGCGATCCGACCCTGTAGGGAAATTTGTGCTGGATCCTTTCGAGGTGGCCGAAGTCGAGGTGTGGACGACGCCGAAAATTGCCGAGATATCGTCTGACGCAACTGTAAGAGCGAAGGCCATCCAGCCTTATGAGGCGATGGTTTATTACAAACTGAGAGACGAGTCAAAGTTTGGTGCCGTCCTCAATGAGGAAGCGCCAAAAGGGGCCAGGCCCGTAAAGCTACCGAAGAGCGTGAGGGGATTAATCATTCCCGAAGAGCTCTGGGAAGACCGCAATCACCCCGACGTACGAATTGCTCGCAGAGCGGCGCACGTTGGAAGACTGGCCCAGCTAGTAAGTGAGCGGGAACTCCGAGGCGGAGGTCTTCGCCGCACGCTCCATCTTCAAACGCAACGCTTGGAGTGGCTTACGTATCAGCGACTTGTCGAGCTAGATCAGGTTAAGGCTCGGCCAGGAGAACCGACAGACGTCAACGAGGATTGAAGCGGTGTAAGGTCGGGTCCCCTTCAAGCCAAGCCCCGCCGGCTGTTGAATCGGCGGCGGGGCTTGAAGCTCTATTCCCATCGCCGTTCTCCACACCTGCAGTGCTCCTGCAACAGTGATGAGACTGGGCTGACAGCTATCAGCCCAGTCTCTCAGTGTGGACCCAATAAGTGTTCCGCAGGCGGGTGAAGTCGAAGTCCTTGCCTTGCGGAGCGCGACGAACAGTCAGCAACGAGTGCTGCTCAAGTTCTGCACGGGCCCTCGTCCAACTGTCTGGCGAGAAGCCATATCTTGCCTTCTGATCGCCACGCAACCACGGCGGGTTCACCTCCTGCCTATTGCTTCTCATGTCTCTGAAAACCAGCAAAAAGGCAGTAGCGATTCCGGATAGGCGATAGATCCACTCGTTGCTCCAAAAGCCGACAGGCATATTGATCCACCAAGAGCCCCGCCACGAATAGGACTTTCCGCTACCGGAAGGACTGCGAAGAGTTACATCGGGCGGAAGGCCCGGGCTGCGCTTCAACTTGATCAGCTTAGCCTCGTCGAGCCAACTGTGTGCATCTGCCACCCTCCGCGCGCCGTTGCCTGCCGGGTCAGGCAGGGCCAGCATCTGAGCCCATTTGATTGCCGGCATGCCTTTGATGTCGTGCGGGGAGCGAACCGCCAACATGGTCATGGTCAAGTAGAGCTTCAACCTGACCTCGCCGCCGCGGCCGCCCTGCAGCATGGACGCCAGGGGCGGGACGGAACTCAGACTGTCGTCCCGCAAGAACTCAGGCGGGAATTGAACCGTGGTCCTACGCGACCTCTGGACCGCCCGGTTGAGCAGGTAGCGACCCTCCGTCGTGGGCGCGTTTGTCGATATAGCTGGCATTGCCATGCCTTCCTGAAGGGGAAACCAGGGGTAGCAGGGGTTCATGGGGTTCATGGGGTACCAGGGGTACTTACCTTATAACTTGCCGCCACAACCTGGGTGTATCGCCGGTGAAACAGGCGGGGTCACCCCGCTGGGTATTGGGTGCAGACGCCTTTGAGAAGTCGCTGTATCCCCTCCAGGAAGGCGATTGTATGCCACTTGACCTGGCGTTATGCGATCCGGATCATCGGTTGCAGGACAAGCGGGTGCCTTGATCACCCACAACCATCCCCGGGCACCAAGATCACGAAGAAGGGTGAGCGGTCTGCGCGGACCGCTCACCCCGGTGTCCCGAGTAATGCCTGGTCAGAGACCTCAGAAGGGACAGTCGAATGGTAGTGCAAGCCGTTGATCAGCAGGAAAAGGCTGGAAGATGCCCCCGGTGGGGTTTCCGCGAGAAGGTGAAGATGATCCTGAAGGCGGTGGGCCTAATCGCACGTGTTGTGGTGGCGGTCGCAGCCATTGCCAAGTGGCTGGATCACTGATCCATCGCTGAAGCCATCCCGTCTGCCGTCGACCCGCCCTCCTGGGGAGCAGGCCGCCGCCCGGCCCGCCACGTCAAGCGCACCTTGACGCACGTTCGAACCCTGGCGGGTCGGGCGGGGGTCTGCTCGGCTTTGCCCGGGTCGGTGGCAGACGGGATGGCCTACCGCAACCACCCGCGGACCGTGACCCGCCGGCGGAGCCCCGGCCATCCTGGAGCCGGAGCGCCCCCGCCGGAGGCGCAGTAACCGCAACCGCGCGACCGCCGCCAGCTCGCCGACGCGGCCAGCGCGCCCTCCCTACGCCGCGCGGGCACGTGGCCGCGCGGCCCGGCCGGCTGCCGGCCCACCACCTCACTCATCAACGTCCTGTCGTTCTGCGGCGGCCCCTTGGGCTCCCCGCTTCCGCGCCAGCCGCCGGGCGTTCTGCGTGTCCGGAGTCGGAGCGCCAGCGGAGCGACGGGCGCGCGCCCAGGCGGCGGCGCGTGCGGCCCGTTCAGGGCCGCCTTGAAGACGTACAGAAACTTTGAACCACTTCGCCGGCAGCTCGGCCGGCACCCCGAACACGGGATGGCGAGCGGACCGGGTGCCTCCGTACCCTGGCGATATGGCCGACCTCGTCGACACCGCTCGGGAACTTGCACGACGCCTGCTGGAGACACCGTTGCCCCGTCGATGGAGTCACGTCCAGGCGGTCGCTGCCAAGGCGGACCGGATTAGCGGAGCAGTCCCGAGCGAGGATCGTGAGGTGCTCGTAGCGTCGGCCTGGCTACACGACGTCGGTTACAGCCCTGACCTGGTCGACACCGGCTTCCACTCGCTCGACGGTGGCCGCTGGCTACGCCGTGAGCACTTCAATGAGCGGATTGCCGCCTTGGTCGCTCATCACTCCTGTGCCTGGCTGGAAGCCGACGAGCGTGGGCTCGGTGAGGCCCTGGCCGCCGAGTTCCCTCGGGAGGAAACCGCGGTGACCGACGCCATCTGCTGCGCAGACATGACGACCGGACCGGATGGCCAGGATTTCGAGGTGTTGGACCGGCTAGCGGAGATTCGGTCGCGGTACGGGCCGGAGCACCTGGTTACCCGGTTCATCGGTCGGGCGGAACCGGAGATGGTCGCTGCTGTGCGGCGGACTCAGCGCCGGCTCGCAGGCGTCCATCAGCCGATGTAGGGCTCGGGACGTTCCTCGTAGCCGTGGGTGATGCGGAGCAGGGTCGACGGATGGATGTCGAGCGCGGCCAGCTCGTCGCGGGCCACCCACCGGACGTCATGTGACTCTTCGCTCGGCGTCGGTGTGCCGCTGACCGGTACGGCGCGGAAGCAGAGCGAGAACTGCTGTCGTACCTCGCCGTCTGAGTACTCGATGACGTGACCGGGGTCCGAGTAGACGCCGACCATCCCGAACACTTCGACGCGGATGCCGGTTTCCTCGTGGGTTTCCCGGACTGCCGTCTCTGCGACCGACTCGCCAACTTCCTGTCCGCCGCCGGGCAGGGACCACAGGCCATTGTCGGTCCGCTGGATGAGCAGCACCCGTCCGCGATCGTCTCGTGCGAAGACGGAGACGGCGACGACGATGCTGTTGGCCTTCGGCGCGCTCGGGTCTTGGTAGTGCTCGGTTCTTGTCATGCTCTTAGGCTGCCATCTCGCCGCGTGGCTGAGTCGTCGAGGCAGCTAGGACCCGGTCGAAGCTGTCGGCGTACGTGCCGAACAGATCGCCGCCGTTGAGCCTGCGCAAATGCATCACGGGCGCATGTGGCGCCGGAAACCCGAGCACGTGCATGTTCACCAACATCTCGTCATCGAAGCGATAGATCGAGTTGTACAACGTCGTGTCGTGGTAACGGACCTTCACCCCGGGCGCATCGTCAAGCCGGTTGTAGTACTGCTGAACTTGGCGAATCTTCGCCGCCATCACACCCGGCGAACCTTCCTCGATGCTCTTGCGCTCGATCGCCTCGCTATTCGGGTCGCCGAGCAGGATTGTCACCGTGATGCCGTCAACAGCCTTTTGACGCAGTGTGTCGATCAGCCTGCGGTCCTGCTCTACGAGGAACAGACCGGCGTAGGCCAGCACGTCTATTCGCTTCTCCGCGCGTTCGATCAGTCGACGCCATAGGTCGTACGGCACGGCAGAGCGCCGGGTGTAGAGCTGCACCAACTCGCTCTGCCCAATCCTCGACGCCTTCTCGGGGGTCACCGCTTCTGGCCACAGGTACGGCACGTCTTCCCGCACCATTGCTGCGATTGCGTGTCGGTGACGCGGGTACGGCGTCCGGTCCTGCGTGATCCACCGTTCTACGGTCTTCGCGTCAACCCCGATTTTCTCGGCCACAGTGACCGGCGTCAGGCCGTTGCGCAGGATGGCATCGCGGAGCCGGTCGTTTGGCATCGTTTCTCCTCAAGGGACGACTAGGGACGCATTCATCGTAACCAAGACGTCCCATAGTCGTCCAGCCCATCGGATGGGTTGTCCCTGGCTTTTCGGGAGCCTTATCCGCAGAGGCCACGAGCAACAGTCCACCGGGGACTAGCTCATTACCTGGCCCGAGACCCAGGAGGTTTGTTGTGAAGCTGTACGTGGACACCCAGAGCAAGCAGGTCCAGGTGACGAAGGACCCGGAGCCGAAGAACGACCAGAACGGCAATCAGCGGTCGGAGAAGAACACTGGCCGGCTCATGTGGTCGACCCAGGTCTTCGTGCTCGACGAGACTGGCGGCGAGATCATCACCATCACCACGGCGGGTGAGAAGCCGGGCGTGACGGTGGGACAGCTCGTCGCTGTCGAGCAGTTGGAGGCTATTCCGTGGGCGACCAACGGGCGTAACGGCGTCGCGTTCCGTGCGATCACGCTGAAGCCGAAGGCTGGTAACTCGGCGGCGAAGTAGGTCCTTGCTCACCGCGCTGTGTGAGCCCTGGTGTCTGAACGCACGAAAGCGGCCTGATGGTCCGCTGATCCATCTCTGATTCGTCCGGAAGCGGTTCTGGTTCGCACGTTTCCGGCCGGTGATCACGTCAGGTGGTCACATCCCTCAAGGCACGGGGTCGGTACTGGCTCGCATACCTGCCGACCCCGTCTGCCTTTCCAACCTGTCTGCCCTCGTCATAGGGAGTGGTTGTCTCATGCTCGTTTCCGCCATCGTATTCGCCGTTGTCGCGGCGACCCTCTACGCCGGTCACCAGGTGGCCGATCACGTTCTTGGCCAGTCCGACAAGCAGGCCGCGCACAAGGCCGCCCCGGGTTGGGACGGCTGGCGTCATCTGTTGGGCCACGTGATGGCCTATCACCTCGTGGTAGTGGTCATGCTGGCCATCACCATCGCCGCCCTGGACCTGCCCGTCACCGCCCTCGGGCTTGCCGCTGGGCTCGGCTTCTCCGCCGTCTCGCACGCGTTTCTTGACCGGCGGTGGCCGGTGCGCTGGCTGCTCACTCACACGGGAAGCGGCGACTTCGCCGACCGTCAGGCCCCGATCTGCGGGATGTACCTGGCCGATCAGTCCCTACACGCGGCGTGCCTCTGGGCGTCCGCGCTGCTCATCGCCTGCCTCTAAAACCCCTCACTCTGAGCAAGGGAGATCCCCGTCATGGGCAAGAAGTACCTGTTCAGCGAGGACACCAACGGTCGTGTCCGTGAAGTCAAGGTCGACCCGAAGCACCTGGACAAGCAGCTCCGCGAGGAGCGCGCCGCTGGGCGCACCCCGACCGTCCTCGACGAGGACGACCGCATCCGCTTCGGCCTGCTCGGCAAGAAGCTGCGCAACGACTGACCTCGGTCAGTCCTAGGAAACGAGCGCGGGGCCGGTACTGGCTCGCAACCTGCCGACCCCGCTCTCTCCAACCCATCCAACCCAGTCTCTTGGGAGGACGTGTCATGTCCAAGTCTAGCCCTCGCCGCTTCGGTGGCAGATCAACCGGAACGGTGACGGTCATCGAGGCCAAGGTCCACCGTTCCTCCGCACGCAACGCCCGCATGGCGTTCATCCTCACGGCGGTCATCGTCGGCCTCCTGTCGGCCGTGGTGGCCGCTTCCTCCATCCACCCGATCCTCGCCGTGATCGTCGGCGCGCTGATCGGCGTACCGACCGGCGGCCTCGTCTGGCTGCTCGTCCGCATCTGGCCAGTGATCCGGCTGCTGTGGTGGTGGACCCCGGAAACCACCCTCGCCGTCCTGCTGCTCACCGCGTGGGTGCAGCTCGCCAACCACACCCCAACCCTGGTGACCCTGATCGTGGTCGCCCTGGTCGTCGGCGTCCCCGCCGCCATCCGCCCGGTCCGCCGACAGGTCATCGCCTGGACCTGGTGCCTCGTGGTGCGCCACCGGCTGCGCGTCTGCTTCGCGCAGTTCATCATCGCCAACCAGTCCGGCAGCCTCCCGCTGATCCTCTGGGCCAAGCCCACCCCGGTCGGCGAACGCGTCTGGGTCTACCTGCGCCCCGGCCTCTCCGAAAAGGACCTGGAGAGCCGCCTCGACAAGATCGCGGTTACCTGCCACGCCTCCACCGTGCTCATCGAGCGTGCCTCGGAGAACAACGCCGCCTACCTGCGGTTCGACATCAAACGCCGTGAGGTGCTGACCGCCCACGTCGGTTCTCCGCTGGTCGACGTGATCGACCCTGCGGCACCGGTCTCGGCGTCGCCGCTGACGGTCCCCACCGCGCTGGATCTGCCGGACGTGACCGCTCCGACGATCACCCTTCCGGCTCAGGGCAAGCCCGCCGGCAAGAAGCCGGCCGCAACGACGGCCAACGGCAGCAAGCCCGCGGCTTCTTCCGCGTCGACCGAAGCGGACGACGTCTCCGACTGGATCTGACCCAACCCAACCAGGACGCGAGGAGCCATGGCGGCTCGTTCGTGTGGCTCCTCGCGCCCACAACGCCCAGGAGGGCACCTCATGACCACCACGATTCCCACCACTGCTGAGGCGGTTCCGGTGGGTCCTGGCCTGTCGATGTTCGACCCGATCTTCATCGGGATCGACGAGTTCGGCCAACCCGTCTACCTGGACGTCATCTACCGCAACCTGCTCACCGCAGGAGAACCCGGCGGCGGCAAATCCGGCCTCATCAACAACATCTGCGGCCACGCCGCCCTGTGCGACAACACCCGCCTCGTGCTCTTCGACGCCAAACTCGTCGAACTCGGCCCCTGGCGCGACCTCGCCGACGCGTTCATCGGCCCCGACATCGACCAGGGCATCGACGTCCTCCGTCGCCTCCTGGTCGTCGCCACCAACCGCTACGCCTGGCTCCTCGCGAACCGGCGCCGCAAGCTCGCCGACGGCGACGGCATGTCCGTCATCGTCACCATCATCGACGAACTCGCCATGTTCTCCACCGTCCTCGGCACCAAGACACAGCAGGAAGAGTTCTCCACCCTCCTGCGAGGGCTCGTCTCCCTCGGCCGGGCCTGCGGCATGCCCGTCGTCGCCGCGACTCAGCGCCCATCGTGGGACATCATCCCCGCCTCGCTGAGGGACCTGTTCGGCTACCGGGCCGCGTTCCGGTGCACCTCGCTGAACAGCTCGAACATCATCCTCGGACAGGGCTGGGCCGAGCAGGGCTACACCGCCTCCGACATTGCGCCCACCAACCAGGGCGCGGCCTACCTCCTGGCCGAAGGCGGCGTACCCCGCCGCATCAAAGCCGCCTACCTCACCGACACCGACATCTACAACATCGCCGACTACGCCGCTTGGACCCGCCGCCCCAACGGCACCAGCACCCCGGCGGTCAACCCCACCGAGTGGGAGATGGCGGCATGACCACCCGCGAGCGGGCCTACGCCCGCGCCAACAACCAGCGGGCCGCCCAGTTCACCGAGCTGTGGATCACCGGCAGTCCCGAGGACATCGCCGCCCTGGTCCAGGCCGTCGCCCGCAGCGGGCGACTCGTCTACCTCTCCGCACCCACCCAGATGCCGGGTGACGACAACCGGCACCGCCGCTACCTGCGGCTACGCGCCCGATAGCCGGTCGACAGGACCAGTCAACGCCTGCCAGCAACCGCTGGTCCTGCCGACCTCCACCAACAGCCTCGAAAGGACGTGGTTGCCATGAAGGCTACCCAAAACCCACCCGCGCAGATCCAGGTCACGCCTGCTGATCTGCTGCGGATGGCTGCCCTCTACCTGCGCCGGCACGGCTGGCACCAGGGCACCTACTACGCCAAGAACCCCGACACCCTCACCCCGCCGGCCTGCGCCGCCGGGGCTATCGGCATCGCCTGTGCCGGACACACTGTCGAGCACTTCTCCCAGCTCGACCCCGACGCCCTCGCCGACTACCTCGCCGCCCTGGGCGTGTTCGTCGACTACCTCGACACCACCGCGCCCCTGTTCTTCGTCGACGAGGACGGCTACCTGCTCGACGAGCACACCTCCCCCTACTCGTGGAACGACGACCCCGCTCGCACCGCCGAGCAGGTCATCACCGCCCTAGAGGCTGCCGCCACCGACTGGGACTCCCTCCGCAAGGCGGAAGGGGAAACGCGATGAACACCGTCAAGAAGCCCTTGACGTCCGTTCCGCGCCAGCGGCGTCGGGACGTCGTCGAGAACGACGCCTTCGCCTCGTTCGCTCGGCGCATCATCCGCGCCCACGGCCGTCGCGTCGCCACCGGAGACGTCGAAGCACTCCGCGACCTCATCGCCCTGTCCTCCGTCATTGATGACGCCATCGGTGAAGCCGTGATCGGCCTGCGGGCCTTCGGCTACTCCTGGGCCGAGATCGGCTCCCGCCTCGGCATCTCCCGCCAAGCCGCCCAACAGCGCTGGGGCGGTGACAAGCCATGACCGACCTACGCAGCGTCGACCTAGACAACCTGGCCGAGCGCACGGGCATCCAGGTCGAGTTCTACGACCCGCTCGGCACCCACTACGGGTTCCCCACCTTCCCCTACCACTGCGCCCCCACCGGCCTGGCCACCCTGCGGCAACTCCGCGCCGCCGGCCTTCGCCCCAACGGCCAAAACCCCATCGCGCAGATCTATTGGCGGCACCGCAACAACCGGCGAGTCGCCTACCTCTACCGCCTCGACCTGGCCGCGCCGAAACGCGCTGCCACACCCGCTCAGCGAGAGGCCATCGCCAAGGCACTTCGTGCCCGCCGCACCTGCCGCGTCTGCGCACAGGTGAAGCCCTACTACATCCCCCGCCGCTACGGCTGCTGCCTCGACTGCCACGGAGGCCACTAATGACCACCACCGCGCCGGCCAGCGCCGGCACCCGCTTGGAGGGCCTGGTCCTGGTCCTCATCCTCATCGTCGTCGGCGGCTCCGCCGGGGCCGCCTCGTTCACCCACGTTCACGACTGGACCATGGCCAACAGTCCCGACAACACCCCGGGATGGTTCGGCTGGGCCAACGCCGTCATCTCCGAACTCGTCCCCATCGCCGCCCTGCTCACCATCCGCCGACGCCGCCGCACCGGCGCTCCCATCGGCTACCCGATGGTCCTGCTCATCGCTGCCGCCGGCCTCTCCCTCGCCGCCCAACTCGCGGTCGCCAAGCCCGGACCGTCCGGGTGGCTCCTCTCGGCGGTTCCCGCGCTGGCGTTCATGGCCCTGGTCAAACTCGTCCTCGCCCCCGCACCCACCGCCCAACCCATGACGGCTCCCGCCGAGCCGGGGCAGCCGATCCGCGTTCAGGTGGCCGAGCAGGTCACCACCGAGCCGGCACCACCGGCCGCCATCACCCTGGCTCCCGAGCAGACCCCGGCCGTCGAGCCGGACCCCGTCACCGTGCCGGCCTCGGAGCCGGTCGACGTCCCCGCCCACCTGCTGCCTACCGCCCGGTTCGCAGCCGTGCAGCACCAACAGGCCACCGGAGCACCAATCACGCCCACCGAGCTGGCCGACCGCCTCGACATCAGCCCGGCCGTCGCCGGGCAGCTCCTGGCCACCATCGGTGGTGTCCGATGACCATCGTTCTGGTCGATATCGAGCAGGTCACCCACACCTGCCCCGCCTTCCCCGACGCGCACCCGTTCGACATTCGCCGAACCCTGGTCGACGTCATCCCGGGTGGTCCCTGCCGGGCACCGGTCACCATCCGCTGCGGCGACACCACCGCCCTGATCCCGTGCCGCAGGCACGAACCGGTCAAGCGCCAGTGCGGTGCCTGCCGGGTCATCGTCACCGAACGCACCATCACCACCCGCCACCTCACCACTGAGGTTCGCGGCTGATGGCCTCGACGCTGGACCTCACACCCCGAGTCTCGGCCCGGGGTGTGGGCTCGAACGCCGACACCATCCCCGTCCACGACTACACCGCCACTGGTTCGGCCTTCACCCGCGCCGCCCAACCCGACTACTTCGGATGGCTGGAACACGTCCGCGCCGCCGCCGGCTGCACCCGCCCCATCCGCCTCGCCGGCCAACTCCTCACCGTCGAACAGTCCACCGGCCGCGTCCTCGACCAGCGGCACACCGACGCCATGCCCGACGCCGCCATCTACACCGCTTGCGGTAACCGCCGCGCCACCGTCTGCCCCGCCTGCGCCCACACCTACCAACGCGACGCCTATCAACTCCTGCGCGCCGGCCTCATCGGCGGCAAAGGCGTCCCCGAATCGGTCGCGCAGCACCCGGCGGTGTTCGCCACGTTCACCGCGCCGTCCTTCGGCACCGTGCACACCCGAGCGGTCAAGCGGCACACCTGCGGCAACCGGAAGCGTTGCGACTGCCGGGCTGAACCGTGCCATGCCCGCCGCGCCACCGACCCCGCCGCCGGGCTCTGCCCTCACGGTCGACCGGCCGTCTGCTGGGCCAGGCACGAGCCGGGTGATGCGGTGCTCGGGCAGCCGTTGTGTCTGGACTGCTACGACCACACCCACCAAGTCGTGTGGAACCTGTTCTCCGGGGAGCTGTGGCACCGCACCAAGCAAGCCGCGGAACGCTGGCTCGCCAAACTGGCTCGCCGTCGGGGAATACCCCGCGTCCACGTTGTCACCGCCTCTGGCAACATCCGCACGGTCCCCCCGGTTCGGCTGTCACACGGGAAGGTGGCCGAGTTCCAGGCTCGCGGGGCGGTGCACTTCCACGCCCTGGTGCGCCTCGACGGCGTCCACCCCGACGATCCCACCGCCGTCGTCCCACCACCGGCCGCCTTCACCGTCGCGGACCTCGACGACGCGATCCGGGCTGCCGTGGAACAGGTCGCCTTCACCACCCCGACTCATCCCGACCAGCCGGGCGGCTGGTCGATCGCGTGGGGTGACCCGGGCAAGGGCCTCGACATCCGGCCCATCAGCCTCACCGGAGACGGTGAGGTCACTGACAGCATGGTCGCGGGCTACCTTGCCAAGTACGCCACCAAAAGCACCGAGGTAACCGGGCACCGCTCCGTCAGGCTCGACGCCGACTCGATCGGCGACTACGCCGACCCCGACGGCGACCACACCGCCCGCCTCATCGACGCCTGCTGGCACACCGGCCGACCCACCGGAACACCCGTGCCGCTCTCGGAAAGGCCCCGGGACCACCGGCCACGGCCCGGCTTCGTCGACCGCTGGGAGTGCCCCGACTGCGGCACCCACATCCGCTACGCCGCCTGCCCCGTCTGCGTCGCCGCGCGTCAAGCCTCCCTTGACACCCAACCGGCGAAACCAGTGACCGGCAACCCTTACGCCCGGCTGCGGCGCTGGGCGCACATGCTCGGCTTCGGCGGCCACTTCCTCACCAAAGCCCGCCGCTACTCCGTCACCTTCCAACTCCTGCGCGACACCCGCGTCAGCTTCCGACGCCACGAGCACGAGCACCAGGCCGACGAACAACCCGGCACCCTCCGCGCTGTCGACCACCTCGACGAGGACGACACGACGCTCATCGTCGGCACCCTCACCTTCGCCGGCGTCGGCTGGCACACCACCGGAGACGCACTCCTCGCCAACACCGCCGCCGCCATGGCACGCGAGCGACGAGCCACCGGCCGCGAAGAACTCGCCCACGAACTCGGCACCACCCCCGCCGGCACCGCGCCGGCCGCTGCCTGACCCCGACAGACCTGAGGAGGTCACCCGTCATGAGCACCACCGCCCGACCCAGCCCGGTTGTCCGGCTCGTCCCTCGCAACGGGGCAGTCGTCGTCGAGCCGGTCACCTACACCGTCCGGGAAGTCGCCAAGCTGCTCGGCCTCTCGCTCGGGAGCACCTACGCCCTCGTCCGGGACGGAACGATCCCCGCAACCCGCCTCGGCGGTCGCTGGCTCATCCCACGCACCCGCTTCCACGCCTGGCTCGACGGCGTCACCGAGCAACCCGCCGCCACCGGTACCGAGCATGGGCGGAGGCGCTGATGGGCTTCGTCCGCAAGACCCCGGCTGGCACCTTCCGCGCTTGCTGGCGTGACCCTGCCGGTGGGCAGAAGTCCAAGAGCTTCCGCACCAAACGAGAGGCCAACGCCTTCCTGACGGAGGTCGAGAGCGGCCTGAACCGGGGCACCTACGTCAACCCGCACGCTGGTCGTACTCGCTTCGGTGAGTTCGCCCAGCAGTGGCTCGCCACTCGGACCGTCGAGGCGCGCACGAGCGAGCGGACCGCCTCCATGCTCCGTACGCACGTCCTGCCGAAGTGGGGTGACTGGCCGCTCGGGAAGGTCGATTTCATGTCGGTGCAGGAGTGGGTGACCGGCCTGGGGCGGGATCTCGCCCCCGCCACCGTGGGCAAGTGCTATCAACTGCTGTCGATGATCCTCCGGACGGCGGTTCAGGCACGGCTGATCGCGACCAACCCCGCCGAAGGGGTGAAGCTGCCCCGCGATCGGTCCCGCGACGTCAAGCCAGTCACGATCAGCCGGGAGGACTTCTTCGGTCGGCTCCTGCCTGCCGTCCCACCCCGGCATCGGGCAATCGTCTCCACCGCCGCCGGGGCCGGTCTGCGCTGGGGAGAGTGTGCCGGGCTGACGTGGGCCTCGGTTGACCTCGACCGGGCATCGCTACGCGTGGTCCAGGTGGCCGAGGAGACGCACGGCGGGATCGTGTTGCGCCCGTACCCGAAGAGTCGAGCAGGGGTGCGGACCGTGCCGCTGCCCGGCTTCCTCCTGGCCGCGCTCCGTGAGCTGCACGCCGCCGCCGACGATCCGGACTCACGCACGCTGGTCTTCCGTGACCGGGTAGGGCGCCCGCTGCGCCGGTCGAACTTCCGGCGTCGGATCTGGCTGCCATCGCTCGTCCGCGCTGGCCTGCTCGGCCAGGTCGCCAACACCGGTCCGCACCGGTACCGCGCTACGTGGCCCGATCGGGACGGTGTCGAGTGGTCGGCCGAGTTCACCACCGAACGGGAGGCAGTGGCGTGCGTCGCGGCCAAGGCTGTCGGCGGGATGCGGTTCCACGATCTGCGGCACGCCTACGCCACCTGGCTGGTCACCGACGGCGTTCCGATCAACCTGGTGCAGCGGGTCATGGGCCACGAGCAGGCATCCACGACGCTCAACCGGTACACCCACACCCCGGACGACTATGCCGCTCGCGTCCTGGAGGCGTTTGACGGCTCTGCTGCCTCTCTGCTGCCTCTGGCCGTAGAAACGCCGTCCCTGGACGGTCTGGACGGGCCGGAGGACGACTTGTGAGCTGTGGTGGAGCGCTTCCAGCAGAAAGGGACGACCCCCGTCGGGGGGAGACGGGGGTCGTCGGAGGTTCGGCTCCGGGGGGGTCGAGCCGAACCACTCAGCGGTCACGGGGGGTGCAACCGCTGAGGGTCTGCCTGTTTCGAGGATGTGAAAGCTCGTCGTACGGACAAGTCTGCCTGAGCGGGCCCGTCACGTCGAGTGGTGCCGACTCCACTCACTGCGAAAATCTCCTCGCAGAGTGTGAGCGTGATCACGCGGAGCGGAGATGATGCTGCCAGCCCGCAGGTCTGAGGGGTGGCATGACCCCGGGCACCCGCCGACGATAGACCATCCGGCTAGACTTTCGCGCCGTGGGCCGAAGTGCCGCTTTCTTCGATCTGGACAAGACCGTCATCGCCAAGTCGAGCGCCCTGGCGTTCGGTCGGCCGTTCTACCGGGATGGGCTGATCACCCGGCGTGATGTGGTCAAGTCGGCGTACGCGCAGCTGATGTTCCGGCTGGGCGGCACCGACGAGCAGACCATGGCCCGAACACGGGACTACCTGGCCGCGCTCTGCAAGGGCTGGCAGGTGGAGCAGGTCCGCCAGATCGTCGCGGAGACGCTGCACGAGCTGATCAACCCCTACGTGTACGCCGAAGCCGCCGCCCTGATCGAGGAGCACCAGGCGGCGGGGCGGGACGTGGTGCTGGTGTCGGCGTCCGGCGAGGAGATGGTCCGGCCGATCGGCGAGCTGCTCGGGGTGACCGACGTGATCGCCACCCGGATGACGGTGCGGGACGGCCGGTACAGCGGCGAGGTCGAGTTCTACGCGGCCGGTCCGAGCAAGGTCGAGGCGGTCAGCGAGTTGGCCGCCGCCCGGGACTATGACCTGGCTGATTCGTACGCCTACTCCGACTCGTACAGCGATCGCCCTTTGCTGGAGTGCGTCGGCCACCCGAGTGTGGTCAACCCGGACCGGCAGCTGCGCAAGCTGGCCTCGGAGAACGCGTGGCCGGTGCTGGAGTTCCGGCACCCGATTCCGCTGGGCCGGCGCCTGCGGGAGCGGCCGGCGGTCCCGGTGGCCGCGGCGGCCCTGGGGGTCGGGGTGGGCGTGGCCATCGGCATCGCCTGGTACGGCCGGCACCGCCGCACCCGAGCCGCCACCACCGCCTAACCCCCCACCCCACCCCACCCCACGCCGTCCCGTCCCGTCCACTCTCACGTCGATCTTGGACTTGTGGTGGGCGCCTTCGGCGCATTGGCACCTTTTGCGAGGCACCACAACTCCAAGATCGACGTCGGGGAGGGCGGGCCGCTCCGGGGCGGCGGGGCTGATCGCCGCTCAGGCGGCGGCGAGGATCTCGTCTCCGATGGCGGTGAGCTGGTCGGCGCCGACCTCGACGGCGGCCATGTAGTGGCGTAGCCAGGAGCGCAGCCCGTCCGGGGTGCCGGTGGCGAAGGCACCGGCCGCGCCGACGTACTCGGGCTCCCGCTCGCGGTGCCCGACGTCGACGGCGAGCAGGCCGCGCGGGTCGAGGCCGCTGGCGAGCAGCACCAGCCGGGCGGCCCCGCGGGCCACCACGCCGGACGGCCCGGCGAACGGGCGCAGGTTCAACAACTCCCCGTGTACGACGGCGGCGAGCACCAACGGGGAGACCTTCGTGCCGCCGGCCACGAGGGCGGCCAGCCCGTCCAGCCGGGTGGCGACCACGGGGTCGGCCACCGGGCGGCCCAGCTCGGCCTCCGACACGACGTCCCGAGCGGCGAGCACGTGCAGCTTGGCGAGCGCCTGGCGGGGCGCCTTCGGCCACAGCTCACTCAGGCCCGGTAGCGCCCCGGCGACCCGCAGTGCCCCCTGGAGCACCGGGTCGGTGACGGTGCCGGCCCGGACCGCCTCGCGCTCGTGCCCGGCCCCCTCAAGAGCCGCGCTGGCCACCGCGGAGCGCAGGCTGACCTCGGCGGCGACCTGTCCACCGTGCCGGCGCAGCGCCCGGTGCCCGAGCGCCTGGTCGAACCGCTCGCGGGCCTGTTCGACGGCGGCGGCGATGTCGGCGAGCGCGAGCAGGGGCGCGAGCGGGTCGGTGGTCACCCCGCCACGCTAACGACCCGATCCGGCGCGGCGGGCCGCACCCGCCCGCAACGCGACCCGGACCACCCGACCCGGGGCGCACCGGCGGGGACGGGCCGTCGGGCGCGCGGCGGGGGCCACTCGGCGCGACGGAGTGGGCAGCCGTGGCCGGTCGCAGGCCCCGCGACTACCCTCGTGCCATCGAGACGCAGGTCACCCCGAGGATGAGGAGTCACGGCATGAGCGAGGCATTGGCCAATCTGCTGAACGAGACGCGCCAGTTCCCCCCGCCGGCCGAACTCGCCGCGCACGCCAACGTCACCGTCGACGCGTACGCCGAGGCTGAGGCCGACCGGCTGGCCTTCTGGGCGAAGCAGGCCGATCGGCTGGCCTGGTCGAAGAAGTGGGATGAGGTGCTCGACTGGTCGAACCCGCCGTTCGCGAAGTGGTTCGTGGGCGGGCAGCTCAACGTGGCGTACAACTGCCTGGACCGGCACGTCGAGGCGGGCCGGGGCGACAAGGTGGCGATCCACTGGGAGGGCGAGCCGGGCGACACCCGCACCATCACGTACGCCGACCTGCACGAACTGACCTGCCGGGCCGCGAACGCGCTCACCGAGCTGGGGGTGACCGCCGGCGACCGGGTGGCGATCTACCTGCCGATGATCCCGGAGGCGGCGGTGGCCATGTTGGCGTGCGCCCGGATCGGCGCCGCGCACAGCGTGGTCTTCGGTGGCTTCTCCGCGGACTCGTTGAGCAACCGGATCCAGGACGCCAGCGCCAAGGTCGTGATCACCGCTGATGGTGGTTACCGGCGGGGCAAGCCGTCGGCGTTGAAGCCCACTGTGGACGAGGCGGTGGCGAACTCCCCGTCGGTGGAGCACGTGCTCGTGGTCCGCCGCACCGGCGAGGACGTGGCGTGGTCGGAGAAGGACCACTGGTGGCACGAGACGGTGGAGACCGCGTCGGCCGAGCACACCGCGCAGCCGTTCGACGCCGAGCACCCGCTGTTCATCCTGTACACCAGCGGCACCACGGCCCGCCCGAAGGGCATCCTGCACACCACCGGCGGCTACCTCACCCAGGCGTCGTACACGACGCACGCGGTGTTCGACCTGAAGCCGGAGACGGACGTCTACTGGTGCACGGCCGACATCGGCTGGGTCACCGGCCACTCCTACATCGTGTACGGCCCACTCTCCAACGGCGCCACCCAGGTGATGTACGAGGGCACCCCGGACACGCCGCACAAGGGCCGGTTCTGGGAGATCATCGACAGGTACGGGGTGAGCATCCTGTACACCGCGCCCACCCTGATCCGGACGATGATGAAGTGGGGCGACGACATCCCGGCCGGCTTCGACCTGTCCTCGCTGCGCCTGCTGGGCAGCGTCGGCGAGCCGATCAACCCGGAAGCCTGGATGTGGTACCGGGAGCACATCGGCCGGGGCGAGCTGCCCGTGGTGGACACCTGGTGGCAGACCGAGACGGGCGCCATCATGATCTCGCCGCTGCCGGGGGTGACCGCAGCCAAGCCGGGTTCGGCGATGACGCCGCTGCCGGGCATCGTGGCCGACGTGGTGGACGACCAGGGCCAGTCGGTGCCGAACGGTGGGGGCGGCTACCTGGTGCTGCGCGAGCCGTGGCCGTCGATGCTGCGCACCATCTGGGGTGACGACGACCGGTTCATCGAGACGTACTGGTCACGTTTCCAGGGCATGTACTTCGCTGGCGACGGTGCGAAGAAGGACGACGACGGGCACATCTGGCTGCTCGGCCGGGTGGACGACGTGATGTTGGTGTCCGGGCACAACATCTCGACGACCGAGGTGGAGTCGGCGTTGGTGTCGCACCCGTCGGTGGCCGAGGCGGCGGTCGTCGGCGCGACCGACCCGACCACTGGTCAGGCGATCGTCGCGTTCGCCATTCCCCGGGGCAGCACGGACATCGTCGGTGACGCGGGCGAGCAGCTCATTGCCGACCTGCGCAACCACGTGTCGAAGACGCTCGGCCCGATCGCCAAGCCGCGGCAGATCATGCTGGTGCCGGAGCTGCCGAAGACCCGCTCCGGCAAGATCATGCGCCGGCTGCTGCGGGACGTGGCGGAGAACCGGTCGCTGGGCGACGTGACCACGTTGCAGGACTCCTCGGTGATGGACCTGATCTCCTCGGGGATGAGCGGCACGAAGTCCGACGAGGACTGACGGTAGGCGTACCAATTGGAGGGTGGCGGTCCGTGCGGACCGCCACCCTCCGTCACGTCTTACGGGTACGGTTCGCGCCGCCTCGCCACTGTCACATCGGTCGGTCGGGGGAGTCGGGAGAAGCTGAACGGGCACAGGCGTAGATCACCTCTGTCCTTTCGGCCGGTTGTGCTTTAGGTTCACGCAGGTTGGAAGAGTTCGACACACATCGCTTCGATGGTCGGCCACGCCAACGTCCTCCTCCCCATGCCCGAGAAACGGAGCGGCATGAACCACAAACCGCAGTCCAGGGCGCGGCGACGACTACTCGTCGCGCTGCCCGCCATCGCCCTCGCCGCCACGTCACTGACCGTGAGTGGCAGCGCGGCTGCCCAGTCGCCGTCCGGCACCCCTCTGGCGGTGATCGGCGCCGACGAGCACTACATCAACTACGCCGAGCCCGAGGTGCAGCCGGACACCACCGGCCGCGAGGTGAAGGGCAAGGGTGGCATCTACACCCCCGCCGCGGAGTCCGCGCGTGCGTTCGACCAGAAGCACGCCCGGGGCAACCCGGTGACCGCACGGCAGTTGGCCAAGGACGAGGCCAAGTCGCTGCGGACGGGTCAGAACCCCCGCAAGTTCAAGAAGGCACCGACCACCCAGACGGCGAAGCTGCTGACGCTGCTGGTCGAGTTCAACGACAAGGCCAACGACGACTTCACCGGCGTGATGGTCCCGAAGACGGTGTTCGAGGACCGCACCTGCGTCCCCGGCACGGTCCAGAACGGCCCGAAGCACAACAAGATCCCGGACCCGGCGCGCCTGCCCCACGAGGACAACAACTCGATGTGGGTCCCGGACTTCTCGCCGCAGCACTACAACAAGATGCTCTACAGCAAGAAGGGCATCACCGAGCGGGTCCGCACGGACCTGAAGGGCCCGGACGGCAAGAAGGGCATCGACCTGTCCGGTCGCACCATGCACAACATGTACCTGGAGATGTCCAAGAACGCGTACACGGTTGACGGGCAGGCCAGCCCGTGGATCACCGTGCCGCACTCGGAGGGCTGGTACGCGGCCAACCGCTGCTTCCAGGACGAGACCGGCGCGTGGGTTCCCGGCCGTGAGCAGTCGATGAACGGTCACCCGGACAACCCGGCCGGCGCGGGCCGCCTGGCGACCGACGCGATCGACGCGCTCGTCGCCAAGGACCCGAACTTCCCGTGGGCCGACTACGACATCGAGGACCAGGCCGACCGCGACGGTGACGGCAACGTCTTCGAGCCGGACGGCGTGATCGACCACCTCGTGCTGGTGCACGCCGGCCAGGGCAAGTCCCGTGGTGGCGGCGCCGAGGGCGTGTACGCCGTGTGGGCGCACTCCTCCACGGTCGCCGGTGGCTACACCATCCCGGGCACCAACCTGAAGGCGTCGAACTACATCGTGCAGCCGGAGGACGCCGGTGTCGGCGTCTTCGCCCACGAGTTCGGCCACGACCTGGGCCTGCCGGACCTGTACGACACGTCCGGCAACGCCGACTCCGACGTGGACTTCTGGGACCTGATGGCCTCGGGCTCGCACTCGGGTGAGATCTTCCAGGCGCTGCCGACGCACATGGGCATCTGGGACAAGTGGGTGCTCGGTTGGGCCGACCCGCTGACCATCCGCCCCGGGTCGAACCCGCGCGAGGTGAAGCTCGGCCAGACGTCGCGGACCCCGATCGACTCCGAGGACGGCATCAAGGTCGACCTGCCGGACAAGGTCACGACCCTGGCGACCCCGCACAGCGGCACCAAGATGTGGCACAGCAACAACGACCAGGAGTGGGCCGACGTCAAGCTGAGCCGCTCGGTCGACGTGCCGGCTGCGGCCGACTCGAAGTTCTGGATGTGGAACAACTACATCATCGAGGAGGACTGGGACTACGGCTTCGTCGAGCTCTCCACCGACGGCGGTACGACCTGGACCGAGCAGAAGGTGTACGACGAGGGTGGCGCGGTCGTCACCACGCCGGACGGCTACCCGGACCCGAACGGCCGGATGAACGACTTCGGCGGCAAGAAGTACGGCCTGACCGGCAGCACCGACGGCTGGCGGCACGACTACGTCGACCTGTCGGCGTACGCCGGTACGACCGTGCAGGTGCGGCTGCGTCTCGCCACCGACGAGGCGTTCGAGGAGCGCAACTGGTTCGTCGACGACTTCTCGGTCACCGGCGGCGGCGCCACCACCTGGAGTGACGACGTCGAGGGCGGCGCCAACGGCTGGACGGCCACCGGCGGCACCTTCGTCGACACCACCGGTGAGGGCTGGACGATCTCCAGCGGCACCGAGGTGCACGCCCAGTACTACCTGGCGGAGTGGCGCAACTTCGACGGCTTCGACAAGGGCCTGAAGTACGCCTACGACACCATCTACTCGCACGACGCGTGGAAGGTCGACCGGATCTCCTACAACGCGCCGGGCATGCTGGTCTGGTACCGGGACACCGCGCTCGGCGACGTCAACCACGTCACCGGGCAGATGACCGCGCTGCCCAGCTACGGCGCGAAGGGCGGCCTGCTCATCGTCGACTCGCACTTCGACCCGTTGCGGCGTACGGGCGAGGCGGCCGTGAAGGACCCGTCGGTGACGGACAACCTGCCCAGCCGGCCGCAGTCGTCGAACGCGGCCTTCACGCTGCAGCGGACGTACCCGTTCACCGAGTGCCTGGAGGCGGCGGACGAGCCGTACAGCGCGTACTGCACGAAGTTCAAGGGTCAGGCGCCGGTGAAGGCCTTCACCGACGCCAAGGGCTGGTACCCGGGCATCGAGATGCGCGACGGCGCTGCCTACGCGCGGGACAACGACGCGTCGGTGGTCCTGCCGTCGCGCAACAACGCGCCGTACACCACCCGGGTCACCCACCCGGACGGCAGCCCCGCGCCGGAGTTCTACGGCGTGACCCTGGGCGGTGGCGCGATCGTGCTGGGCACCGGCAACCCCGGCGACCAGGGCGTGAACTACGGCGTCTCGCTGACGATCAAGAAGGCGGCCGGGGACAACTCGTCCGCCATGATCTACGTGACGCCGGCGAAGAAGTAACGGTTTCGCGGCTCGACAACTAACTGTGGGGCCGGTGGCGGAGACGCTGCCGGCCCCACCGTCGTACCCGCGATCGGCTTGATCGAAAAATGTCGTTGTATACGTTCGCGTCCCGGTCCGCGCTGGTCAGCGTGGCTGATGAACCGGCGGGGTGTGACGGTGGAAAGCATTCCCAACAAAATCTTGCAACAAATCGACGCGAGGTTCTTCCCACCCGTCCCGCCAGTAACTATGTTCACCAATGGTCCCACTAGTGGGATCGATCTCCCACCGGCCCGTACCCCCGTTGGGCCGGTTCCCTCACACCGGAGGTACCACGTGCGCAAAGTCGCAGTGGGTCTGCTCGGGCTCTCACTGACGGCGACAGGCCTGGCTTTCGGCCCGTCCGCCTCGGCGGCGCCTCAGCCCAAACTGCCGGCCGCAGCACCGGCCGCTGCCGAACCACAGGCGCTGAAGGATGAGCTCCCCGACAAGCTCGAGGACAAGCGCCGCGCACTGCGTGAGCAGGGGCTCAGCGACGTGCTGAGCGGTCGCAGCAAGCCGATCGAGCGCAACGGAAGCACCGTTGTCAAGGTCGGCGAGACGAGCGGGTCGGGCTTCAGCACCCGCTCCGGTGCTGGCGCGAAGAAGACCAAGGACCAGTACGTCGAGCTCAAGCGTGAGCGGACCGACAAGATCTTCGTGATCCTGGCCGAGTTCGGTGACGAGCGGCACCCGTCCTACCCGGACAAGGACATGAACCCGGACATCGCCGGGCCGACGACGTTCCAGGGGCCGCTGCACAACAAGATCCCCGAGCCCAACCGGGCCGTGGACAACTCCACCATCTGGCAGCCGGACTTCAGCCCGGAGCACTTCCGCCAGGTCTACTTCGGCACCAACCCGGGCGACGAGTCGCTCAAGCAGTACTACGAGGCACAGTCCTCGGGTCGGTACACCGTCGACGGTGAGGTGACCGACTGGGTCAAGGTCAAGTACAACGAGGCCCGCTACGGTCGCTCCGACGACCCGATCCCGGACCCGAAGCCCGGCCAGCCGGCCGACCCGCGCGACGACCTGGCCGTCTGCCCCGACAATGTCTGCTCGAACACCTGGGCGCTGGTCCGCGACGCCGCCAACCAGTGGGTCGCCGACCAGAAGGCCAAGGGCCGGACGGACGCGCAGATCGCCACCGAGATGAAGTCCTTCGACCAGTGGGACCGGTTCGACTACGACGGTGACGGCGACTTCAACGAGTCGGACGGTTACATCGACCACTTCCAGATCGTCCACTCCGGCGGCGACCAGGCCGACGGTGACCCGCAGCAGGGCGAGGACGCCATCTGGAGTCACCGCTGGTCGGCCTACAACAGCTCGCCCGTCGGCCCGCCGAACCTTCCGATCGGTGGCACCCAGATCGGCAACACCGGCGTCTGGATCCGCGACTACACGATCCAGCCGGAAAACGGTGGCCGCAGCGTGTTTTACCACGAGTACGGCCACGACCTGGGCCTGCCGGACGACTACGGCCCGGCGGACAACAACAACGAGCACTGGACCCTGATGGCCCAGAGCCGGCTCGCCGCCAAGAACGACGTCGGCATCGGCGACCGGGGCGGCGACCTTGGCGCCTGGAACAAGCTCCAGCTCGGCTGGCTCGACTACGAGGTCATCGTGGCGGGTCAGAAGCGAACGCTGGAACTCGGCCCGCAGGAGTACAACTCGGACAAGGCGCAGGCCGCGGTGGTCGTGCTGCCCCAGCGGGAGTACACCTTCGACTACGGCGCGCCGATCGAGGGCTCCAAGCAGTACTTCTCCGGTAACGAGGACAACCTCGACAGCAAGATGACGAGGACGTTCGACCTCACAGGGAAGTCCTCGGCGGCACTGTCGCTCAAGGGCAAGTACAGCATCGAGGCCGGTTACGACTACCTCTACTTCGAGGCGTCCACTGACGGCGGCGAGACCTGGACCGACCTGGACGGCACTGTCAACGGTTCGCCGATCGGAGAGGACGGCAATGGCCGCCCGGCCCTCTCCGGCAGCAGCGAGGGCGCCTGGACGGACATCAACATCCCGCTGACCTCGGTCGCCGGGAAGGTGGCGCAGGTCCGCCTGCACTACGTCACCGACCTCGGAGTCTCCGAGGGCGGCTTCTTCGCCGACGCGATCACCGTGACCGCCGACGGCCAGACCGTGTTCAGCGACGGCGCCGAGACCGACGCCGGCTGGGCGTTGGAGGACTTCCAGGTGGTCGGGGCGACCTACACCCGGCTGTTCGACAACTACTACATCGCCGGCAACCGGTCGTACGTCTCGTACGACAAGTACCTGAAGACCGGCCCGTACTTCTTCGGCTACGCGAACACCCGCCCGGACTGGGTGGACCACTACGCGTACCAGGAGGGCCTGCTCATCTCGTACTGGAACACCCGCTGGTCGGACAACAACACCGCCCCGGCGTCGGAGTCCAATCCGGGTGGTCACCCGGGTGAGGGCCGCAACCTGTACATCGACGCGCACCCGCGCCCGATCTACAACCTGACCGGGGCTCCGTGGCGGGCCCGCGTCCAGGTGTACGACGCACCGTTCAGCCTGAAGAAGGCCGACTCGTTCACGCTGCACCTCAACAGCCAGCCGCAGTACATCCGTGGCCAGGCCGCTGAGCCGCTGTTCGACGACACCAAGAAGTACTTCTACGAGGAGCTGCCGAACCACGGCGTCAAGCTCCCCGCAGCCGGTGTCAAGATCAAGGTTGTGGAGCAGGACGGCACCTCGATGAAGATCCGGGTCAGCTGACCACTGATCCCGCACCAACCAGCGACGCCCGGGCAGGTTCATCTGCCCGGGCGTCGCCCCTTTGTCGAGCCAGCTCCCCTGGCCCCGGTCCGGGACAACCCGGGGCTTTCCCCTGTTCAACGCGACCACCAAGGCCACTTGCGGCAACCGGGTCCTAGGCTGTCTGCCATGACCGACCAGCGCGACGGAGCCGTCGACGAGTCCCGTGTCCTCACCGAGGGGCCGTGGACACACCGTTTCGTCGGCGCCAACGGCAGCCGGTTCCACGTGGTCGAGGCCGGCACCGGGCCGATGGTGCTCTTCCTGCACGGCTTCCCGGAGCACTGGTGGGCCTGGCACCAGATGCTGCCGGCGGTCGCCGACGCCGGCTTCCGGGCGGTCGCCGTCGACCTGCGCGGCTACGGCGCCAGCGACAAACCACCCCGGGGGTACGACGGCTACACCCTCGCCGCCGACATCGCCGGCCTGATCCGCGCACTCGGCGAACGATCCACGACGATCGTCGGCAGCGGCCTCGGTGGCATGGTGGCCTGGACGGTGGCCTCGTTCCACCCGTCGCTGGTCCGCCGGCTCGTCGTGCTGGGGGCACCGCACCCGCTGCGACTGCGCGCCGCCATCTTCGCCGACCCGCGGGGGCAGTTCACCGCCTCCACCCCGGCGCTGAAGTTCCAGCTACCCCGCTACGAGCACGTGCTGACCCGCGATGGCGCGGCGGCCGTCGGCGAGATCATGCGCCGCTGGGGCGGCCCACAGTGGGTGGCCGGGCCGGACTTCGAGGCGTACGCCGAGCGGTGCCGGGAGGCGATGTGCATCCCGCAGGCCGCGTTCTGCGCGCTGGAGGGGTACCGCTGGGCGTTCCGCTCGCTGCTGCGGCTGCACGGCTACCGGTTCGTACGCCTGATGCAGAAGCCGCTGTCCACCCCGACCCTGCAACTGCACGGCGCCCTGGACACCGCCTCCCTGCCCCGCACCGCTCTGGGCTCCGGCCGGTACGTCGTCGCCCCGTACGAGTGGCGACTGCTCGACGGGGTGGGGCACTTCCCGCACCTGGAGGCACCGGAGCTGGTGCTCGGCGAGATCCTGCGGTGGGCGAAGACCTGACCGGTCAGACCCGCTGCTCCCGCAGGTCGGTGACCTCGGCGGCCGGCGCCCACCCCTGGTAGACGCCGAAGTCGAAGACCTCCAGCCGCATCGCCTCGGCCACCGGCCAGCGACCACCCGTGTACTCCACCCGCAGCCAGGCGTCGTGCTCACCGAGCACGATGAACGGCTGCCCCTGCCAGGTGCAGGTGGTCCGCACGTACGCCAAGTCCTCGATCTCGCTCGCCGGCAGCACCCGGACGTAGCGGCCCGCGCGGACCTCCTCGAAGCCCTCGCCCGGTTCGGGCTGGTAGAGGCGGATGTCGTCGCCGTCGGGGCTGGCCTGGTATTCCCGGCCCTGCCAACGGGCCACGTAACCGTCGCGCATCACGCCTCCCCGACGCGTCGCCAGGTGACCGAGTCGGTGTCCAGTTCCGCGACCACCCGCTCGGTGCCGTCCGCGCCGATCCGCCAGAGTTGGGCGCCGTGCGGCAGGCGGGCGCTGTCCACCTTGAACTCCGCCACCACGTCGCTGCTCTCGCCCGGGGCGAAGCCGTTGCCCCGGAACGGCGGGCGTTCGATGACCCAGCCCTCCATGGCCCGCATCGCCGGCTCGTTCTGACCGCCGTACGGTATGCGGTAGAGGCTCGGCCGGTGCGCCGGCCAGCGCAACACGTAGATCTCCTCGGCGTCCGGGGCGAACGGCGACCCGGGGTAGCTGAGGCCGAGCGCCTCGTGCAGCTGGGCCGGTGTGGTCAGGTGGGACAGCTCCCCGGCCCGGTGCACGAACCCGGACACCCGGTCGTACCCACGATCCAGGTAATACGCGAGCTGGCTGGGCGCGATGGCCTTCTGCATGACCGTCGGCCGGGTCGGGTCGACCGCCGCGGGGGCGTACCGGGGGCGGGCGGCGGGTTCCGCCACGGCCGGCGCCTCCACCTGGTCCACTTCCAGGTCGTCGCCGAGCCCCACCTCGGCGGCCCAGTTGGCCAACGCGACGATCTGCTCGCCGGGCAACTTGGCGCCGACCGGGGTGCCCGGGTTGACGGCGAACGACCAGTCCTCGTCGGGCCAGCGCCGGATCAGTTGGGCGAACTTCACCCGGACCGTGTCGACGTCGCTCTCGACATGGTCGGCGAGGCGCTCCGCCGAGGTGTAGACCACCACGTACGTCTCGCCGTCGAGCTGCCCCGTACGCCAGACGAAGCCGGGGTCCCCGGGGCGGCTTCCCGGCACCGACTCCGGTGCCGCCGGCAGCAGCACCCGGGCCAGCAGCAGGGTGGACAGGAACGTGTCGGTGCTGCCGGAGCCGGCGGCGTTGAGCAGGTCCTCCTCGACCGTGTTGGCCGGTTCGAACTCGATCGGCGGCGGCTCGTCGGCCGGCGGGTGGGGACCGTCGCCCGCGATCAGGCTCTCGCCGCCGGCCCGGTCGGTACCGGTCAGGCCGGCCGACGAACCGCTGTCGTCACTGACCGGGGCGTAGACCGGATCGTCGATACCCGGGTCGCCCAGGCCAATGCCGGCAGCGCCGGCCTCTGCCGGAACCACGGGGTGCGGGACGGACGGGCCCGGAGCGGGCTGGCCGGGGCTGAACGACGAGGGCCCGGATGGGCTGGGACCGAAGGACGACGCACCGAACAGGCCCGGGTCCGAGGGCGTCGAACCGAACGGCGGCGGCGCGGCCTCGGCAGGGCTGGGACTGGGCGACGAAGGACCGAACAGGCCCGGACCGGGGGGCGCCGAGCCGAACGGCGGCGGGACGGCCTCGGTGGAGCTGGGCCGCCGGGGCGCCTCGACCGGCGCACTGCTCTCGACCGGGTCGGTGAGGTCGCGGGACTCGATGATGGTGCCCTCGATGACGATGGGCGTGAAGCCACGGCGCGGCGCGGGCGGCCCGGAGACCGGTTCCGCGACGGACGCCGGCAGATCCTCCGCCGGCGCGAACCGGCCCGGCCGGTCCCGGGGGATCGCCTGCGTCTCCTCCGCCGACGGACCGGGCCGCCCAGGTGCGCCGGCCAGTGGAGGCTCACCTGTCATCCGGAACGCGCGGGTGGGCTCCTCGGCCAGCGGGTTGTGCCGACGCGGCGGCAGCGGCTGGGTGATCTCCTCGTCGAAGGGCGGTGCGCCCACCCCACGGGACGCGCCGAGGCCGTCTGCCGGCCGGCGCGTCGGCTGGGTGACTGCCGGGTCCGCCGCCATCGGAAAGGCCCGCGTCGCGGTGTCGTCGGCCGGCGCATCGGCTGGGCGGCGGCGGGGGAAGGGCTGACTGCCTCGCCCGAACCGGGTTGGCGGGGCCGCCCGGTCACCGGGACGACCCCCGGTCGGGGCCGGGTCACGAGTCGGGCTGGGGTCGAAGAAGGAACGCCGAGGTGTCGCCTGGGGGCCACCGTTGCCGTTGCCCGAGGCGGGGCCGTCGACGTCGCCCGGCCGGGTCGCCGCCGGCCAGCCCATACTCGGCCCGGGCTGGTCGGTGGTGGGGCCGGCGGTCGCCAACGGGGTGAACCGGGACGGCCGGCCGGTGCGGGGCAGGGCTCCGGTGCCCGGCGCGGGCCGGGGCGGCTCGCTCGGGTGCCGCTGACCGGCGGCGGGCAGACCCTCCTCGCCGGATCGGCGCGGTGGCTCAGCGGGGACGGGTGGCCGGGGCGCCGGGCCCGGCACCGACGGAGCGCCCATCCGGGGTGCCCTTCGGGGCGCGAGCGGAGCAGCCGGGCCCGACTCGGGCCCGGACGGGGCCGCCCCCGTCGCCGGACGCGATCCGGCAGCCGGCGCGGAGTCCCGAGCTGGCATGCCGGGCCGGGTGCGGGCCAACGTCTCGGCCCGTTCCAGGCGAGCGCGGGCACCCATGGCACGGCCGGGCAGTCGCACGTCGCCGCGGGACAGCTGCGACACGAACCAGGCCGGCAGGTAACCCTCGACCGGCAGACCCGGATTGACGGCGAGCCACCACTCGTGGTTGGGCCAACTGGCCGCGAGATCGGCGAAGGGGATGCGTCGGTTGCTGCCGGCGTGGTCGCCGAGGCAGGCCTTCAGCGCGGCGGCGGAGGTGAAGGCCAGGACGTGGGTCCGACCGCCGGTGGTCCAGGTGCCCCATCCGGCGGGTGGCTGGCCGGGTTGCGCCGGCGCCGAGACCGGTAGCAGCACGTCGGTGCGGGACAGAAGCCGGAAGTAGAGCTCCTGGTCGTTGGCGCGCAGCGCGTCGCGCATCGCCACCTCGGCCTCCGTGGCCGGCTCCCATTCGGTCACGGCCACCTCCCCTTCCGAGAACAGGCCACAGGTATCGCGTACAACCTACAAGGTGGTACCAAGATCACAATGGCTGGCCGGCGGCGGCCTGCCAGGGCGCGGAGGAGGCGATAACATCCCGTTCCGGAGCCGACACGATACGGAGGGTGTCGATGTCCCGATCGATCACGCGCCCGGTCCTCGCAGGTCTGGCCGCCAGCCTGTTGACCGTACCGGCCCTTCCGACCGTCGCCGTCACCGCCGGGCTCCGGGCGGCACCGGCCTGTGCGACCCCACTCGCCCCCGTCCGGCCGGTCGTGGCCACGCCCTGGCCACAGCAACGGTACGACCCGGCGCGGCTCGCGCCGCTGGCCACCGGCCTCGGGGTGACCGTCGCGGTGGTCGACTCCGGGGTCGACCGGGTGCATCCGCAGCTGGCTGGGCGGGTGCTGGCCGGCGCCGACCTGCTCGACCCCGGCGGGGACGGCGGTCGGGACTGCGCCGGGCACGGCACCGGTGTGGCGAGCATCATCGCCGCGGCACCCCGCCCCGACGTCGCCTTCCGCGGCCTGGCACCGGGTGCCCGAATCCTGCCGGTGCGGGTGAGTGAGCAGCAGGTGGTGCAGGGCCGGGAGTCGGGGCGGACGATCAGCGCCGACGAGTTCGCCCGGGCCATCCGGTGGGCCGTCGACCATGACGCCGACGTGGTGAACCTGTCCGTGGTGCTGTACGCGGACGACCCGGAGGTGCGTTCGGCCGTGCGGTACGCGGTCGACCGGAACGTGGTGCTGGTGGCCGCCGCCGGCAACCTGCACGACAGCGGGGACCCGCGACCGTTCCCCGCCGGCTACGACGGGGTGCTCGGCGTGGGCGCGATCGGGGCGGACGGCGGGCGGGCGACCTTCTCGCAGACCGGCCCGTACGTCGACCTGGTGGCGCCGGGCAGCGAGGTGCTGACCGCCGCACCCGGTGCCGGCCACCATCGGGTCGAAGGCACCAGTTACGCGGCGCCCTTCGTGGCCGCCACCGCCGCGTTGCTGCGGGAGTACCGGCCGGAGCTGACCGCCGCCCAGGTGGCGGAGCGGATCATCGCGACCGCCGATCCAGCTCCGGGCGTGGGCCACGGCGGCGGGTACGGCGCCGGGGTGCTGAACCCCTACCGGGCGGTCACCGAGACCAGCGGCGGCCGTGCGGCCGGTGCGCGGCCAGTCGCCGCGCTCGCCGACGACCGGGCCGACCCGGCGCAGCTCGCCCGCCAGGCCCGCCGGGCCACCGCGCGGGACCGAGCCCTGCTGGTCGGCGCGGTGGCCGGCCTGACGGCGGTCACCGTGGCGCTGCTCGCCCTGGTGGTGCCCCGGGGCGTCCGCCGCCGTTGGCGCTCGGCCGGTCCGGCCTGAGCCCACCCGCGCACGGCCTGAGCCCACCCGCGCACGGTCAGAACCCGCCCGCGCACGGCCCTCACCTCCGACCGGCTGCGGGCGGGGCGCTGGCCCGGACACGGTCAGCGCTCCCGGCCCACATCGCTCACTGGAACAGCCCGGTGTTCTTCTTCTCGGTGTCGAGGTAGTCGGTGGCGGAGTCGTTCACCGCCAACCTGATGTCACGCAACATCCCCTGCAGGTCCTGCGAGGCCGAGCGCCACCGCGCCTGCCGCTGCTCGTAGGCCTGCCGCGCCTCGCCCGTCCAGCTCGCCACCAGCGGGGCGGCGTCGCGTTCGAGTTGGCCGAGTTGCGCGTCGAGGGTGTTCAACGCCTTCTGAATGTCAGCGCCGGCCTGCTGCAGCGCGGCGAAGTTGACGACCAGCACACCATGGTCCATCGGATTCCCTCCCCAGCGGGATCAGAGCGGCAGCTGGATGCCGCCGCGGTTGGTGCCGGCCACCCGGCTGGCCACCTCGTCGTCGGACACGTCGTACTGCCGACCGGCCGTGCGGATCGCACCGGCGGTCTCGCGCAGCGCGCGGTGCAGCGCGGCCTGGTCCTGGGACCACTGCTGCTTGACCTGCTCGAACGACCGGCCACCAGCGCCACGCCAGGCCTGCTGCAGCACCTCCAACTCGGCCAGCAGGCCGGTCAGCATGGACTGCAACGACTGGTCAACCTGCTCGAACTTCGCGGCGGTCTGCTGCATCACCGCGGCTTCTGCCTTGGTTTGGGACACCTGGACGTCACCTCGTCTCTCGGATCGCACCTGGCCGTCGACGCGCCCACCCTGGCCGACGCGTCGTCGCTTGGCCCGGTCGTCGAGCACTGAGACACGGGTCAGCGAAGGACTTCGTGGCTGACGGTAGCGACCTCGTAGCCGTTCTGCTACCCCACCGGCTTCCCCTGTGGACAACCGGGGCGGCCATCGGTCGCTTACGATGTGCCGCAGCCACGTCGCGGCGCGTGACGGGCCGCCGGAGGGCGGCCGGCCGCCCGACCCGGTCCCCACTGGTCGAGGAGGCACGGTGCCGGCGATCACCACCGGAGGGCCGCACCCACCGACCCCGGTCGGGTCCGAGACCGGCGCGTCCGCACGGGCGGTCGGGCCGGGCCGCCTCACCGACCACCGCCCGGGGTCGGCCGATCAGCGCGCCCCCCGTCGCCGATCGCCGGTCGACCGCTGGATCGCACTCGGCCGTCGGGTGGGCGCCGGAACGCGAGCCGGCCAACTGGTCACCGCACAGGTCGCGGCGGCGCTCGTCCTCGTCGCTCTCGGCCGACCCGCACCGGTCGTCGCGGTGGCCGTACTGGTGGCCGCGCTGCTGGTGGTGGCCGCCTGGGTGCCGCTTCGGGGGCGGTGGCTCTTCGAGTGGCTGGGCACCGCCATCGGGCACCTCACCCGCCGACGGGCGCTGACCGGGCCGGCCGGAGCGGCCGAACTGCTCGACCTGGTCGCCCCGGGCACCGTCGTCCGCTCGACCGAGCTGACCGGCGGGCCGGCGGCCGTCCTGGAGGACACCACCGGCATGGTCGCGCTCCTGGAGCTCGGTGACCCCGGCGACCTGCTGGGTGACGCGTCCCAGGCGATCCCCACCCCGGCCGCGTTGCTCCCCCCGGCCGGGCCGGACCAGCCCCCGCTGCTGGTCCAACTGCTGCTCGCCGGTGCACCGGCGCCGGTGCCGAGCGCCGGTGGCACGGTCGGCACGTCGTACCGGCAGCTCACCGACGGGCGGCTCGCCGGGCGCGAACGGGCGGTGGTGGCGGTCCGGGTGCTGCGGGTGCACGGTTGGTCCGAGGAGGACCTGCGCCGCGTCCTCGCCGGCACGGTCCGCCGGATCGTCCGCCGGCTCGGGCCGCTGGCCGCGCGGCCGCTCGGGGTGCCCGCGGCCCTGCGGGTCCTGGGCGAGCTGGCCCACCACGACGGCGAACCGGTCCGCGAGTCCTGGCCGGCGATCCGGTCCGGCACCCTGGTCCAGGCCACCTTCCGACTGATCCAGTGGCCCGACGCGGGCGGTGCGGCCGGGCGCCGGCTGGTGCCCCGCCTGCTCGCGCTGCCGGCGACGGCGACGACGGTGTCGATGTGCTCAGGTCCGGCACCGACGATGACGGCCTCGTCGGGTCCGCCGACGCCCGCCGGGGCGCCGACCGAGCTGACCGTACGCCTGGCCGCCGGAACGGCGACCGAGTTGGCGGCGGCCACCGAGGCGCTGATCCGCCTGGTGACCGACCTGGGCGGAAAGCTGCGCCGACTCGACGGCGCCCACCTGAGCGGGCTGGCCGTCACGCTGCCGTTGGCGCTGACGGCGCCCGGAGCGCAGCCCCGCCCAACGACGTTCGGGGCGCAGCCCGGCCCAGCGCTGGACGACTGGGCGCTGTCGCTGGGCGAGGCGGGGCTGATGGTCGGCACCAACCGGCACGGCCGGGCCGTCACCGTGCGACTGTTCCGGCCGGAGAGCACCCGCGTGCTGCTGGTCGGCGGGGTGCGCGCAGCCCAGCTGCTGGCCCTGCGCGCGCTGGCACTCGGTGCCCTGGTGGTGGTGCAGACCGTCCGGCCGCGCGCCTGGGAGCCGTTCGTCCGGGGGGTCGGCGCGCCGGGTGGCACCATCCCGTTGCTCCCGCCCGGTCGGGCGGTCGCCGACGGGGTGGGCACCGCGCTGCGTCCGCTGCTGCTGATCGTCGACGCCGGGCCGGTGGCGGCCGAGGCCGCGCCGGGCCCGCCGTGGCGGGCCACCCTGGTGGTACGCGACGAGCTGACCCCGGCCGATGTGGACTCGTTGAGCCGCGCCGACCTGGCGTTGCTCCAGCCACTGACCTCCGCCGAGGCCACCCTCGCCGGGGCGGCGCTGGGGTTGGGCGGCTCGGCCGAGTGGCTGACCCGGATCCGGGAGGACATGGTGGCCGTGGTCAACCGCCGGGCACTGCGCTGGGCGCTGCTCTCCCCCACCCCCATCGAGGCGCAACTGATCGGGCCGCCCACGCGCGGCTGATCCTCCGGGTTGGTCAGCTGGCGGGTTACGCCGGTGCGGTGTCCGTGGCACGATCCCCGCCATGGGTTTTCTCAAAGGTCTGCTGATTCGGCTGGCCAGCACAGCTCTGGCTTTCTGGCTGGCCACGCTCCTCATCCCGGGCATCTCCCTGGATTCGAACTCGGCCACCGAGACGGTGACCACGCTGCTCCTGGTGGCGGTGATCTTCGGCGTGGTCAACGCCGTTCTCCAGCCGATCATCAAGACCGTCGGCTGTGGCTTCTACCTGCTGACCCTGGGTCTCATCGCCCTCGTGGTGAACGGGCTGCTGTTCCTGCTCACCAGCTGGATCGCCGACCAGGCCGGTCTGCCGTTCTCGGTGGACGGTTTCTGGCCGGCAGCCGTGCTCGGCGCCCTCTTCGTGAGCATCGTGACCTGGATCCTCGGCGCCGTCCTCGACCGGGACTGACCGGCGACAGCCAGCACCGACCCGGCCCGCCCGGGGCTCCGACCTCGGCCGGGGCTCCGGCGGGCCGATGACCAGAGTTCGGGAATTGGCCGGCCGGAGTGCCCACCTCGACGGTTAGCGTCGCGGCATGTTCTCGCTGACCTACTCCGACGGGCACCTGCTCAGCACCGATCCGGCGCGGATCGATCTGGACCTGGTGCACCACTGGTTGTCCACCGACGCGTACTGGGCGCTCGGACGGGACCGGGAGACCACCGAGCGGGCGTTCGCCGGCTCACTGCCGTTCGGCATCTACCGGCCGGAGGACGGCCGCCAGGTGGCGGTGGCCCGGGTCGTCACGGACCGCGTCACCTTCGCCTGGCTCTGCGACGTGTACGTCGACCGCGCCGCCCGGGGTCGCGGGCTGGGCGGATGGCTGGCCGGCGCGGTCCGCGACCACCTGGCCGAGCTGGGCGTACGCCGGATCCTGCTCTGCACCAACGACGCGCACCAGGTGTACGCGCGGGTGGGCTTCACCCCGCTGGACGTACCGCAGCGGTGGATGCAGCTCGACCGGCGACCCCCGGTGACCCCGATCACCGGAAAGGAACAAAGCAGCACTACGCCCCTTACGGTGGAGGCGTGACGCCACTCCGTCTGGGATACCTCTACGGCCTCGGCGCGTACCTGCTCTGGGGTTTCTTTCCGCTCTACCTGAAGCTGCTGCGGCCCGCCGGCCCGCTGGAGATCCTGGCCCACCGGATCGTCTGGTCGGTTGTCTTCGTGGCCCTGCTGCTGGCGGCGCTGCGCAACATCGGCTTCCTGCGGGCGCTGCTGCGCCGCCCCTGGGCGGTGGCGGGGATCGTCGCCGCCGCCGCGCTGATCGCGGTCAACTGGGGCACCTACATCTACGGGGTCAACTCCGACCGGGTGGTGGAGACCGCGCTCGGCTACTTCATCAACCCGCTGGTCGTGGTGCTGCTCGGAGTGACGGTGCTGCGGGAGCGGCTACGCCCGGCGCAGTGGGTGGCCCTGGGGATCGGCGCGTCGGCGGTCGCGGTGCTCACCGTGGACTACGGCCGGCTGCCCTGGCTGGCGTTGACCCTGGCGTTCAGCTTCGCCGGCTACGGCCTGGTCAAGAAGCGGCTCGGGTTGCCCGCGGCGGAGGGGCTCTTCGTCGAGTCGGCGGTGCTGGCGTTGCCGGCTCTGGGCTACCTGGCCTGGCTGACGGCGAAGGCCGACCTGACGTTCGGGCACGTGTCGGCCGGACACACCGCGCTGCTGGTGTTGGCCGGCGCGGCCACGGCGATCCCGCTGCTGCTGTTCGCCGGCGCGGCCAACCGACTGCCCCTGAGCAGCCTCGGCATGATCCAGTACCTGGCGCCGATCCTTCAGCTCGGCTGTGGTGTGCTGATCTTCCACGAGCCGATGCCGCCAGCCCGCCTGGCCGGCTTCGCGCTGGTCTGGCTGGCCCTGATCGTCTTCACCGCCGACGCCGTCCGCACCTCCCGCCGCACCCGCCAGTCCCGCCGGACCCCACCCTCACCCCCACCCGCGGTCGATCATGGAGTTGTGGTGCCCGCCCAGCACTAGTGTGGGCGATTTGCCACCCACCACAACTCCTTGATCGACGCGGATGGGCGGGGCGGGCGACGGCTGGCTACGGGACCGCGTAGGTGAGGAGCGGGGTGCCGTCGGCCTTCTGCAGCTCCACGCTGACCAACTCGGCGTCGGTGAACCTGGTCGCGCCGGTGAAGCTGAGGTCGTCGCCGGGGGCCGCCAGCCAGGAGCCGATCTGCTCGCTGGCGCCGTTCGGGCCGCGCGCCACCAGCCGGAACGGGTACGCCTTGCCGTAGCTCGTCCGGGCGTCGTACCCGCAGCGCATGGTCACCTCGGTGCCCCACTTGGTGCCGGTGAGCCCGAGGTCGGCGTGCACCGGCCCGGCGGCGGCCACCGGTCGCATGGCGACCATCGACACCTGCGGGGCCGGGGTGCCCTGCGTGCCGGGCGGCCCGGAGGGGCTGACCGGTCGGGGCAGCACCACGGCGGCGCCCACCCCCACCAGCAGCGCCAGCCCGGCGGCGGCCAGTGTGGTCAGTGCGTACCGTCGCCGGTCCGCGGCGCGCTCCCGACGACGGCGCTTGCGGGCCTCGTCGAGCAGCGCGGGCACTCGGGGCGGGGCCGGCGGCGGCAGGATCTGCTCCAACCCCGCCGGGTCGAGGCGTCCCAGCAACCCGGGCAGGACGGCGATCTCGGCGACCGCCTCCCGGCACGACGCGCAGCCGCCGAGGTGCCGTTCGTAGGCCGCCCGTTCGGCGGGGGCCAGGGCACCCAGCACGTACGCGCCGTCGTCGTACGCGAACTCGCACCGGGTCATCCCGTCACCCCCATCTCGGCCAGGACCAACCGTAGAGACCGCAGCGCGTAGTGGGTGCGGGATTTCACGGTGCCCGGCGGTACGCCCAGGCGGGACGCCGCCTCGGCGACCGACCGCCCCTGGTAGAAGCACTCGACCAGCACCTCCCGGTGGGTCGGGCTGAGCCGGTTCAGCGCCTCGGCGACGGTCCACGCCTCGACCGCCCGTTCAGCCTCGTCGATCACCTCGGGCGGTTCGGGCAGATCGTCGGTGAACACCTCGCCGACCCGGGTGGATCGTCGCCGCCAGGCGTCGATGGCCAGGTTGCGGGCGGTGGTGAACAGCCAGGACCGCACCGACCCGCGCGTCGGGTCGAGTGACTCCGGATGTCGCCAGGCCCGCAGCAGCGTCTCCTGCACCAGGTCCTCGGCCCGCTGCCGGTCCCCGTTGACCAGCCGCAGGGCGTGGGCGTACAGCGCCTCCGCGTGCTCGTCGTGCAGCGCGCGCAGCAGTTGGGCGTCGTGGTCGCTGATGGCGGTCTCCTCGCTTCCGGCGCGCGTCCGGCGGTGCGTCCGCTCGGAAATACGTGCGGTCACGCCGATCGGTTCAGCCCGAGGTCAGACCGGTTGTCTGGCGGATGCCATCCACGAAGGTGTTCATGCCGGGTTCACATCGTGGCCGACGAGCGCTCACCACGTCCTCCTAGCGTCCGGCTGGTACGCCGCCTGTCGTGCCACCGACTTCTCTGGAGGCCTCTCCCATGAGCGACCGTCCCCGGCTGCTCCCCCTGTTGACCGGCAACCGCCATGGCACCCGTGACGCCATGACCTGTCTGTACCGGTGCGGAAACGCCTGCGACCACCCGGTCCCGAACACCTCCGACAACGCGTACTTCGGTGACGTGGTGAACGCCGAGGTGTCGCGGCGTGGCGTGGTCCGGGCCGGCGCGGTCGGCGCGCTGGTGCTCGGTTTCGGCGGCACGGCGGCCGGTGCTCTCGCCGGTGCGGCCCCGGCCATGGCGGCACCGACCACCCCGGACGTCCCGGAGGCCTTCGGTTTCGGTCGTCCCGGCACCGGAGTCGGCAGCGGCGCGCTGACGTTCAAGCCGATCCCCCCGAACAAGCTGGACACCCTGGTCGTGCCGAACGGCTACGACCACGCCGTGGTGATCAAGTGGGGTGACCCGGTGCTGCCGGGCGCGCCGGAGTTCAACCTGCACCACCAGACCGCCGCCGCGCAGTCCAAGCAGTTCGGTTACAACAACGACTTCGTGGGTGTGTTGCCGCTGGACAAGCAGGGCAAGCGGGCGCTGCTGGTGGTCAACCACGAGTACACCAACGAGGACCTGATGTTCCCGGGCTTCCCCGGCCTGGACGGGCTCTCCGTGGAGCAGCTGCGCACCGCCATGGCCGCGCACGGCATGTCCGTGGTGGAACTGGAGCGGGTCGCCGGCACCGGGCAGTGGAAGCCGGTCGACAAGGGCCCCCGGGCGTACAACCGGCGGGTCACCGCGCTGAGCACCAAGTTCGACCTGACCGGCCCGGCCGCCGGCTCGGCCTGGCTGAAGACCGCCGCCGACCCCAAGGGCCGCACGGTCGTCGGCACGCTCAACAACTGCGCCGGTGGCGTGACCCCGTGGGGCACGGTGCTCTCCGGCGAGGAGAACTTCAACCAGTACTTCGTGGGCGCCGACGCCGCACCGGCCGAGCTGAAGCCGAAGCTGGACCGCTACGGCATCAGCACCGCCAGCCGCTACCCCAGCGGCAGCCGCAAGTGGGAGCGCGCGGACGAGCGCTTCGACCTGGCGAAGCACCCCAACGAGGCACACCGGTTCGGTTGGGTCGTCGAGATCGACCCGTTCGACCCGGAGAGCCGCCCGCGCAAGCACACCGCGATGGGCCGGTTCAAGCACGAGGGCGCCAACGTGATCGTCGCGAAGGACGGCCACGTGGTCGCGTACATGGGCGACGACGAGCGGTTCGACTACCTCTACAAGTTCGTCTCGGACAAGAAGTTCATGAAGGGCAACTCCTGGGCTGCCCGCAAGCACAACCTGACGCTGCTGGAGTCCGGCACGCTCTACGTGGCGAAGCTCGACCAGACCAGCGCCGCCGAGATCGACGGCTCGGGCAAGCTCCCCACCGACGGCGCGTTCAACGGCCGGGGTCGTTGGATCAAGCTGGTCAGCGGCAACCGGTCGTTCGTCGACGGGATGACCGCTGCGGACGTGCTCACCTTCACCCGGCTCGCCGGTGACAAGGTCGGCGCGACCAAGATGGACCGCCCCGAGGACGTCGAGCCGAGCCTGCTCACCGGCAAGGTGTACGTGGCCCTGACCAACAACACCAACCGGGGCGTCGGCAGCAACCCGAAGGCGGACGAGGCCAACCCGCGCAACGCCAACAAGCACGGGCAGATCCTGGAGCTGGTCGAGGACCGCAACGACAACACCTCGGAGACCTTCGCCTGGTCGCTGCCGATCGTCTGCGGTGACCCGACCGACCCGTCGACCTTCTTCGCCGGGTACGACAAGAGCAAGGTCTCCCCGATCTCCTGCCCGGACAACGTCGCCTTCGACGCCACCGGCAACCTCTGGATCTCCACCGACGGCAACGCGCTGGGCAGCAACGACGGCCTGTTCGCCACCGCCGTGGAGGGTCCGGAACGGGGTCACCTCAAGCAGTTCCTGACCGTGCCGCTCGGCGCGGAGACCTGCGGCCCGTTCATCACCGGCGACAACCGCTCGGTCTTCGTCGCGGTGCAGCACCCGGGCGAGATCACCGGCGCCTCGGTGGAGAACCCGGCCTCGAACTGGCCGGACGGTGACTACGCCAAGCCGGGCGTGGTGGTCACCTGGCGCCTCGACGGCGGCCCGGTGGGTAGCTGACGCCGTTCCCGCGGCCGAGAGGCCGCTGACGTTGCTCTGGCGGTTCGGCGCTGGACCGCCCCGAGAGGCCCTCTCCCAGCCCGGGAGAGGGCCTCTCGGCGGTCAGTTGTCGGAGGCGATGCCGTCGGCCACGCTGCGGGCCACGGTGAGCAGCTTGGCGCGTACCACCCGGGCGGAGGTCATCATCTCGCTAGCCGGCAACGCGCAGGCCAGCACGACGCGGCGTTCCATGTCCTTGTCCGGAGCGACGAGCACCGCGGCGCAGGCCACCCCCTGCCGGAACTGCCCCATCTCCAGTTGCATGCCGCGCCGGTCGCCGGCGGCCAGGTCGGCCTCGAAACTCTCGGTGGTGGTCAGCGTGGCGGTGGTGAACGGGCGCATGCCGTACTCACGCAGATAGCGGTTGCGCTGGTCGGTCGTGAGGGTGGCGAGCAGCGACTTGCCGAGAGCTGTCGCGTGCGCCCCCTCGTCGAAGCCGGGGACCAGATCCTCCAGGTAGGGCGAGCGGTGCCCCTCGGCGACTGCGGTGAGGGCCACCTGGCCGCCGACGAACCGACCGAGGTAGTGGCTGTAGCCGGTGTCCAGGGCGGCCCGCCGCAGCGTCTCACCGACCGCCGGCGGGCCCCGGAACGCCGTGACCAGCTCCCGGTACCGGTCGGCCACCTCCAACCCCACGATGTACGTGCCGTCCTCGCGACGGATCACGTAGCCCTCGTAGGCGAGGGTGCGGACCAGGTGGTAGGTGGTGGCCACGGTCAGCTCGCAGCGCCGGGCGATCTGCTTGACGGTCAGGCCCTTCGGGGCGCGACCGACCGACTCCAGCACCCGTAGCGCTCGGGACACGCTGCGAATCAGGTCCGAAGGTTCTGCCAAGGGGTCGCGCACAACCACCTCCGCCGCCGGGGACTTACACCATATGAAAAACAGGCCCGGTGCGAAATGCCTGTTCGGGTCGAGGATGCCAGATCACTATCCACAGCTTGTGCCCCGCCGGTCACCAGGAGTGCTCTGAGCGGGGCTCGCGTAGGTTTGCCGAACGATGACCGACACCTCCACCACCCCCGATTCGACGCTCGCCCAGCCCCGCCCGGTCCGGGCGAGCGCCGGCGCAGTCGTCACCACAGTGGCCTGCGTACTGCCCGTCTTCCTGCTCGGCGGTCTCGCCGTGCAGATGGGCGCCGACCTCGGCTTCTCGCCGGCCGGTCTGGGCCTGGCCGTCTCCGTCTACTTCGGGGTCAGCGCGCTGGCCTCGGTGCCCTCCGGGCGCCTGGTCGAGCGGTACGGACCGGCAGTGGTCGCCCGTTGCGGCATCCTGCTGGCCGCCGGGTCGATGCTGGCCGTGGCCGCCTTCGCCCGGTCGTACCCGGTGCTGGTCGGCCTGCTGGCGCTCAGCGCCGCCGCGAACGCGCTCGGCCAGTTGGCCAGCAACGCCGCGCTCGCCCAGCACGTGCCGGCCCGACGGCAGGGGCTGTCGTTCGGTGTCAAGCAGGCCGCCATCCCGGTCTCCACCCTGCTGGCCGGGGTGGCGGTGCCCACCATCGCGCTCACCGCCGGCTGGCGCTGGGCGTTCGTGGCCGCCGCCGTGGCCGCGTTGACGACGCTGGCCGCCGTACCCCGGCAGTTGCCCGGCCTGGCCCGCCGGGCCAGTGGCACGCGGGCCGGGCGGGCGACGGCGGCGCTGGTGGTGATCGGCGCGGCGGCGACGTTGGCCTCGGGCGCGGCCAACTCGCTGGGCACCTTCCTGGTGGACTCCGCCGCGGCGCGGGGCCTGTCGCCGGGCCTCGCCGGCCTCACCCTCACCCTGGGCAGCGCGGTCTGTGTGGTTGCTCGGGTGGGCGCCGGTTGGTTTGCCGACCGCCGCGAGACCGGTCACGTCGCCCTCATCGCCGCGATGCTGGTCGTCGGCGCGGTCGGGCTGGGCCTGCTCGCGCTGACCGGCTCGGTGCCGTTGGTGGTCGGCGTGGTGCTCGGCTTCGGCCTGGGCTGGGCCTGGCCCGGCCTGATGAACTTCGCGGTGGTCCGGCTGCACCCACAGTCACCGGCCGCCGCCACCTCGATCACCCAGACCGGGGTGTACGCGGGCGGCTGTCTCGGCCCGCTGAGCCTGGGCCCGCTCGCCGCCCACCTCGGCTATCCGGCGATGTGGACCATCGCCGCCGTGGCGATGCTGCTCGCCGCCGCCCTCATGCTCGTCGGCAGCCGACTGTTGACCCGCGCCGCCGCCGCAGCGGGCCGGGGCGTGGATCAGCTGGTGCGGTCGGCGATGTAGTCGCAGAGCGACTCGAGCGCGCTGCGGGACGGGCCGTGCGGCAGCGGGGCGAGCTGCGCGCGGGCCTCCTCGGCGTAGCTGCGCACGGTCTCCCGGGCCCGCTTGAGCGCCGGGCTCTCCCGGAGCAGCCCCAACGCCTCGGCGTGCAACGCGTCGTCGGTCAACGGGCCGGTCGCCAGGATCTCCCGTAGTCGCACCGACGACGCGTCGGAGTCGTCCGCCTCGCGGGCGTAGAGCACCGGCAGCGTCGGGACACCCTCGCGCAGGTCCGTGCCGGGGGTCTTGCCCGACTGCACCGACTCGGAGGCGATGTCCAGCAGGTCGTCGGAGAGCTGGAAGGCCACGCCGATCGTCTCGCCGTACCCGGCGAGGGCCTCCACGTGCTCCGGGGCGGCGCCACCGAACATGCCGCCGAACCGGGCCGACGTGGCGATCAGCGAGCCGGTCTTCTCGGCGATCACGTGCAGGTAGTGGGCCACCGGGTCGTCGTCGGCGCGCGGCCCCACGGTCTCCGCGATCTGGCCGTGCACCAGCCGGGCGAAGGTGCGCGCCTGCAACCGGACCGCCTCGGGGCCCAGGTCGGCGGCGATGTCCGCCGCGCGGGCGAAGAGGTAGTCGCCGACCAGGATGGCGACCGAGTTGGTCCACCGGGAGTTCGCGCTCGGCGCGCCCCGACGGACGAGGGCCTCGTCCATCACGTCGTCGTGGTAGAGGGTGGCGAGGTGAGTGAGCTCCATCACCACGGCGGCCGGGACCACCTGAGCACCGGTCGGGTCACCGAACTGGGCGCCCAGCGCCACCAGCAACGGCCGGAAACGCTTCCCGCCGGCCTCGACGAGGTGCCGGGCAGCCTCGGTAACGAACGGGTCGGCGCTGGACACGCTGGCCCGCAACTCGACCTCGACCGTGTCCAGCAGACCCAGCACGGACGCCTCGACACGGCTATCGGCGAGGTTGAGGCCAAGCGCGCCGAACTGACTCGTGCTCGCCCGACCCCGCCGACCGCCGGAGCCGGAGGCACCTGAACGCTCGCCCGCCGGATTCACCACGCTATCAACCATGCCACACGCGTTCGACCTGCTACGGCCCGGGGATACGCACCGGGGGCCGGCACGTGAACACGTGCCGACCCCCGGTGATCGATCCTTCGGTCACCTGACGAATTCGGCGGCTCCGGCGGCCAGATCGAGCAGCGGCGCCGGGGCGACGCCCAACACCAGAGTCGCCAGCACACCGATCATCAGCGCGGCGGAGGTGAGCCCACCGGGCACGGTGACGGTCGGGGTGGACTCGCCCGGCTCGGAGAGCCACATCATCACCACGACCCGCAGGTACGGGAACGCGAGCACCATACTGGTCAGCACACCGGCGATCACCAGCCAGGCCTGGCCACCCTCCAGCGCCGGGCCGAAGATGGCGAACTTGCTGGTGAACCCACTGGTCAGCGGGATACCGGCGAAGGCGAGCAGGATGAACGTGAACAGCGCGGCGAAGAACGGCGACCGCCGGCCCAGCCCGGCCCAGCGGGACAGGTGGGTGGCCTCGCCGTCGTCGTCGCGTACCAGCGTCACCACGGCGAACGCGGCCAGCACCGAGAAGCCGTACGCGACCAGGTAGAACATCGTGCCGGCGAGCCCGTCGCGGCTCGGTGCCAACACACCGACCAGCAGGTAGCCGGCGTTGGCGATCGAGGAGTACGCGAGCAGCCGCTTGATGTCGGTCTGGGTGACCGCGAGCACCGCACCGATCAGCATGGTCAGCACCGCCACCGCGCCCAGGACCGGCGTGAAGTCCCAACTGGCGTTCGCGAACGCCACCTGGAAGACGCGCAGCAGGGCACCGAACGCGGCGACCTTGGTGCAGGCCGCCATGAAGCCGGTGACCGGGGTCGGAGCGCCCTGGTAGACGTCCGGGGTCCAGACGTGGAACGGGGCCGCCGCGGCCTTGAAGAGCAGACCGATGGCGAGCAGCGCCATCCCGGCGAAGAGCAGCACCGGGCTGGCCGGCGACTCGCCCACCGCCGCGTGGATGGTGGCGAAGTCGACGCCGGCCGTCCGGCCCGGGATGCCGGAGGTGAAACCGTAGATCAGGGCCACACCGAACAGGAAGAACGCCGAGGCGTACGCGCCGAGCAGGAAGTACTTCATCGCCGCCTCCTGGCTCAGCAGCCGCCGGCGACGGGCCAGCGCGCAGAGCAGGTAGAGCGGCAGGGAGAAGACCTCCAGCGCGATGAACATGGTCAGCAGGTCGTTCGCCGCCACGAAGATCAGCATGCCGCCGATCGCGAACGTGGTCAGCGGGTAGACCTCGGTGAGACCGTTGCGCCCCTCGGCCTGCCGCCGGTCGTCGGCCGACTCGGCGGTCACCGCGGCCTGGGCGACGAACGCCCCGCCCCGCTCGACCGAGCGGTCACCGATCAGCAGCAGCGCCATCGCGGCCAGCACCAGGATCGCGCCCTGGAGGAAGAGCGTCGGCCCGTCGATCGCGAGAGCCTGACCGGCGGTGATGATCCGCTCGTTGGAGTTGAGGACCACCATGGTCAGTGCCGCGAGCACCGCGAGCAGCGCCAGCGTCAACTGCACCACGTGCCGCCAGCGTCGGGGCACCAGGGCCTCGACCAGCACACCGAGCAGCGCGGTGCCCAGCATGATCAGGATCGGAGAGATCGCCGAGTAGTTGATCGACGGCAGGTTCAGCTCGGTCACAGTGCCGACCTTTCGTTCGCGACTGCGGGGCTCGCAAGCTCACTCCTCGCGCTCACCGGCCTGCCTCCTGGACGGTGCCCACCGACGGGGCCGGGTCGGTTCTGCCGATGTCGTCCATGGTCGCCTGGACGGCGGGGTTGATCACGTCAGTGACCGGCTTCGGGAAGAAGCCGAGCAGCACGATCAGCGCGATCAGGGGGGCGACCACGACCTTCTCGCGCAGGTTGAGGTCCCGGCGCATGCCGTCGACCTCGGTCAGCGCCGGGTTGAGGGTGCCCTGGGTGGTGCGCTGCACCATCCACAGCACGTACGCGGCGGCCAGGATGATGCCGAGCGTGGCGATGACCGCGACCGGCTTGTTCACCGTGAAGGTGCCGATCAGCACCAGGAACTCGGAGATGAACGGCGCCGTGCCGGGCAGCGCGAGCGAGGCGAGACCGGCGAAGAAGAGCACCCCGGCGAGCACCGGGACCAGCTTGCCGGCACCACCGAAGTCGCTGATCAGCGACGAGCCGCGCCGGGAGATCAGCATGCCCACCACCAGGAAGAGCAGGCCGGTGGCCAGCCCGTGGTTGAGCATGTAGAGCACCGCGCCGGTGCCGGCCTGGGTGGTGAAGGCGAAGATGCCCACCCCGATGAAGCCGAAGTGCGCGATCGAGGTGTACGACACCAGCCGCTTGAGGTCGTTCTGGCCGACCGCCAGCAGCGCGGCGTAGACGATGCCGATCACGCCCAGGGCCAGCGCCCACGGCGCGAACCACTTCGACGCCTCGGGGAACAGCGGCAGGCAGTAGCGCAGGATGCCGAAGGTGCCGACCTTGTCCAGCACGCCGACGAGCAGCGCCGCCGCGCCCGCCGGGGCGGCGCCACCGGCGTCGGGCAGCCAGGTGTGGAACGGGAAGAACGGCGCCTTGATGGCGAACGCGAGGAAGAAGCCGAGGAACAGCCAACGCTCGGTGCCGGTGCTGATGTCGACCTGCGACAGCGCCTGCCAGTCGAAGGTCTTGCCGCCGACCACCCACAGGCCGATCACCGCGGCCAGCATGAACAGACCGCCGACGAGCGAGTAGAGGAAGAACTTCACCGCCGCGTACTGCCGCTGGTGCCCGCCGTAGCTGCCGATGAGGAAGTACATCGGCACCAGCATGACCTCGAAGAACACGTAGAACAGGAAGACGTCGGCGGCCGCGAAGACGCCGATCATCGTGCACTCGAGGACCAGCAGCAGCGCGAAGTAGACGGGGACCGACCGCTTCGACGACTCGGCGTCGTGCCAGGACGCCAGGATCACCAGCGGCACCAGCACCGCGATCAGCATCAGCATCACCAACGCGATGCCGTCGGCCGCGAAGGTGAAGCTGACCCCCCAGTTCGGGATCCACGAGTACGACTCGCGGAACTGGAACCGGTCACCGCCGGCGTTGAAGCTGACCCACATCACCACCGAGAGCACCAGCACGAGCAGCGACCAGGCGAACGCCACCTGCTTGGCCAGCTCCGGGCGGTGGCGCGGCAGGAAGGCCACCACCAGGGCGCCCACCAGCGGCGCCACGGTGAGCACCGAGAGGAACGGGAAGTTGGACATTATGCGGCCTTACCTCCGTCGTCACTGCGTGGTCCGCCGGCGGGGGCGGGCGTATTGAGGTCGATCACGCCAACCACCCCGCCTGCACCGCCAGGAACGCCGCCATCACCAGCAGCGCACCGGCCAGGATCGAGGTGGCGTACGAGCGGACAAAGCCGGTCTGCATCCGGCGGAGGCGGCCCGAGCCTCCGCCGACCGCGGCGGCGAGCCCGTTGACGAGCCCGTCGATGCCCCGGTTGTCGAGGTACACCAGCGCCCGGGTGAGGAAGATGCCCGGCTTCTCGAAGACCGCCTCGTTGACCGTGTCGGTGTAGAGGTTGCGCCGGGCGGCGGTGACCAGCACCCCGGCCGGCTGCGGTGCGGTGGCCGTACCGGCCCGGAACAGGAACCAGGCGAGCCCGGCGCCGAGCACGGTGACCAGCAGCGACAGCGTGGTGATCACGGCGTGCGAGAGGACCGCCTCGTGCTCGGCGTGCTCGCCGCCCAGCCCGGCGGTCTCCGTCAGCCAGTCCGGAACGGACGTGGCGAGCAGGAAGCCGGCGCCGACCGACCCGACCGCCAGGAGGATCAGCGGGATGGTCATCAGCTTCGGCGACTCGTGCGGGTGCTCGATGTCCTCGGTCCACCGCTGCGGACCGTGGAAGGTGAGCACGAACAGCCGCGTCATGTAGAACGCGGTCAACCCGGCGCCGAGCAGCGCGGCCCCGCCGAAGAGCCAGGCGGTCCAGTCGTCCCGCTCGAAGGCGGCCACGATGATCGGCTCCTTGGAGAAGAAGCCAGAGAAGGGGAACATGCCGATGATGGCCAGCCAGCCCATCATGAAGGTCAGCCAGGTGATCTTCATGTACTTGGACAGCCCACCGAAGCGGCGGATGTCCACCTGGTCCTTCATTCCGTGCATGACCGAGCCGGCGCCCAGGAACATGTTGGCCTTGAAGAAGCCGTGCGCCAGCAGGTGCACGATGGCCAGCGCGTACGCCGCGCCGCCGAGGCCGACACCGAGGAACATGTAGCCGATCTGGCTCACGGTCGACCAGGCGAGCACCCGCTTGATGTCGTCCTTGGCGACACCGATGATGCAGCCGATCAGCAGGGTGAGCGCGCCGACGCTGACCACCACGAGTTGCAGCGTCGAGTTGGCGGAGAAGATCGGGTTGGACCGGGCGATCAGGTAGACGCCCGCGGTGACCATGGTGGCGGCGTGGATGAGCGCCGACACCGGGGTCGGGCCCTCCATCGCGTCCGGCAACCACGCCTGGAGCGGGAACTGACCGGACTTACCGGCCGCGCCGAGCAGCAGCAACAGGCCGAGGACCAGCACGGTGGTCCCGGTCAGCGCACCGACACCGTTGAACACCTCGTCGTACTGGGTGGTGCCCAGGGTGGCGAACATGATGAAGATGCCGATCGCCAGGCCGGCGTCGCCGACCCGGTTCATCAGGAACGCCTTCTTGCCGGCGGTGGCCGCGCTCGGCCGCTCGGTCCAGAAGGAGATCAGCAGGTACGACGCAAGACCGACGCCCTCCCAGCCGAAGTAGAGCATCACGTAGTTGTTGCCGAGCACCAGCAGCAGCATCGCCGCGACGAACAGGTTGAAGTACGCGAAGAACCGACGACGGCCCGCGTCGTGCGACATGTACTCGACCGCGTACAGGTGGATCAGGAAACCCACCCCGGTGATCAGCAGTACGAAGACCGCGGCCAGCGGGTCGAAGAGCAGGCCGAAGTCGACGCGCAGATCACCGACCGCGATGAAGTCCCAGAGGCTCAGCTCGACCGACTTGTTCTCCAGGCCACGCAGCTGGAAGAAGAAGCTCAGGCCGAGCACGAACGCGGCGCCGATGGCGGCGACGCCCAACCAGTGCCCCCAGCGGTCGGCCCGGCGGCCGAGCAGCAGCAGGATGGCCGCGCTGACCAGCGGGATCGCCACCAGCAGCCAGACGCCCCCGAGCAGCCCCGTGGCCTGGGCGTATTCCACAGTCTCTTCCACCGGTGGACCCCTCTAGTACTTGAGCAGGTTGGCGTCGTCGACACTCGCCGAGCGTCGCGTCCGGAAGATGGACATGATGATCGCGAGCCCGACCACGACCTCGGCCGCCGCCACCACCATCACGAAGAACGCCATGATCTGACCGTTGAGGTCACCGTTGATCCGGCTGAAGGTGACCAGCGTCAGGTTGGCCGCGTTGAGCATCAGCTCCACGCACATGAACAGCACGATCGCGTTGCGCCGGACGAGCACCCCGGCGGCGCCGATGGTGAACAGCACCGCCGCGAGCACCAGGTAGTAGTCAGGCGTCATGGCTGGACTCGCTTTCGTTCGCGACTGCGGGGCTCCGCTTCGCTGCACTCCTCGCGCTCACCGTTGGTCCGTCCCCTTCAGCGTGGTCTCCTGCGCGGTCAGCTCCCGCACCGGCAGGATGTCCGGCGTGCTCCGGTCGGAGAGGCGGCCGTCCGGCAGTCGGGCCGGGGTGGCCACCGAGGACGAGGTCGCGAAGACGCCGGGGCCCGGCTTGGGGCCGGGGTAGTTGCCTGGCGCGAAACGGGCCCGCATCGTCGACACCTGGTCGACCTTGTCCTGCTTGCGGCGCTCGATGTGCGCGAGCACCATGGCACCGACCGCCGCGGTGATCAGCAGTGCCGAGGTCAGCTCGAACGCGAACACGTACTTGGTGAAGAGCAGTCGGGCGATGCCCTGCACGTTGCCCTCCGCGTTGGCCTGCTCCAAGCCGACCGCGGTGGTCCCCTGCAGCGCCCGGTAGAGCGCGCCGCCGACCAGACCGGCGAAGCCCAGCCCCAGGACGATCGCGGCGACCCGCTGGCCGCGCAACGTCTCGATCAGCGAGTCGGTGGAGTCCCGACCGACGAGCATCAGCACGAAGAGGAAGAGCATCATGATCGCGCCGGTGTAGACGATGATCTGCACCATGCCGATGAACGGCCCGGCCTGGAGCACGTAGAACACGCCCAGACAGAGCATGGTGAGCACCAGCCAGAGCGCGGAGTGCACCGCGTTGCGCGCGGCCACCATCCCGATCGCGCCGATGAGCGCGAGCGGCCCGAGGATCCAGAAGGTGACCTCCTCGCCGCCGGACACCCCACCCGCCGCGGCCAGCACCGTAGACGCGTTCATGCTTTCTCTCCCTTGCCGGCCGCGACGCGCTGGGCGGCCTGCTCGGCGCCCGGGAACGTCACGCCGGGGTGCTCCTCGACCTGGTAGCGGCCGGGGCCCATCGGGGACGTCTCCGCACCGGCGGAGGTGCCCGGGTTGTCCAGCGCCCCGACGTAGTAGTCCTTCTCGCTCTCACCCAGTCGCATCGGGTGCGGCGGCTGCTCCATGCCCTCGAGCAACGGCGCGAGCAGCTGCTCCTTGGTGAAGATCAGGTCCTGCCGGTTGTCCCGGGCCAGCTCGTACTCGTTGCTCATGGTGAGCGACCGGGTCGGGCAGGCCTCGATGCACAGCCCGCAGAAGATGCACCGGGCGTAGTTGATCTGGTAGATGCTGGCGTACCGCTCACCCGGCGAGAAGCGCTGCTCGTCGGTGTTGTCGCCACCCTCGACGTAGATCGCGTCCGCCGGGCAGGCCCAGGCGCACAGCTCGCAGCCGATGCACTTCTCCAGGCCGTCCGGGTGCCGGTTGAGGATGTGCCGCCCGTGGTAGCGCGGCGCCGACACCGGCGGCTTGAACGGGTAGTCGGTGGTGACGACCTTCCTGAACATGTGCGAGAAGGTGACACCGAATCCCTTGAACGTTCCGGTGATCGCGCCCACGTCACACCTCCCTGGAGTCCGAGCCGGCAACGATGTTGGCCGGCTCCCGCTCGGCGACCACGCGCGTGATACGCGGGCTCGGTGGTACCTGAAGATCCATCGGCGGCAGCGGGAAACTCCCGTGCGGCCGGTTGTCGACCTGTTCCTGCGTCGTCGGCTGCGGCTTCGGCTTCCGGCTGGGCCAGAAGATCGTGGCGATCAGCAGGATGCCGGCCGGAATCCCAACGGCGATCACCTTGCCGCGGGTGTCCCAGTCCTCGATGGAGCGCAGGCCCGACAGGACCAGGATCCAGACCAGGTTGATCGGCAGCAGCACCTTCCAGCCGAGCCGCATGAACTGGTCGTAGCGCAGCCGGGGCAGCGTGCCACGCAGCCACACGAAGACGAAGACCAGCGCGATCACCTTGCCGAAGAACCAGAGCATCGGCCACCAACCGGAGTTGGCGCCGTCCCAGATGGTGATCGGCCAGGGCGCCCGCCAACCGCCCAGGAACAGCGTGGTGGTGACCGCGGACATGGTCACCATCGCGACGTACTCGCTGAGCATGAAGAGCGCGAACTTCAGCGAGCTGTACTCGGTCATGAAGCCGGCGACCAGCTCGGACTCGGCCTCGGGCAGGTCGAACGGTGCCCGGTTGGTCTCACCCACCGTGGCGATGAAGAAGATGATGAAGCTCGGCAGCAGCAGGATCGCGTACCAACCGGGGGCGGGTAGGTCGAAACCGCCGATGCTCAGCTGCGTCCCGTGCGCCTGCTTGGCGACGATCCCGCTGGTGCTCATCGTGCCGGCGGTCATGAAGACCGCCACGATGCTGAGCCCCATGGCGACCTCGTAGGAGATCATCTGGGCACTCGACCGCAGACCGCCGAGCAGCGGGTACGTGGAGCCGGAGGCCCAGCCACCCAGCACGATGCCGTAGACGCCCATCGAGGAGCAGGCGAGCAGCAGCAGCACCGCCACCGGCACATCGGTGACCTGCAACGGCGTGTGGTGACCGAAGATGCTCACCATCGGGCCGAACGGCACCACCGACAGGGCGGTGACCGCGCAGATCACCGAGATGGTCGGGGCGAAGAAGTAGACGACCTTGTCGGCCGCCTTCGGCAGGATGTCCTCCTTGAAGGCCATCTTCAGGCCGTCGGCGAGGGTCTGCAGCAGGCCGAACGGGCCGACCTGGTTGGGGCCGGGCCGCACCTGCATGTAACCGACCACGCGCCGTTCGAACCAGACGCCGAGCAGGGTGGCCAGCAGACCGAAGGCGAACGCGAAGACAATCTTGCCGAGAACCAGCCACCACGGATCCCGGCCGAAGTCGGCCAACGTCGGATCCTGGGCGAGGTAGGAGGGACTCACTGTGCCCACCTTTCGTTCGCGACTGCGGGGCTCACTCGCTGCGCTCGTTCACTCCTCGCACTCACTGGTTACCCCCGGAGTTGAGGAGCGGACCCGGGAGACCGGTCTCGTCGGCCGCCACGCGTCCGGCCGGGATGGCCGTACCCGAGGCGGGGACGGAGATCCGGACGACCGCGCCGGACGTCGCCCCGAGGCTGCGCCGCACGGTCGAGCCGGGTGAGTTGGTCGGCAGCCAGACCACGCCGTCCGGCATCTCGGTGAGTTCCGCCGGCAGGGTCAGCGCCCCCCGGTCGGTGCCGACCGTGACCGCGTCACCGTCGACCACACCGAGCGCCTCGGCGGTGCCCTTACCCAGCCGGACGACCGGCGGACGGGCGGTTCCGGCGAGGTTCTCGTCGCCCTCGGTCAGGGTGCCGAGGTCCACCAGCTGGTGCCAGGTGGCCAGCACGGCCTCCCCGGCCTTCGGCTCCGGCACCGGGCCCGGCGCGACCGACGGCGCCGCCGGTCGGGACAGACGCGTCGCCGGCAGGGTGGCCAGCTCGCGACGCACGCTCAGCACGTCGGCCGTGCCGAGGCGCACGTCGAGCAGCGCGGCCAGCGCGTCGAGCACCCGGCCGTCGGTCATCGCGGCGGTGTTCAGCACCGCCTCGAACGGGCGCAGCCGACCCTCCCAGTCCAGGAAGCTGCCGGCCTTCTCGGCCACCGGGGCGACCGGCAGCACCACGTTCGCCCGCCGGGTCACCGCGCTGGCGCGCAGTTCGAGGCTGACCAGGAACGGCACCGCGTCCAGGGCGGACTCGGCCAGTCGCGGGTCGGCCAGGTCGGCCGGGTCGACACCGCCGACGACAAGCGCGCCGAGCTGACCGTTGGCGGCCGCGCTCAGGATGCCGTCGGTGTCCCGGCCGGCCTGGCTCGGGATCACCCCGGCCGGGATGTCCCACGCCTCACCCAGCTCGGCCCGGGCGGCCGGCTCGGTGACCAGGCGTCCACCGGGGAGCAGGTTGGGCAGGCAGCCCGCGTCGACCGCGCCGCGGTCACCCGCGCGCCGCGGCACCCAGGCCAGCTTCGCGCCGGTACGCCGGGCCACGTCGGCCGCGGCGGAGAGCCCACCCGGCACGGAGGCCAACCGCTCACCGACGATCAGGATCGCGCCCGGTGCGCTCAGCGCCTCGCTGACCGTGGCGTGCTCGGCGAGCACGCTGGCCTCCTCGCCCGGCACCACCCGGGCCAGCTTGGCACCGAGCTTCTCCAGGCCGCGGGTGGCGAAGGGCGCCAGCGCGTACACCGTCAGGGTCTTCTTCAGGTACGCCTTGCGCAGCCGCAGGAAGAGGATCGGGCACTCCTCCTCGGGCTCCAGGCCGACCAGCACCACCGCCGGCGCGTTCTCCACGTCGGTGTAGGTGACGTCGGTGACCCCGGCGACCGAGCTGGCCAGGAAGTCGGCCTCCTCGCGGGAGACCGGCCGGGCCCGGAAGTCGATGTCGTTGGTGTTCAACGCGACCCGGGCGAACTTGGCGTACGCGTACGCGTCCTCGACGGTCAGCCGACCGCCGGTGAGCACCGCCGTGCCCTGCCCGCTCTCCCGAGCCGTGTGCAGCCCCTCGGCGGCGACGGTGAGCGCCTCACTCCAGGAGGCCTCGCGCAGCTCACCGGTGTGCTCGTCGCGGACCAGCGGAGTGGTCAGCCGGTCGGCGGCCCGGGTGTACTGGAAGCCCCACCGGCCCTTGTCGCAGTTCCACTCCTCGTTTACCTGCGGCTCGTCGCCGGCCAGCCGGCGCAGCACCTTGCCGCGCCGCCAGTCGGTGCGCTGCCCGCAGCCGGCCGAGCAGTGCTCGCAGACGCTCGGGCTGGAGACCAGGTCGAAGGGGCGGGCGCGGAACCGGTACTGGGCACCGGTCAGCGCACCCACCGGGCAGATCTGCACGGTGTTGCCGGAGAAGTAGGAGTTGAACGGAACGTCTCCGGCGTCGCCCTCCTCGCCGTACGCGTCGTCCCGGTAGATGTTGATCTCCTCGGCGGACGACCGGCCCATCAGGTCGATGAACTTGTCGCCGGCGATCTCCTCGGAGAACCGGGTGCAGCGCTGGCAGAGCACGCACCGTTCGCGGTCCAGCAGCACCTGGCTGCTGATCGCCATCGGCTTCTCGTACTCCCGCTTGTGCTCGTGGAAGCGCGAGTCGGTGCGGCCGGTGGACATGGCCTGGTTCTGGAGCGGGCACTCGCCGCCCTTGTCACACATCGGGCAGTCCAGTGGGTGGTTGAGCAGCAGCAGCTCCATCACCCCCTCCTGCGCCTTCTTGGCCACCGGGGAGGTGATCTGGGTACGCACGACCATGCCGTCGGCGACGGTCTGGGTGCAGGAGGCGACCGGCTTGCGCTGCCCCTCCACCTCGACCAGGCACTGCCGGCACGCGCCGGCCGGGGCCAGCAGCGGGTGGTCGCAGAACCGGGGGATCTCGGTGCCCATCTGCTCGGCGACCCGGATCAGCAGCGTCCCCTTGGGGGCGGTGACCTCGACGCCGTCGATGGTGAGGGTGACGGTCTCGGTCTGCTTGGCTACGTCGGTCATCAGTGCGCCCCTACCAGGGTCTTCTCCGACAGCTTGGGTGCGGTCCGACCCTCGATGTAGTCGAGGTAGTCCTGCTTGAAGTACTGCAGCGAGGAGGTCACCGAGCTGGTCGCACCGTCACCCAGGCCGCAGAACGAGCGGCCGAGGATGTTGTCGCAGGTGTCCAGCAGGGTGTCCAGGTCTTCGTGGGTGCCCTGACCGGCGAGGATGCGCCGGTAGACCCGAACCATCCAGTAGTTGCCCTCGCGGCACGGGGTGCACTTGCCGCACGACTCGTGGTGGTAGAACTCCAGCCACCGGTACGTCGCGTAGACCGGGCAGTCCTGGTCGGAGAAGATCTGCGTGGCCGTGGTGCCCAGGATCGAGCCGGCCGCCGCCACCCCCTCGAAGTCCAGTGGCACGTCCAGGTGCTCGGCGGCGAGCAGCGGGGTGGACGAGCCGCCCGGGGTCCAGAACCGCAGGTTGTGGCCAGGCTGCATGCCACCGGCCAGCTCCAGCAGCTCGCGCAGCGTGACGCCCATCGAGCACTCGTACTGGCCCGGGTTGGCGATCCGACCGGAGAGCGAGTAGATCATCGGCCCGGAGGACTTCTCGGTGCCCATGCTCTTCCACCAGTCGGCCCCACCGAGCACGATCGGCGGCACGCTGGCGATGGTGCCGACGTTGTTCACCACCGTCGGGCTCGCGTAGAGGCCGTGGGTGGCCGGGAACGGCGGGCGCAGCCGGGGCTGACCCCGGAACCCCTCCAGCGAGTCCAGCAGCGCCGTCTCCTCGCCGCAGATGTACGCCCCGGCGCCGGAGTGCACCACCAGCTCCAGGTCGTAGCCGCTGCGCAGGATGTTCCGGCCCAGGTAACCCTTGTCGTACGCCTCCTGGACGGCGTTGCGCAGCCGACGCGCGGCGTGCACCGCCTCGCCCCGGATGTAGATGTAGGCGCGGGCGGCCCGGATCGCGTACGACGCGATGATGACGCCCTCGACCAGCGCGTGCGGGTCGTGGGTCATCAGCGGCAGGTCCTTGCAGGTGCCCGGCTCGCCCTCATCGGCGTTGACCACCAGGTAGTGCGGCTTACCGTCACCCTGCGGAATGAAGCCCCACTTGAGACCGGTGGGGAAGCCGGCGCCGCCTCGGCCGCGCAACCCGGAGTCCTTGATCAGCTGGATCAGGTCGTCCGGGTGGGCCTTGAGCGCCTTGCGCAGCGCGGCGTAGCCGTCCAGCTGCTCGTACGTGCCGATGCGCCAGGCGTCCGGCGACAGCCAGCGCTTGGTCAGCACCGGCGTCAGCTTGGCCAGCGTCTCCGGGCGGGGAGTGGTCACTTCTGGGCCCCCGTTTCGTTCGCGTCCGACGGTCCGGCGCCGTCGGCGTCCGTCCCAGCCTTCGCTTCGGTGAGGTTGCGCTCCTGCGCCGCGGCCTCGTCGCCGGCGGGCTTGCCGTCGCCGGCCGGCGCGTTCGCCGCCACGCCTGCGGCCTCGGCCGACCGCGCGTCGCCAGCCTCGGGCGCGGTGCCGGTGCCGTCGGTGGGGACCTTCGTGCCAGGGGCGTCCGGCACTGCGGTGTCCGCGTCCGGCTGCCGGGTCTCGGCGGTACGCACCTGCGGCGACTTGTCGTCCGGTGCCTTGACGTCCCGGGTGGTGCTGCCGGATGCCTCCGCCGGCTTCGCCGGCTCGGTGGCGTCCGCCGGCTTCGCCGGCTCGGCGACCGCGACCGCCCCCGTCGGGGCGGAAGCCCCGTCGCCACCCTTGACCGGCGCCGCGCTGGCCTCGACGGGCGCCGGCTTGGCGGCCTCCGCCTTCGCCTTCGCCTCGGCGGCGGCCTTGTCGGCCTCGGCCTTGCTGCGGATCGGGGTGTTCGGGTCGAAGCCCGGCACCGAGACACCGTGCTGCTGGGCCAGCCGCAACCCGCGCAGGGTGGGCTCGCCCGGCCCGCCGTCGGCGACCGCACCGTCGCGCTCGTCGGCGAAACCGGCGAGCTGCACCGCCATTTCCTTGAGGGTGCAGAGCCGGGCGCCCCGGGTAGGCATCGGCCGGCCGCCGGCCCGCAGCTCGTCGACCACACCGACCGCGGTGGAGGGGTCCACGCCGTCGAAGAAGTCGTAGTTGACGGTCATCACCGGGCCGTAGTCGCACGCCGCCAGGCACTCGGCGTGCTCCAGCGTGATCGTGCCGTCGGCGGTGGTCTCGTCGTGCCCGACGCCCAGGTGCTCGGCGAGGGTGTCGTAGACCTCCTGGCCACCGAGCACGTTGCACATCGTGTTGGTGCAGACGCTGACCAGGAAGTCACCGGTCGGCTTGCGCTTGTACATCGTGTAGAAGGTGGCCACCGCGCCGACCTGGGCCTTGTTCAGCCCCAGCACCTCGGCGCAGAACGCGACCCCGGCCGGGGAGACGTAGCCCTCTTCGGCCTGCACCAGGTGCAGCAGCGGCAGCAACGCCGAGCGGGACCGGTCCGCCGGGTAACGGGCGATGATCTCGCGCGCCCGCTCCCGGGTCTCGTCAGTGAAAGTCGTCGTCGTCATCAGAGCCGCCTTCCGTTCGCGACTGCGGGGCTCGCAGGCTCACTCCTCGCGCTCACCGGTCACAACCCCCCATGACCGGGTCCAACGAGGCGCCGCCGGCGATCACGTCGGCGATCAGACCGCCCTCGGCCATCGCCGGGAGGGCCTGCAGGTTGACGAAGCTCGGCTCCCGGTAGTGCACCCGGTAGGGCCGGGTGCCACCGTCGGAGACCGCGTGGACGCCCAGCTCGCCGCGGGGCGCCTCGATGGCGACGTACACCTGGCCGGGCGGGACCCGGAAGCCCTCGGTCACCAGCTTGAAGTGGTGGATCAGCGACTCCATCGACTGACCCATGATCTTCGCGACGTGTTCGAGCGAGTTGCCCATGCCGTCCACGCCGATGGCCAGCTGCGCCGGCCAGGCGATCTTGCGGTCGGCGACCATCACCGGGCCCGGGCGGAGCCGGTCCAGTGCCTGCTCGACCAGCTTCATCGACTCCCGGATCTCGGCGAGCCGGACCTGGTAGCGGCCCCACACGTCACCGTCGGGGTGGGTCGGCACGTCGAACTCGTAGTTCTCGTAGCCGCAGTACGGCATGGTCTTGCGCAGGTCCCAGGCGAGGCCGGCGGACCGCAGCACCGGGCCGGTGATGCCGAGCGCCACGCAGCCGGTGACGTCCAGCACCGCGACGTTCTTCGTCCGCTCGGTCCAGATCGGCTGGCCGGAGAGGAGGTCCTCGTACTCCTTGAGCTTCTTCGGCATCATCTTGAGGAACTCGCGGATCTTGACGATCGCGTCGTCCGGCACGTCCTGCGCCACACCGCCCGGCCGCACGTACGCGTGGTTCATCCGCAGGCCGGTGATGGTCTCGAAGATGTCGAGGATGTACTCCCGCTCGCGGAAGCCGTACAGCATGATCGAGATCGCGCCCAGCTCCATGCCGGTGGTGGCCAGCCAGACCAGGTGCGACGAGATCCGGTTGAGCTCCATCATCAGCACGCGGATCGTGGTGGCCCGCTCGGTGATGTCGTCGGTGATGCCGAGCAGCTTCTCGACCGCGAGGGCGTACGCCGTCTCGTTGAAGATCGGGGCGAGGTAGTCCATCCGGGTCACGAACGTCGAACCCTGGACCCAGTTGCGGTATTCGAGGTTCTTCTCGATGCCGGTGTGCAGGTAGCCGACGACCGAGCGGGCCTCGCGGACCGTCTCGCCCTCCAGCTCCAGGATCAGCCGCAGCACCCCGTGCGTGGACGGGTGCTGCGGACCCATGTTGACCACGATCCGCTCGTCGTTGATCGGGTCGGTGCCCGCGACGATCGTGTCCCAGTCCCCACCGGTGACGGTGAAGACCCGACCCTCGTCGGTCTCGCGCTCGCTGGCGTAGTTCGACGTCGTCACTGGTACGACCTCCGCTCGTTCGGCGGCTGGATCTCCGCACCCTTGTACTCGACGGGGACGCCGCCGAGCGGGTAGTCCTTGCGCTGCGGGTGGCCCTCCCAGTCGTCCGGCATGAGGATCCGGGTCAGGTTGGGATGGCCGTCGAAGACGATGCCGAACATGTCGTACGCCTCGCGTTCCTGCCAGTCCGCCGTCGGGTAGACGGCGGTCACGCTGGGCAGGTGCGGGGCCTCGACGGAGACCGCGGCCTCCAGCCGGACCCGCCGCCGGTACGTCATCGAGGTGAGCAGGTAGACCACGTGCAGCCGGCGCTCGTCGGCGCCCAGGTAGTCCGCACCGGACACCGAGGAGCACAGCTCGAACCGCAGCGCCAGGTCGTCCCGCATCACCTGGCAGACCTCGGCGATCCGCTCCGGGCGTACGTGCAGGGTCAGCTCACCCCTGTCGACCACGACCTTCTCGATCGCGTCGTTGAAGGCCGGGTACGCCTCCTCCAGCGCGTCGCGGACCTCGTCGAAGTAGCCCCCGTACGGCCGGGACGCCTCCTCGATGGGCTGGCGCTGGCGGACCAGGCCGCCGTAGCCGGACACGTCGCCGGTGCCCTGGTTGCCGAACATCCCGCGACCGGCCGGGCTGGCCGGCGGGTACTCGGCGGGGGCGGTGCTGCTGGCGCCGACCGGCGTGACCGGCACCGGCACCCCGCCGTCGTTTGGCTTGTCCGTGGGTGACGTCATTTCGGGCCTACCTGCGGGTGGAGGTGGTTCTGAGCGTTCATCCAGTTCTCGATGCGCAGCTGCTCCTCGCGGCCCTCGCGGACCGCCCGGGTCCACTCGGCGCGCCGGGCCTTGTCGCTGCGGTACGAGGAGGGCATCGAGCCGTAGGGCACGACCGGAACGTCGCCGCGCTCCTGGCGGGCCGCGAGCATCTTGCGACCGTTGGGGCCCAGCGGCTCGTACATGATCTTCTCGCGGAGCTTGAGGATCGCGTCGATGAGCATCTCCGGCCGGGGCGGGCAGCCGGGGAGGTACATGTCGACCGGCACCACGTGGTCGACGCCCTGCACGATCGCGTAGTTGTTGAACATGCCGCCGCTGCTGGCGCAGACGCCCATCGAGAGCACCCAGCGCGGCTCGGCCATCTGGTCGTAGATCTGGCGCAGCACCGGGGCCATCTTCTGACTCACCCGGCCGGCCACGATCATCAGGTCGGCCTGCCGGGGCGACGCCCGGAAGACCTCCATGCCCCAGCGGCCCATGTCGTAGTGCGGACCACCGGCGGCCATCATCTCGATGGCGCAGCAGGCCAGGCCGAAGGTGGCGCCCCACACGGACGACTTCCGAGACCAGTTGACCAGCTTCTCCACCGAGGTGAGCAGGACGCCGGCGGGAAGCTTCTCCTCGATGCCCATCTGACGTTCCTTCCTCAGTCCCAGTCCAGGCCGCCGCGCCGCCACACGTAGGCGTACGCAACGAAGACCGCGACGATGAACAGGACCATCTCCACGAAGCCGAAGATCGGCAGAGCGTCGAACGAGACCGCCCAGGGGTAGAGGAAGATGATCTCGATGTCGAAGACGATGAAGAGCATCGCCGTCAGGTAGAACTTGATCGGGAACCGCCCGCCGCCGACCGGCTGCGGGCTGGGCTCGATGCCGCACTCGTAAGCCTCGAGTTTGGCCTTGTTGTAGCGACGGGGACCGGCGAAGCGGGCGGCGCCAACGGAAAACAGCGAGAACGCCGCGGCGAGGGCGAACAGCCCGATGATCGGTGCGTAAGGCGAGAGCGACATCGTTTTCTCCTGCTCGTCCTTCCCTGCCCTCGGTGCTTGACGAAAATCACACTATTCACGTCCCTCGCAGTGGCAGTCGGCGGGGGTCGATCTTTGTCAGCATCGGGGCCGTGACCAGCGCCGATGCCGTCCTACCTATACGGCTGGGGCGGCCTTCGTCATCGCGTTGATGACCCGATCCATCGCGTCCCCGCCACGCCGGTCGGTCAGGTTGGCCAACAGCTTGAGTACGAAACGCATCAGCGTCGGGTGTGGCATGCCGTGTTTGGTGGCGATCCGCATGATCTCGGGGCGGCCGATCAGTTTCACGAAGATGCCGCCCAACCGGTAGTAGCCCCCGAGCCGGGCCTTCAGCTCGTTCGGGTACGCCATCAGCGCGCGCTCCCGTTCCGGGCCGGCCGGCCGGGCGAGGGCCTGGACCATGGCCTCCGCGGCCAGTTCGCCGGACTCCATCGCGTACGCGATGCCCTCACCGTTGAACGGGTTGACCATGCCGCCCGAGTCGCCGACCAGCAGCACGCCCCGGGTGTAGTGGGGCACCCGGTTGAAGCCCATCGGCAGCGCGGCACCGAGGATCGGGCCGTCGGCGTTGGTCTCGTCGGTCATCCCCCAGTCTTCCGGGGTGTTCGCGAGCCAGTCGGTGAGCAGCCGGCGGTAGTTGGTCTTGCCGAATGCCGAGGACGAGTTGAGCACGCCGAGGCCGACGTTGACCCGCCCGTCACCGAGGCCGAAGATCCAGCCGTACCCGGGCAGCAGGTTGTCGCCGCTGTCCTTGCTGCGCAGCTCGAGCCAGGACTCCAGGTAGTTGTCCTCGTGCTTGGCCGGCGAGCGGTAGTAGCGGCGGACGGCCACACCGATCGGCCGGTCCTCCCGCTTGGCCAGCCCGAGCGCGAGCGGGAACCGGCCGGAGACGCCGTCCGCCGCGACGACCAGCGGTGCGCGGAAGGTGGTGGGCTCCTTGCCCGGCCCGACCTCCGCCTCGACGCCGGTGACGCGGCCATCGTCGTCGAGCACCGGGCCCAGCACGTTGACGCTGGTCCGCAGCTTCGCGCCGGCGGCCACCGCCCGCTGGGCGAGCAGGTCGTCGAAGTCCAGGCGCGTGCGCACCAGACCGTAGTTGGGGAAGCTGGCCAGCTCCGGCCAGTCCAGTTCGAGGCGTACCCCGCCGCCGATGACCCGCAGGCCGCGGTTGTGCAGCCAGCCCGCCTCGGGCGAGGTGTCCACACCCATCCGGATGAGCTGGCGCACCGCGCGCGGGGTCAACCCGTCGCCGCAGACCTTCTCCCGGGGGAACTCGGTCTTCTCCAACAACAGCACCCGTACGCCGTGCCGGGCCAGGTGGTACGCAGTCGCTGATCCACCGGGACCGGCGCCCACGACAATGACGTCGGCGTCGTGTTCCACCGCGGTCATTCGCGCCTCCTCCCGCACGCTCGTGAAATGCTTCACAAGCCAGACGGGACGAGTGTATGACCGGCGTCATACCAGCGCAGGATCAGGGGTACCTAACTCGCCGATGTGACAGCCCACCACCGTCCACAGCGCTCAGGTGTCAGGCCGGGCGGGAGGCGTCCAGGCCCGCGTCGACCCGGATCGCCTCCGGTAGATGCTCGCGGAGCGCCCCGCCCGCCGCCCGGTCCAGTGCCGCCAACACCTCGGCGACCACCTGCCGGACCTCCACCGGGTCGGCCCCGGCCAACTCGCGCAACTGGGCGATGAGTTCGGCGGCGTCGTCGTCGGTGGCGGCCACCGGGTCCGCCGGCTCTGCTCCGGTCATGCGATCGAGCGTACGGGGCAAAGTGGACTAAAGACCGATATTAACGAAACCTGAATAATATCCGTGCCGGTTGGTGCGGGTCCGCCCGCTACTTGCGGATCCCCCGGTGCAGGGCCACCACGCCACCGGTCAGGTTGCGCCACGCCACGCGCCCCCACCCGGCCGCGGCCACCCGGCCGGCCAGCGCGGACTGCGCCGGCCAGGCCCGGACCGACTCGGCGAGATAGACGTACGCCTCGGGGTTGCTCGACACCGTGCGGGCCACCGCCGGCAACGACCGCATCAGGTACGACAGGTAGACCGTCCGGAAGACCGGGTTGACCGGGGTGCTGAACTCGCATACCACCAGCCGGCCGCCCGGCCGGGTCACCCGGGCCAGCTCACGCAGCGCCGCGTCGGTGTCGTTGACGTTGCGCAGCGCGAAGGAGATGGTCACCGCGTCGAAGCTGGCGTCGGCGAACGGCAGCCGCAACGCGTCTCCGGCCAGCAACGGCACCTCGGGCCGGGCCCGCTTGCCGGTGTACAGCATGCCCAGCGACAGGTCGGCCCCGACCGCGTACGCCCCGGACTGGGCCAGCTCACGCGTCGAGACGCCGGTGCCCGCGCCCACGTCCAGCACCCGCTCGCCCGGCCGCAGCCCGAGCGCCGCACGGGTGGCCCGGCGCCAGGAACGGTCCTGGCCCAACGAGATCACCGTGTTGGTCAGGTCGTAACGCTCTGCCACGCCGTCGAACATCGCGGCGACCTCGTGCGGCTGCTTGTCCAGACTGGCGCGCTGGCCCTGCGGGGTACGGCTCACCCCTCCACTCTGCCAGCCGCCCGCCAACCGACGCTCGCTGGGTGGCGCGGCACGCCTTCGTACGCGAAAGGGCGGGGTGGTCGCCCACCCCGCCCTTCCGTCGTGCCCACGTCCGTGACGCCTCGGTCAGAACGCGCGTCGCCTTCACGCCCGTCGCGGTCGCGCCTCTCCAGCGCGCCGTTGGTCAGGGCGTCGGTGTCAGTCGGTCGACTTCTCGTCGGCCGGCGAGACCAGGACCACCTTGCGGCGACGGGTGAGCACCAGCAGCGCTCCGCCCACGAGCAGGATGATCACACCGATGCCGCCGATCAGGCCGACCTGCACACCGGTCACCGGCAGGCCACCGCCGCCCGAGCCGCCACCGCCGGAGCCGCCACCCGGCGAGACGGTCGTGCCCGGCGTCGTCGTACCGCTCGGGACCGCCGTCGGAGTGGCCGTCGCAGTGGGGGTGGCCGTCGCGGTCGGCGTCTCGGTGGGAGTGGCCGTCGCGGTCGGCGTCGGCGTGACCGTCGGCGTCTTCGTCGGAGTAGCCGTCGGGGTCGGCGTCGGGGTCGGCCTCTCCGTCGGGGTGACCGTCGGAGTCGGCGTCGGCGTCTCCGTCGGAGTAGCCGTCGGCGTCGGCGTCACGGTCGGGGTGACCGTCGGCGTCGGCGTCGGCGACTCGGTCGGGGTGACCGTCGGCGTCGGCGTCGGCGTCTCCGTCGGAGTGGCCGTCGGCGTCGGGGTCGGCGTTCCGGTCGGGGTGACCGTCGGCGTCGGAGTGGGCGACTCGGTCGGAGTGGCCGTCGGCGTCGGAGTCGGGGTCTGCGTCGGAGTAACCGTCGGCGTCGGGGTCGGGGTCGGGTCCACGGCCTGGTCGACGAAGACGTCGAAGATCGCCTGGTTGTCACCCTCGTCGACCTCGGTGAAGGTCTTCCGCTGAGCGGTGCTGGCCCGCTGCGGCTGCTCCTCGGGCTTGCCGGCTGCCGCGTCCAGACCGTGCGCCACCAGCTCGCCGACCCGCAGCACCGGCTCGGTGACGTCCTTGCCGACGGTCACCTTGATGTCCGCCGTGTAGTAGTCACCGGGCCGGATCACCGCGCCGTCGTCCTGACAGAGCGCCTGGGCGACACCGAAGGTCTGCAAGGTGCAGGTGTCCGGCAGGGTGTCGAAGGTGACGCCCGCCGGGAGGGTGAGCACGTAGGCGAGACCGGTGGCCTTGCGGCTGCCGTCGTTGTAGACCGCCCAGTCGACCGGCACCGTCTCGCCCGGCCGCACCGGACGGAGGTCGGGGTCGTCGCCGTTGACGCCGTTCACCACGACGTTCGCGTTGACGTCCTGCACCCAGCTGGTCAGGTCGTACCCGGGCTCGGTGACGGTGATGTCGTGCTCGACCTTGTTGTCTTCCTTGTTGGGGTCCTCGGTGGCCGAGCGGATGGTGACCACCAGCGTGCCGGCGGCGCCCCTACCACCGGTGGAGAAGATCGGAATGCCGAAGTCCTCGCTGGTTCCGGCGGCCAGGTCGCCGAGGGGACAGGTGAACTTCTTGCCGTTCACCCGGCAGCCGTCGGGCACCACGACCCGGACCTTGTTCGTCTTCAGCCTGCTGGTGTCCACGGTGTAGCTGACACCCTCGGCGTCCTCCTCGCTCCGGGTGTTGTCGACCGTGAACTTGAACGGCTTGCTCTTGGCCTCCGTGACACCCTTGGCCAGGTTGTAGCTGAGCGGCACCAGGGCCAGGTCGGCCTGCTCGGCCGCCAGCACTGGGGCGGCCACGGCGGCGATGCCGCCGGCCGCGAGCAGCGCCACGACACTGGCGCGCACCAGCGTCGAGCGGTGGAACGCTGTCATCAGTCCCCCGGGGGTAGGGAAGAAAGAATGGTTGCGGAACGAGCGGACGCTATCGGAGGCCGATCTTCCACGCCAGCAGGCGGGCCCGTTTTCAGCCGTCCGGTCCGAGCTGGGCAGACAGTACGGGCGGGATGGTCACCCATCCCGCCCGTACTGCCGTGCGTTATATGAACGACCCGCAGCGGGCCGATGGAGGACAGCCCCGTCTGTCGACGGTGACGGATATGAGCCGGGACGCTAGCCGCCGACGATCATCTCCACCAGCCCCGCACCGGACAGCCTGACGCTGCGGCGGCGGGGACCACCCGTACCGCCGGGGTGATCCGGCGGGAGCATGAGCGTCGATCAGCCGAACGGCCGGGTCAGCTGACGTCCACCAGTGGCAAAGACTTCCCCGCACCACCGCCGGGCAGCGCGATCGAGGAGAAGTGCGAGACCACCCGCTCGTCGGTCGGGTCGTCGGCCGGCGTGTGGTGCACGGCGAGCCGGTTGTAGAGGGTGTCGCGCTGCGCGGGGATCCGGTCCGCCGAGCGGATCATGCCGATCAGCTCGTGCAGGTTGGAGCGGTGCCGCGCACCGGCGGAGGAGATGACGTTCTCCTCCAGCATGATCGAGCCCAGGTCGTCCACGCCCATGTGCAGGGCGAGCTGCCCGACGTCCTTGCCGGTGGTCAGCCAGGACGCCTGCAGGTGCGGCACGGTCTCGAAGAAGAGCCGGGCCACCGCGACCAGCCGCAGGTACTCCAGGGTGGTCGCCTGAGTGCGGCCCTTCAGGTGGTTGTTCTCCGGCTGGTACGTCCACGGGATGAAGGACCGGAACCCGCGGGTGCGGTCCTGCACGTCCCGGATCATGCGCAGGTGCTCGATCCGCTCGGCGTGCGTCTCGCCGGTGCCCATCATCATGGTGGCGGTCGACTCGATGCCCTGCCGGTGGGCCAGCTCCATGACCTCCAGCCAGCGCTCGCCCGACTCCTTGAGGGGCGCGATGGCCTTGCGGGGCCGCTCGGGCAGCATCTCCGCGCCGGCGCCGGCGATCGAGTCCAGGCCGGCGGTCTTGATCCGGGCGATGGCCTCGTCCAGGCTCACCCCGGAGACCTTGGCCATGTGCAGGATCTCGCTGGGGCCGATCGAGTGGATGACCAGCTGCGGGTACGCCTGCTTGACCGAGGAGAACAGCTCCTCGTAGTACTCCACGCCGTAGTCCGGGTGGTGCCCGCCCTGGAGCATCACCTGGGTGGCGCCCAGCTCGACCGCCTCGCCGCAGCGGCGCAGGATCTCCTCGGTCGGGTGGGTCCACCCTTCCTTGTGCTTGGGCGCGCGGTAGAACGCGCAGAACTTGCACGCCGTCACGCAGACGTTCGTGTAGTTGATGTTGCGGTCGATCAGGTACGTGACGATGTTGTCCGGGTAGCGTCGCCGACGCACCGCGTCCGCCGCCTCGCCCAACGCGTGGAAGGGCGCCTCGGTGTAGAGCAGCAGCGCCTCCTCGGGCGTGATCCGCCCGCCGTCCGCGCCGCGCTGCAGGATGTCGTCGATCTCCCGGCTCACCGTCACGCCCCGAGCCTACGCCGACGACGCGCCCCTTCCGGGCGGGGTGTTCATGGCTGTGATTCGCTCCGCACACCCTTGATCCGGCTGGAACCAGGATCTCGACGAGGTCGAGCTGGACCCTTCCGCGATCTTGCACTTACTGTCGCGACATAGGGGGCATTGCGCGCATCTCGGCGACCGAAACTGCAAGATCGGCGCCCCTACCAGGCACGGCCTCAACGAAATTAGGGCCGCGCACCGTCCGGGCACCTGCCGGGTCTACTCAGCTCTCGCGTACCTCGACGTGGATGCCGTAGGTGTTCCGCAGCTCGGCCGCGAGTTCCGGCCCCACCCGCGCCGGCACGGCCGTCGTCCCCCGGTGACCTCGGCGAACCGCTCGACGAACTCCCTGTCGTTCGGCGTCGTCACGCGTCGTAGTCGATGGTGAGCTTGTCGGTGGTGGGGCTGGACTGGCACGTCAGCACGTAGCCGGCGGCAAGCTCGTCGGGCTCCAGCGCGTAGTTGCGGGCCATCGTGACCGCCCCGTCGACGACCTTCGCCTTGCAGGTCGAGCAGACGCCACCCTTGCAGGCGTACGGCAGCTCGCCCCGCACCTTCAGCGCAGCGTCCAGCACCCGTTCCTCGCGGCCCATGGTGAAGCTCGACGACCGGCCGTCCAGCACGATTGTCACCTCGGCCCCGGCGCCCACCTGGTCGACGGGACGGCGGACCGGCTCCGGTGGCGTGTCGACGTGGAACAGCTCGGTGTGCACCGCCGACTCGGGCAGCCCGCGTGCGGTCAGCACGTCCCGGACGTCGACCACCATGCCGTACGGGCCGCAGAGGAACCACTCCTCGATCAGGTCGCCCGGCACGATGGTGCCCAGCAGCCGGCTCAGCCGCTCGGCGTCGATCCGACCGGAGAGCAGCGGCGACTCGCCCTGTTCCCGGGAGAGGACGTGCACCAGGTGCAGCCGGGTGGGGTAACGGTCCTTCAGGTCGGCCAACTCCTCGGCGAACATCACCGTGTTCGCCGTGCGGTTGCCGTACACCAGGGTGAAGGTGCTGGCCGGCTCGACGGCCAGGGCGGTCGCGACCAGCGCGAGCACCGGGGTGATGCCGGAGCCGGCGACGACCGCGCCGTAGTGCCGCGCGCGGTCCGGCGCGAACGCCGTGGTGAAGGTGCCCAGCGGCGGCAGCACCTCGACGGTGTCGCCACCGCGCAGCGCCCCGCAGGCGAACGCCGAGAAGGCGCCGCCGGGGATCTCCCGCACCCCGATCCGCAACCGGCCGTGCCGGGCCAGGTCGTCGGGGGTGGAGCAGATCGAGTACGACCGGCGCACGTCCGCGCCGTCCTCCGCGGCCCGCCGCACGGTGAGGTGCTGGCCCGCACGGAACGCGAAGGTATCGCGCAGTTCCTCGGGTACGGCGAAGGTCACCGCCACGGAGTCGTCGGTGAGCCGGTCGACGGCGGCGACGGACAACCTGTGGAAGACCGGCCGGCGGCGAACCGGGCGGGTGATGGTGACAGTCACAGCGCCTTCAGGTGGTCGAAGGGTTCGGAGCAGGAACGGCACCGCCACAACGCCTTGCACGCGGTGGAGCCGAACCGGCTGACCTGCTCGGTCTCCGGCGAGCCGCACTGCGGGCAGCGCACCGCGAGCGTCAGCGACACGACGCCGGCGGGGCGCACCGGGGCCGGCGGGGCGATCCCGGCGGCGGCGAGCTTGGCCCGCCCACCCTCGGAGATCCAGTCGGTGCTCCACGGTGGGCTGTAGACGGTCCGGACCTCGGAGTCCGGGTGGCCGGCGGCCGCGAGCGCGCGGCGGATGTCGGCCCGGATCACGTCCATGGCCGGGCAGCCGGTGTAGGTCGGGGTGATGGTGACGGTGACCCGGCCGCTGGCCGGATCCTCCTCGACCGCGCGCAGGATGCCCAGCTCGTCGATGGTGATGACCCGGATCTCCGGGTCCACCACCGACGCGACAGCGCTCCTCGCGCTCACCGTGCCGTCTTCGTTCGCGACTGCGGGGCTCCGCTGCGCTGCACTCCTCGCGCTCACCGTGCCCTCTTCGTTCGCGACTGCGGGGCTCCGCTGCGCTGCACTCCTCGCGCTCACCACCGCGCTCCGGGGTGGGCGCGGTGCAGCACCTGCATCTCGGCGAGCAGGTAGGCCAGGTGCTCGGTGTGCACGCCGGCCCGCCCGCCGGCCGGGGCCCAGGCGCTGTCCGGCTGGATGAGCGTCGCCTCGGCCAGCACCGGGCCGACCACCTCGTCGAACGCCGGCCGCAGGGTGGCCGGGTCGACCGGCGCCGCCGGGTCAGCGGCGAACAGCTCATGGATGTACGGCAACACGTGGTCGACGGCCGCCTGCATCCGACGGTGCGACTCCTCGGTGCCGTCACCGAGCCGCTTCACCCACAGCGCGCCGTGGTCCAGGTGGTACGCCGACTCCTTGCGCGCCTTCGCGCCGATCGCGGCCAACCGCTCGTCGGCACAGGAGGCCAGCGCCGTGTACAGCGGCAGTTGGTACGCCGCCAGGAAGAACAGCTTCGCCATCGTCACCGCGAAGTCGCCGTTGGGCAGCTCGACCAGGAGCGCGTTGCGGAACTCGCGGTCGTCGCGCAGGTACGCCAGCGCGTCCTCGTCGCGCCCGGCGCCCTCCAACTCGCCCGCGTACGACAGCAGCAGGCGCGCCGCGCCGAGCTGGTCGAGGGCGATGTTGGCCAGCGCGATGTCCTCTTCCATCTCCGGTGCGCGGGTGGTCCACTCGGCCAACCGCTGGGCCGCGATCAACGCGTCGTCGGCGAGAGCGAGGGTGAAGTCGAAGGGCCCGTTCACAGGTGGGCCACCCCGTCTGGCACCTCGTAGAAGGTGGGGTGGCGGTAGACCTTGTCGGCGGCCGGGTCGAAGAAGGAGTCCTTCTCGTCCGGGCTGGACGCGGTGATCGCGCCGGCCGGCACCACCCAGATCGACACGCCCTCCTGGCGGCGGGTGTAGAGGTCGCGGGCGTTACGCAGGGCGAGCTCGGCGTCGGGCGCGTGCAGGCTGCCGACGTGCGTGTGCGACAGCCCGCGCCGGGCCCGCACGAAGACCTCCCAGAGCGGGGTGTTCTGCGTCATGCTGCGACCGTCTCCTTCTGTCCCGCCCGCTTCGCGGCGTACGCCGCGGCGGCCTCGCGTACCCAACTGCCGTCGGCGTGCGCGGCCCGGCGGTGGGCCATCCGCTCGCGGTTGCACGGCCCGTTGCCGGAGATCACCTGCATCAGCTCGTCGTAGTCCGGCTGGGTGTAGTCGTACGCCTGCCGCTCGTCGTTCCAGCGCAGGTCCGCGTCGGGGATGCGCAGCCCGAGGATCTCGGCCTGCTGGACGCACATGTCGACGAAGCGTTGCCGCAGATCGTCGTTGGAGAAGCGCTTGATCTTCCAGGCCATCGACTGGGCGGAGTGCGTGGAGTCGCCGTCCGGCGGGCCGAACATGGCCAGCGACGGGTACCACCAACGGTCCACCGCCTCCTGGGCCATCGCCTGCTGCTCGGGGGTGCCGTGCGCCAGGGTGTGCAGGATCTCGTAGCCCTGCCGCTGGTGGAACGACTCCTCCTTGCAGACCCGGATCATGGCGCGGGCGTACGGGCCGTAGGAGCAGCGGCAGAGCGGCACCTGGTTGACGATCGCCGCGCCGTCCACCAGCCACCCGATGGCGCCCACGTCGGCCCAGCTGAGGGTGGGGTAGTTGAAGATCGAGCTGTACTTCTGGCGGCCGTCGAGCAGCAGCTGGACCAGCTCGTCGCGGCTGATGCCGAGGGTCTCGGCGGCGGCGTAGAGGTAGAGGCCGTGACCCGCCTCGTCCTGCACCTTGGCCAGCAGGATCGCCTTGCGCTTGAGCGACGGCGCCCGACTGATCCAGTTGCCCTCCGGCTGCATGCCGATGATCTCGGAGTGGGCGTGCTGGGCGATCTGCCGGATCAGCGTCCGCCGGTAGGCGTCGGGCATCCAGTCGCGCGGCTCGATCTTCTGCTCGGCGTCGACCACCTCGGCGAAGTAGGCCGCCAGGTCCTCGTCCGGCGCCGGCCCGCCACGCCGCCCACGCGCCGCCGCTGCCCGCAGCTCGGCCTCGGCGGCCTCGACCTCGCCCAGCAGGCCGCCGGGCGCCTCGTCCGGTGCGCCGTTCGGGGCGGAGAAGTCGTTGCCATACATGAGGCTAAGTGTTACAGCTTGCGCCCCGTTGCACCAGGGGGTGTAACAGGAATCCGAGCATCCCATCTGTAAGCAGATGAGTGCTTTGCGCTACCTCGACGCCGCCGCGCCGCCGTGACGTAGGCCACGAAACGAACGTGAAGCACTGCAAAAACCTCATACCGACCCCATATCCCGCCTTTATCCCAGGTTGCCTAGTGTCGAACCCTGGCGGTCGGCCGGTCCGGACGTAGACTTCTGCCGGACAACCGATCGGCTGCCGCGCATCGACATCTCCACAGAGGCCTCGTCCCCCGGCCTCGGCGATCGCACCCGATTCGTCCCGACGACAAGCCGGTCCCCCGGCCCTGACACCTGGAGTTCACCCACTCATGCGATCTCGCGTGACCCTGGTGCTCGCCATCACGGCAGTCGTGCTCGGCGGCGTCCTGCTGGTCCCCACCGCGTACGCCCGACTCGCCAGCGACGACAGCGGCGGTGGCGGCGGAGGCGGCACGTCCAGCGTCGCCGCGCCCCCGCCCAGCCCACCGCCGCCGCCCACCCTGGCGGCCGGTCCGGTGTCGGTGAGCTTCAAGGGTGAGTTCTTCTCGTGGGCTCTGCTGGACCGGAAGACGGGCAAGATCTCCGGGTCGCCGAACATGACCGCGACCAGCTCCACCGAATCGATGATCAAGGCGTGGATCGTCTCCGACTACCTGCGGCAGCTCGGTGACAAGGAGCCGCCCGCAGCGATGAAGGAGGCGGCTCGACTCGCCATCATCGACAGCAACGACGGGGCGGCCAACAAGGTCTACGCCGCTGCTGGTGGCTCCTACAAGGCCTCGTCCAGCAGCATCCCCGATCCGGTGATCCAGCGGGCGATCAAGCTCTGCGGGCTGACCGACACCAAGCGCGGCAACGTCAAGCCGTACACCGGCTACTGGAGCTTCACCCGGATGTCTCCCCGCGACGCGGCCCGGGTCGGCGACTGCATCGCCGACGGTAAGGCCGCCGGCCCGAAGTGGACCAAGTGGGTGTTGGACCAGATGAGCAAGGTCAGGGGCACCACCGCGGCCAAGGACCAGCGACCCTCGTCCGGTGGTGGTCGCTGGGGGATCATCGACGGTCTGCCGAAGTCGATCACCGCTCAAGGCCCGGTCAGCATCAAGAACGGCTGGACCCCCATCTACGGCGACGGCGACTGGCACGTCAACTGCCTCGCCGTCACCAGCAAGTGGAGCCTCGCAGTGATGCTGCGCTACCCGATCAAGACCGGTCTGGACTACGGCGCGAAGGTCTGCGCCAGTGTGGCCACCCAACTGGTCACTCCGCAGCCGGGCGCCGCGCTCAAGGTGCCGCAGCAGCCGGTCGGGAAGCTCTGATGGCCGGCAACCGGCGGGTCGACCGGCGCGACGGCGGCGAGGCCTCCCCGATTCGGCTGATCGCCGTCGCGGTCATCCTGATCGGGCTGGTGCTGGTGTCGCTGCGGCTGCTGCCCGGGTCGCCGTTCGAGTCGTCCGCCGCCGCCAAGTGGGGCGACGCCGGCTCCGGCACGAGCGACCGCCCCACCGGCGCCGGCACCGACCGCAGCGCCCGCCAGCCGTCCTCGCCGTCGCCGAGCCCCAGCCCGTCGCTGGAGCCGCTGCCCTTCGTGGCCAAGGACCTCGATCTCGACATCGAGGGCTGGTACTCCTGGAGCGTCCTCGACCGCCGGACCGGAAAGATCATCGGTTCGAAGAACATGGGCGAGACCAGCACGACCGCCTCGATGATCAAGTCCTGGATCGTCGCCGACTACCTGCGTCGCGCGGCCGACGCCGGCCAGACCCCGAGCGACGCGAAGCTGGCCGACGCGACGCGGATCATCCGGGACAGCGACAACACCCGGGCCGAGCAGTTCTACAACCTGGTCGGCCGGGACGACTCGATCAAGCGGCTGATCTCCATGTGCAAGCTGACCGACAGCAGCGTTGCCCCCGACGGCGGCTGGAGCCGGACGGCGCTCTCCCCCCGGGACACCGCCCGACTGGGCAACTGCATCGCCACCGGCACCGCCGCCGGGCCGAAGTGGACCAAGTGGCTGCTCAACGAGATGAAACTGGTTCGCGGCGCTGGCGACTTCGGTATCCGCAAGGCCTTCCCGGCCGCCGAGCAGAAGACGATCGCCATCAAGAACGGGTGGATCGACCGGACCAGGGAGCAGGAGATGCACATCAACTGCCTGGCCATCGGTGACACCTGGACGATGGGCGTGATGGTCAAGTACCCGATCAACATGGGCTACGACTACGGCATGAAGAACTGCGAGAAGATCACCGAGGCACTGCTCCGCCCCGGCACCTGAGTCGCTCAGCTGACGCCGGCCGCTCTGGCCTGCGGGCCTGATTTGCGCCGGGCCCGGCGTTCTGACGGGCCCGGCGGGTGGCGGTCAGCCGGCGAAGAACTCCGGGCCGCCGTCCGGCAGCGCCGGGGCCTCGCCGATGGCGGCGGCCCGCCGGGCCCACTCGCGCAGCCCGGCGACCTGCCGGTCGCCAAGGGAAAAGTCGAGGGTCCGGAAGTACGTGGCAAGCGTCTCCGCGTCGAACGTCTCCCAACGGGCCGCCGCCTCGGCGACCTGGTCCAGCTCCGCCAGGCAGAGGTCCCGCGAGCGCAGGAAAGCCTCGTGCACCTCCTTGACCAGACCCGGGTGGGCGGCGGCGAAGTCACGGCGGACCGCCCAGACGGCGAAGACCATCGGCAGGCCGGTCCACTCCCGCCACGCCTGCCCGAGGTCGGTGACCGTGAGGCCCTTCCGCGGTGCCTCGTAGTACGCCCGCAGCGCCACGTCCCCGATCAGCACGGCGGCGTCGGCCTCCAGCAGCATCTGGGTCAGATCCGGCGGGCAGCGGAAGTACTCGGGCCGCACGTTGTACTGCTCGGCGAGCAGCAGCTGAGCCAGCATGACCCCGGTCCGCGAGGTCGAGCCGAGCGCCACCCGGGCACCGTCCAGTTCGGTGAGGGGTCGGGTGGAGACCATGTTGACCGAGAGCACCGGCCCGTCGCTGCCGACCGCGAGGTCCGGTAGGAGCAGCAGTTCGTCGGCGTGCTTCAGGTACTCCAGCAGCGTGATCGGGCCGATGTCGAGGTCGCCGGCGACCAGCGCCGCGCTCAACCGGTCCGGTGAGTCCTTGTGCAGGTCGACGTCGAGCAGGGCACCGGAGCGCATCAGACCCCAGTAGATCGGCAGGCAGTTCAGGAACTGGATGTGCCCGACCCGCGGGCGTGCGATGCGCTCAGCCATGGCCCGACCGTATCCCCGGCGGCTGGCTCCGGCTCGGCGGGCCGGCCCGGAGTGGCCAAGCCCGCATTTGACGACCGTCGTACCGCCCGGGTCACGACCGGAACGAAGACCAGCACCACCAGCAGCCCGACCACACCGGCACCGGCGATCAGCGGCCGCGGCGGAACGGCCGCCAGCAACGCCCCGCCGATCAGGAAGCCCGCCATCGAGCCACCCTGCACCGCCGCGCCGTAACTGGCGTACGCCCGGGCGCGCATCGCCTCCGGCACCCGCCGAGCGGTGAGCAGGTTGGCGAAGACGTTCTCGCCGCCGTTGGCCGCGCCACCCACCAACCAGAGCGGCACCAACACACCCGCCGTCGGCACCGTCGCCGCGAGCAACACCATCAGGCTGCACACGGCCAGCGTGGCCAGCACTCCACGTACCAACGCGCCGTCGTCGTCGAGCCGCCTGGCGAGCCGTACGGCAAGCCAGCCGCCCGGCAGCATGCCGGCCATCCAGGCGGCACTGACCAGTCCGTACGTGGTCGCCGAATCCCCAAGCGTCTCCCTGATGAAGAAGACCTCGATCACGTTGATACCGCCGATCGCCGCGATTACCACGGCGGTGCTCACCACCATGACGAGCATCAGCGGGTCGCGGCGCAGCCGCCACTCGCTCTCCGTACCCCCGGGGTTTGCCCCGCCGCCAAAGACGGCCCGGCTGCCCGCGGCGGCCTCGCTGCCCGCGGCGGCCGGGTTGGCGGCGGGCCGCCGGCCGCCGCGTCGGGTCCGCAGCAGCAGGCCCGCGACCACGAGCGCCAGGTAGGTCGCGGCGTCGAGAAGCAGCGGTACGCGGGTGCCGAACTGCCCCACCAGCAGGCCGGCCAGCACCGGGCCGCCGAGCGCGCCGAGCGAGACAGCGGTCTGACTGATCGCGCTGGCCCGTGGCAGGTCGGCCGGACGGACCATCGCCGGCAGCAACGCCGCGAGGCAGGGTTGCGTCACCGCGAGCCCGCAGGCCAGCAGGGCGACGAGCCCAACTACCAGGACCGGTTGCTCGACGACGGCGAGGAGCGCGCAGATCACGGCCTGCGCGAACCCGATGGTCACCAGCAGGGTACGGCTGTCCGTCCGGTCGGCGAGTCGACCCGCGAGTGGGGCGAGCACCACCAGGGGCAGGGTGGCGGCCAGCAGCAACCCCGACACGGCCAGCCCGCCGGCACCAGCACCCTGCAGGGCCAGCGCCAACGCGGTCGCGGCAAGGAAGTCGCCGCAGATCGTGGTGCCCCGAGCGGCGGCGGCGAGCCAGACGTCCGACCAGCGCGACTCGACAGTTGTGAAGGACATACTTCGAAAATAATCCTTCACAACCGATTCATGCAAGCCTGGCTATGCCAGCGGCACCGTCCGATACTGCACAGCGACCGTGCGCGCCCCCGGTGGTGGATCACCTTGCCGCCGCCGCGGGTGGTACGGCCGGAGCACCGCCAGCACCGCCTCGTTCACCTCGGCCAACTCCTCGGCGGTGAGCAGCAACAGCGTGTCGCTGAACAGGGCCTTGTCGTACCACTCGGCCGGCTCGTCCCCGGCGCGCCGCAACCAGTCCCGGGTCCGTTCCATGGCCCGGACCGCATGCGCCTCCACCAGCGCCTGCTCGGCCGCACGCGCCTCGGGCCCGGCATCACGACCCGCCTCGACCATCACGCTCACACTCGGTACGCGCCACAGCCGCTCGCGCGCGTCCCCCCGGCTCGGCGCCTGCTCGACCAGCCCGAACTTCGCCAGCGCACGCAGGTGATAACTGGTTGCGCTCGGCGACAGCCCAACGATCTCGGCACACTCGGTGGCGGTCCCACCGCTCTCACGACTGCTCAGGTACTCCATGATCGCAATTCGGGCCGGATGGGCCATCGCCCGCATCACCTGCGGGTCGCTGATCGTCATCCGGCGCGAATCGGGGCGGGCCTCGGTCATACGCCCATGATCCCGGCAGGCACCCCAACCTGCCATCACCCCCGCGTCCCGCTCGGACCACCTCCCGTCGGCCACGCTCGCAACCCGCGCCAGCAAGCTTGCGGAGTTGACGGCGGGCACATGTTTGCACTGCGACCGACTTGGCGGCGCGGGCGGCTCCCGATGATCGGAGAATTAGTTCCACTCATTGATCAACATGAACCCGAAATTGTCGTACGCCAGTTCTATTTTGTTTTCATGTTGGAGGCGTTGGAGCAGGTGGGCGGTGCGGTTGACGACTGCGCCGAGACCGCGCTCTGGGGGCTCTCCGATGACGAGTTGCTCGCTTCTCTCGACGCGACTCAGGTGCTGGCGCAGCGGTTGGCCACCGTCCAGCTCAGTCTGGTGCGCGAGTTGGATGGTCGCGGGCTGGCGGTCGCCCAGGGCGCCTCGTCCACGGCAGTCTGGCTGCGGGAGCGGCTCCGGCTCTCCGGTCGCAGTGCGCGCCAACTGGTGCAGCTCGCCGCCACCATCGACGCCGCGCCGCCAGCGGTGCGCGACGCGCTGCTCAGCGGTGCCATCACGGTCGAGCAGGGTCGGGTGGTGGCCGAGACGATCGCCGCCCTCCCGGTGGAAGCCGGTCCCGAAGTGGCGGACAAGGCCACCCAACTGCTGGTCACCTGGGCTGACCGTTTCGACCCGACAAGCCTGAGCCGGCTTGGCGAGCGCGTCCTCACGCACGTCGCCCCGGATCTGGCTGACCAGGCTGAGCTGAAGGCTCTGGAGCGGGCCACCGAGCGGGCCGAGGCCCGCCGGCACGTCACGTTCTCCGAGCAGCAAAATGGGCAGGTACGCCTCAGCGGCAACCTCGACACCGAGACCGCGAGCCTGCTACGCGAGGCGATTGATCCGCTCTGCGCCCCAGCCGGTGAGCACGATGACCGCAGTCCTGGTCAGCGCCGCGCCGACGCGTTGGGCGAGATCTGCCGACTGGCGCTACGCACCGGTCAGCTGCCCGACAACGGCGGCGACCGTCCCCAGGTGGTGGTGACCGTGTCGCTGGACGACCTTGTCAACGGCGTACGCGCCGGAGCACTGGAGACCGGTACACGCCTCACCCCAGGGGCGCTCCGCCGCCTGGCCTGCGACGCAGGCCTGCTGCCGGCTGTGCTGGGCGGCAACAGTCAGGTCTTGGACGTCGGTCGTCAGCGTCGGCTCTTCACCGGCCCGTTGCGGCGGGCGCTGGTCCTACGGGACGGCGGTTGCGCTTTTCCTGGTTGTGATCGGCCACCGAGGTGGTGCGACGGTCACCACGTCCGACACTGGGCCGACGGCGGGACGACGGTGGGACGACGGCGCTGAGTAATGCGTGCTGCTCTGCGGCTACCACCACCGGTTCGTCCACCGCGGCGACTGGACAGTCCGTATCGCAGCGGACGGCAAACCCGACTTCCTCCCACCCAGCTGGCTCGACCCGCTGCGCACCCCACGTCGCAACCTCTACCACCTGCGCTGCTGATGCCGCCGACCTCGGCGCCGCGCCGCCCTTCAACACGCCACTCGCCGACTCTCGAGCGGGCAACACGCCGTCTCGGCTGGGTGGTCGCGTCGGTAATTCGCTGGATCCGGCGGGTTGGGGGGCGTAGGGTTGCAGGCCGCTTGACGGCCGAGGTGAGCTGCACCGGAACGGACGTCTTCGCGCCGGGCGGCCGGCCATCCGCCCCCGGACACGCGAGCGCGCAGCAGATGTGAACGATGGGACGTCAGCATGCCCGCACTGGACCTCGCCACCCAGCTCGACACCGACCTCGACGCGGACCTGGCCGCCGAACGTGCACACCTCACCACCTCGCGGGCGGCGCTGGGTCGGATGCGGGAGCGGGCCCAGGCCCTCTTCGCCACCGGTGACCAGGTGGCCGGCGACGCGTACGCGGCCGAGACGCTCGGGCGCACCCTGGCCCGTCGGGTCGCCGAGCTGGCCGACGACCCGACCACACCGCTCTTCTTCGGCCGCCTCGACTTCGCCGACGCCCCGACCACCGGAACCACCGACCTGGCGGCCACCGACAACGGGACCACCGACAGCGGGACCGCAGCCAGCGGGGCCACGAACGACGCGACCGCGCCCGATACCAGCGGTGATCATTACGGGCGGCGGTATCACGTGGGGCGGCGGCATGTCACCGACGAGCGTGGCGAGCCGTTGGTGCTGGACTGGCGGGCGCCGGTCTCGCGCTCGTTCTACCGGGCCAGCGTGCGGGATCCGCAGGGGGTGGCGGTTCGGCGGCGGTTCGGGTTCAGCAATGGTGTGCTGACCAGCTTCGAGGATGAGCGGCTGGATCGGGGCGAAGAGCTTGGTACGACCAGTCGGATCCTCACCGCCGAGATCGAGCGTCCGCGCGTCGGTCCGATGCGGGACATCGTCGCCACGATCCAGCCCGAGCAGGACGAGCTGGTCCGGGCTGACCTCGCCGACTCGATCTGTGTGCAGGGCGCGCCGGGTACCGGGAAGACGGCGGTGGGTCTGCACCGGGCCGCGTACCTGCTCTACCTGCACCGGGAGCGGTTGCGGCGGGCGGGTGTGTTGATCGTCGGGCCGAACCGGGCGTTCCTGTCGTACATCGCGGCGGTGCTGCCGGCGCTTGGTGAGGTCGAGGTCGAGCAGGCCACGGTGGAAGAGTTGATCTCCCGAGTGCCGGTTCGGGCGGTCGAGGCGCCGGCGGTGGCCGCGCTCAAACACGACGTACGGATGGCGAGCGTGCTGCGGCGCGCGGTGCAGGCGCAGATCGGCACCCCGACCGAGTCGATCACCGTGTCGGACGGTTCGTTCCGGTGGCGGATCGGGCTGGAGCCGTTGCACCGGATCGTCGAGGAGACCCGCCGGGAGGGCCTGCCGTACGGCACGGGTCGGGAACGCGTCCAGGCGCGGGTGGTGAGCCTGCTGCAACGGCAGGCCGAGGCGCGGCGTGCGGAGTCGCCAAGTGATGCCTGGCTACGTCGGATGAGCCGCTGCCGGCCGGTGCTCGACTTCCTGGACGCGGTCTGGCCGGCGCTCACCCCGGAAGGGCTGGTGCACGGCCTGTTCTCCGATCCGGCCCGGCTCGCCGCGGCGGCGGACGGGCTGCTCAGCGACACCGAGCAGGCGCAGCTGGTGTGGGCGAAGCCGGCCCGTACCCCGAAGGCGACCCGCTGGACCGCCGCCGACGCGGTGCTGATCGACGAGGCGACCGGGCTGTTGGAACGGCTCTCCGGGTTCGGGCACGTGGTGGTGGACGAGGCGCAGGACCTCTCCCCGATGCAGTGTCGGGCCATCGCCCGGCGCAGCGAGCACGGCTCGGTCACGCTCCTGGGTGACCTCGCCCAGGGCACCGCGCCGTGGGCGGCGACGGACTGGAGGGAGTCCCTTGCCCACCTGGGCAAGCCGGACGCGGTGGTGGTGCCGTTGACGATCGGTTTCCGGGTGCCCGCCGCGGTTGTCGCGTTCGCGAACCTGCTGCTGCCGGCCCTCGCGGTGGACGTACCGCCGGCCGAGTCGCTCCGGCACGACGGCGGCCTGGACGTGCGTACGGTGACCGACCTGACCTCGGCGACGGTGGCCGAGGTGCGCGCGGCGCTCGCGCACGACGGCTCGGTCGGTGTGATCGCCGCGGACGACGCGGTAGACGGCCTGCGCGCGGCGCTGGCCGAGGCCGGTGTCGAGACCGTGACCGCCGACGACGTGGCGGCCGCGGAGCGGGTCACCGTGGTGCCGGCGACGCTGGTCAAGGGCCTTGAGTACGACCATGTGGTGGTGGTCGAGCCGGCCGCGATCGTCGCGGCCGAGCCACGTGGGCTGCACCGGCTGTACGTGGTGCTCACGCGGGCGGTGTCCCGGTTGGCGGTGCTGCACGTCGCGCCGCTACCCGCCCCGCTCGTCGACGGGTCAGCCGGCTGACAGGGCCGCCGCGATCTCCCGCAGCGGGCGGCCGGGGTCGGCCAGCGGCACGTGGAAGGACAGCCACGACCCGTCGGCGAAGTCGAGTCGCAGCCGCTTCCAGTTCAACCGGTACCTGCCGAACCGGGCGGCGACGGCCGTGCGCTTGACGGACCCGAGCAGTTCGATGTCGGCCTGCGCCCGTTGGTCCGCCGCCGAACTGGAGAGCAGCCCGACGGGTGCCGTCGCGCCGAGCAGCAGCCGCTCGTCGGTGACCGCGAGCACGAGGTCCCGAAGGCCGGTGCCCTTCGCCGCCACGGTCAGGGCGTGGTGCAGCACGGACGCCTGGGAATCCGGTTGGCCTCGGCCTCCGACGCCGAAGACGAGCCAGTCGACGGCGTCGTCCGCCCGGCCGAAGGTGATGTTCGGTGACAGCACGTTGAGCAGGACACCCAGGAAGCTCGGCCCACCCGTGGCGGGCGGGGCCGACGGCTGCGAGGGCGGCGCCGGGGTCAGCCCTCCACCCGCTCGCACCCGGGCCACCGCGCGCACCTGCTCCCCGACCGGCAGCAGTCGGGTGATCCCCTCGACGTACCGTGCCTGACGTCCGTCGACGGTCACCAGCGCCCCCTGTGGTCGCCGAACACGGACCCTCCCCTGTGGCCTGTGCGGCGGATCGGTCGCCACGACTGACCACCATAGGCACTGCTCGCCGCGATCGGCGGTCCCGCCGGTGACGACGGGGTCACCCATCTCGACTTTCTGCCGTAAAGTCGGCCGGTGCGCTCGCCCGCGGCGGGAGCGACGGCGACCGGATCGCGTTCCCCCGCCTGCAGGAGCTGCTCGCGTTGACCGCCGGCAACCTCTCGGTGCACCTGCGCAAGCTTGAGGACGCCCTGCTCGACCCCACCCCGTCGAAGGAGCAGCCATGATCCTCGCCCGCGCCGACCAGGCCAGCCGCCGGTACGGTGACGTCCTCGCCCTCGACCGCGTCGACCTGGAAGTCCGGGCCGGTGAGCTGGTCGGCCTGCTCGGGCCGAACGGCGCCGGTAAGAGCACGCTGATGAACCTGCTGGTGGGCCTGCGCCGTCCCAGCTCCGGGCGGGTGGAGCTGAACGGCGGCGACCCCCGCGACCCGGCGAGCCGGCGGCAGATCGGGGTCACTCCGCAGGAGACCGGTCTCCCCGGCACGCTGCGCGTCGGGGAGGTCGTCGACTTCGTCTCCGCGCACTACCCCGACCCGGTGCCCCGGGCGGAGTTGCTCGACCGCTTCGGTCTCGCCGACCTCGCCCGACGGCAGACCGGTGGGCTCTCCGGCGGGCAGCGCCGCCGGTTGGCGGTGGCGTTGGCGTTCGTCGGCCGGCCCCGCTTGGTGCTGCTCGACGAACCGACCACGGGCCTGGACGTGGCCGCCCGGCACACCCTGTGGGACGCGATCCGGGCGTTCCACGACGACGGTGGCACCGTGCTGTTGAGCAGTCACTACCTGGAGGAGGTGGAGGAGCTCGCCCACCGGGTGGTGGTCATCGGGCAGGGCCGGGTGCTCGCCGACGACACCGTGGACGCGGTGCGCGGCATCGTGGGTGTACGCCGGGTCAGCCTCGTCGCCGACCACCTGCCCGACCTGCCCGGGGTGGTTCGCACCGAACGGGTCGACGGTCGGCTGCACCTGCTCACCACCGACGCCGACGAGCTGGTCCGAGCGCTGGTCACGACCCAGACCCCGTTCACCGACCTGGAGGTACGGCCGACGTCCCTGGAGGAGGCGTTCCTCGCCATCACCAGCGGAGAAGCGTCCGGCGGCGAAACGGCCAGCGGGGACGCGCCCGACGGCACCGGCCGACCCACCGCCGCTGCCGGCGGCCGACCCACCACCGTCTGAGGAGGCGACCGTGCAGCTCGCCCTGGTCCACGCCCGCTACCAACTCCTGGAGATCATCCGGATTCCGGTGGCCGTCTTCGGCAGCGCCTTCTTCCCGGCCGCCGCCATGATCTTCTTCGTGGTGCCGTTCGCCGGTGACGATGCGGTCGGTGCCACCTACGCCACCGCCTCGATGGTCACCTTCTCGGTGATGAGCGCCAACATCTTCCAGTACGGCGTCGGTGTCGCCGAGGATCGCGACCAGCCCTGGAATCCGTACACCCGGACCCTGCCGGCCGGGCCGGCGCCGCGGTTCGCCGGACGGGTGCTGGCCGGCCTGGCGCTGACCTACCTCTCGCTGATCCCGGTCGTGGTGATCGGCGCGACGCTGACCGCGGCCCAGCTCACCCCGGCGGCGTTCCTGCTGGCTCTCGGCACGGTGGCCGTCATCTCGGTGCCGTTCACGCTGTTGGGGCTCGCCATCGGCTACTCGCTGCCGAGCAAGGCGGCGATCGTGGTGGCCCAGGTGGTCTTCCTGCCGCTGGCCTTCGGCGGCGGCCTGCTCTCCGCGCCGGGCGACGCGCCCGGGTTCATCGAGACGATCGCGCCGTACCTGCCCACCCGGGGCGCTGCCGAACTGATCTGGGCGGCGGTGGGCGACTACGCCGTCGAGCCGCTGGCACTGATCATGCTCGGCGTCTGGGTGGTGCTGCTCGCCGCGCTCGCCGGCTGGGCGTACCGGCGGGACGAGGGTCGCCGGTTCAGCTGACGATTCGTCCGTTTCCGCCCCGGGCCGCGGCGGGACGGTGCCAGGATTCCGGCAGGGGGCCGCCGTGGCCGCCCGGGCCGAGAGGGGTCTTGACGTGAGCACCGTCCCGCCGGGTACGCCCTGCTGGGCCGACCTGGCCACCCCGGACCTGACCGACGCGCGGCGCTTCTACCCGGAGCTGTTCGGTTGGACCGGCCAGGTCACCCCGGAACCCGAGGCGGGCGGCTACACGGTCTTCCTGCTCGACGGTAAGCCGGTGGCCGGCGCCGGCCCGCCCGCGATCCCGGACCAGGTGCCGATCTGGTCGACGTACCTCGCCACCGACGACGCCGAACTGGTCGCCGGCCGGGTCGAACGGGCCGGCGGGCAGGTCGTCGTACCACCGTTCGAGGTCTTCGACCGGGGCTGGATGGCGGTCTTCGCCGACCCGGCCGGCGCCACCTTCAGCGTCTGGCAGCCACTGGCCATGGCCGGTGCCGAGGTGTTCAACGTGCCGGGCGCGATGAGCTGGAACGAGCTGGTCACCCCGGACCCCGAGGGCGCGAAGGTCTTCTACGAGCTGGTGTTCGGTTGGCAGCCCGACGACCAGGCGGTGGGCGCGATGACGTACACCGGGTGGCGGCTCGGGACGCAGATCGTCGCCGGGATGATGCCGCCGCTGGCCGACGACTTCCCGGCCGACCTGCCCGCGTACTGGACGGTGTACTTCGCCGTGACCGACGCGGACGCCGCCGCGGCCCGCGCCTCCGAGCTGGGCGGAACGATCCTGGTCCCGCCCCGCGACATCCCGGCGGGCCGCTTCGCGGCCCTCCGCGACCCCCAGGGCGCCCTCTTCTCCGTCATCGACCTGGGCCCCTGACCCAGCGCCACTCGGGCTCAGGGTCGGGTGGGGCGGACGGGGACCACCAGGGGGCCGTGGGCACCGGGGACCACCCGGACGCTGGCCCGGTAGTGGGTGGCGAGCAGTTCCTCGGTCAGCACCTCGGGCGGAGTCCCGGCGGCCACCACCTGACCTCCGGCAAGCATCACCATCCGGTCGGCGTACTCACCGGCCAGGGAGAGGTCGTGCATCGTGGCGAGGACGGTCAGACCGTGCTCGCGGCGTAGCTGGTCGACGAGTTCGAGCACGTCCTGCTGGTGCCCGATGTCGAGCGCGCTGGTCGGCTCGTCGAGCAGCAGCAGCGTCGCGCCCTGGGCGAGGGCGCGGGCGAGGAACACCCGCTGCCGTTCGCCGCCGGAGAGGGTGGCCAGCTCGCGACGGTGGAAGCCGGTGAGGTCCAACCGTCCCAGCACCTCGTGCACGGCATCCACGTCGGCGGTCGACTCCCGGCCCAGCGCAGGGATGTACGGGGTGCGGCCGAGCAGCACGTAGTCCAGCACCGACATGCCGGGCGGCACCACCGGGGACTGTGCCACCGTGGCCACCACCCGGGCACGGTCCCGGCGACGCAGTGCGGCACTCGGCGTACCGAAGAGGGTGATCGCCTTCGGCGCGGGCAGCAGGCCGCCGACGGCGCGCAACAGGGTCGATTTGCCGGCGCCGTTCGGGCCGATCACGGTGACCCACTCGCCGACGGCGACGGTGAGGTCGACGCCGGTCAGGATCGGCGTGCCACCGAGGGCGACATGCAGCCCGCGCACCTCGACGGCCGGCGCACCGGCGGCGGACGCAACGACGGCCGGCTCGCGGCTCACGTGAGCACCCGCCGGGCGGTCCGCAGTACGAGGACGAAGAACGGGCCACCCAGCAGGGCGGTCACCACTCCGATCGGCAGCTCGGAGGGGGCGGCGACGGTCCGGGCCACCACGTCGGTCAGCGTCAGGAACGCGCCGCCGAACAGCAGTGACATCGGCAGGATCACCCGGTAGCTGGACCCGGCGAGCAGCCGGACGGTGTGCGGCACGATGATGCCGACGAAGCCGATCAGCCCGGTCGCGGAGACCGCCGCCGCGGTGCCCAGGGAGGCGGCGGCGATCAACAGGTAGCGGGTGCGCTGCGGGTGCAGGCCCAGACTTCTCGCCTCGTCGTCGCCGACCGCGAGGACGTCCAGCTCACGGCGGTGCAGTAGCACCACGACTGTGGTCAGCGCGGCGTACGGCAGGACCAGCAGGACATCGTGCCAGCCGGCGGTAGCCAGCCGGCCGAGCAGCCAGGAGTAGACCGGCTGGATGCTGTCGGCGTGTCGTTGCAGGAGGTACGTCTGCCCGGCGGAGAGGAACGCGGAGACCGCCACCCCGGCCAGGATCAGCATCGCCGGTGACCCGCGTCGCCCACCGGCCGCGCCGAGCACGTAGGTCATCGTCACGGCGAGCAGCGAACCGGCGAACGCAGCCAGCGGAATGGTCATCGGCAGCCCGGAGAGCGTGCCCTGCCGGCCGGCGCCGCCGAGGGCGATCGCCGCGGTGACCGCGAGGCCGGCGCCTGCGGCCACCCCGAGCAGGTACGGGTCGGCCAGCGGGTTGCGGAACACGCCCTGGTAGCAACCACCGGCCAGGGCGAGCAGCCCACCGACGAGCAGGCCCAGCACCACCCGCGGCAGGCGCAGCTCGGTGACGATGGCGATCTCGCGCTCGGTCAGCCCGCTGTCGAGGTGCACCCCGGGAAACAGGTTGAGCAGCTCGGCGGCGACGCTGCCCGGGGGCAGGCTCACCGGGCCGAGCGACACCCCGACCACGAGCGCGACGAGCACCGCGAACAACCCCGCGACCAGCCACCGCTTGCGCAGCCCGGCAGGCCGGGCCGCGGACAGCAGCTTGGCAGGCCGGGCCGCGGACAGCGGCCCGGTCACCGACGGACGACGGTCACGCGGGCACCTTGGCGACCGCGTCGATGATGACCCGGAGCAGGTCGACGACCCGTGGGCCCCAGCGGGAGGCGACGTCGTCGTCGAGGGCGACGACCTGGTTGTTCTTCACCGCGGTCAGACCGGCCCAGCCACTGCGCGCCTTGACCGTCTCGGCGCTCTGCTGACAGCACTTGGCGTCGGCCAGGAAGACGAAGTCCGGGTCGGCCTTGACGATGAACTCCTGGGACAACTGCGGGTAGCCGAAGTTCTTGCCGTCCGCGTCGGCCGGGTCGGCGATGTTGGTCAGGCCGACCTGGCTGTAGAGCGAGCCGATGAAGGTCTTGCTGGTGGCGCTGTACAGCTCCGGGCCCAGCTCGTGGAAGTAGGTGAGCTTCTCGGCGCGCTGCGGCAGGTCCTTGACCAGCTTGGCGATGTCGTCCTTCATCCGGGTGGCGACGTCGGTGGCCTGGTCGGCGTGCCCGGTCAGGGCGCCCAGCTCGGTGATCTGCCGGTACGAGTCGTCGAGCGTGGTGGCCGCCGGGGTCTGGTACACCGGGATCTTCAGCTTGCCGAGCTGTTCGACGATCTTGTTGCGGTCGTCGGAGAGCACCACGAGGTCCGGGTTCTTACCGGCGATGGCCTCGGCGTTCGGCTGGAAGGCGGAGAGGTCGGTCTTGGGCGCGTCCGCCGGGTAGTTCGACTGGTCGTCGACGGCGGTCACCTGCGGGCCGGCACCGATCGCGAAGAGCATCTCGGTGGCGGTCGGCGACAGCACGACGATCTTCTCGGGACGCTTGTCGAGGGTGAGCGCGCCGACGGTGACCGGGTAGGCGGCGGCCGCGGTACCGGCGCTCGGCTGGTCGTCGGTCTTCTCGGCGCAGGCGCCGAGGGCGAGCGCGGTGACCGCGAGGGTCGCCGCGAAGAGCCGAGGGGTACGTCTGAACATGGGGGCCTCCTGTCGGTCGAGGAGTGTGGTGCTTCGCCGACAGGGACTTTCGTACGCCCGCCCACGAGGCGCCCTTCCTCGAGAGCGCGTATCGCGACCGATCCGTAGGCGACCTGGCTCGTCCCCACCGAGCGGTGGGGCATCACAGTTGCGGGACAGCGCCGGGTTTCGTACCGGCTTCGCTGCGGACTGGTCGGTAAGACGGTAGCGCACCGCCAGGACGTGCCGGATCGATCAAGGGCCGGTCGGCAGGCGTCGATACCTCGGACACCCGCACCACGTGGGTCGGGGAGGCATATGTCCGAGATCCTGGGGTTTCGGAGCGGGTGGCGGGGCCCCGCCGGGGCGGGACGGGGCCCCACCCGATCAGGAGGACGTGATGGTGACGTTGTCCACAGCCGCCTCCACGAGGCTGGCCCCGGACGCGTCCGCCGCCTCGACGAGGATGCGGACCGACTGGCCGGCGTACGGCGAGAGGTTGAGGTTCGCGACCGCCCAACTTCCGTTGCGGTTGCTGGCCGCGCCGGCCTGGGTGAGCAGCGCTGTGGTGCCGCCGTTGTGCACCACGCTGACCCGCAGGTAGTCCGCCGACGAGGCGTTCGAGCCGTGCGCCAGGTACCAGGCGAGCGAGAGGGTCAACGTGCCGGACGACGGCAGGGTCACCGCCGGGGACCGGGCGCTGGTCACTCCGCCGTCGAGGTCGTAGTCACCGGCCGCCGAGCCGGCCAGCCGGCCGGTGACCAGGTCGTTGGATCCGGCGTACGGGGTGAGCTGCTTGGCTCCGGAGGAGGTGGTCGCCTGGGCGGCACCCCGCTCGAACGCGCCGAGGGTGGCGGTGTCGGTGCCGGCCGGGTTGATGGTCCAGCCGGTGGCGGTCTCGAAGGTGTCCGACCAGACAGTGGTGCCGCCACCGCCGCCGCAGTACTGCGCCTGCTTGCCGATGGCCCGGTACGGGCAATCGGCGTACTCGCTGAGGATCAGCACCGCCTCCCGGTTGCGCGAGGTCTGCGCCGGGATCACCTCGTCGGGCGGGTAGAAGCCGCCGCCGCCGGACGAGCCCGGGTACATCTCGAAGGTGTACGCCCAGATGTTGTGGGTGGCCCACATCCAGTCGAGGCTGTCCCCGTCGGTGATGTAGAGGTCGCTGGACTGCTCCGGCGTGTAGTTGTTGGTGGCCGCCATCTGCTGGCCGATGGTGGCGAAGGTGTTGTACTGGTCCGCGTTCATCCCGGTCGCGGTGTTCGCCGTGGTGTAGCCGTACGGCCAGAGCACCAGCTCCGAGTACGTGTGGAAGTCGATGTTGGCCTTGATCTGCTGCACACCGCCGACCACCCGGCCGTTGACGAAGTTACGCAGCGCCTGCGTCTCGGGCGCGGAGAACGCCGACGGCCCCCGGTAGGTCTCCGACGAGGTGGTGCCCGACGAGCCGCCGCAGCATCCCCAGTTGTAGGACCAGTTGCGGTTCAGGTCGGTGCCGACGTTGGACGAGCCGCTGTTGGGCTGCCGGTTCTTGCGCCAGGACCGGTACGAGCCGGTGGCGATGTCGTACTCGCTGCCGTCCGGGTTGACCGTCGGCACGATCCAGAGCTCCCGGCCGTTGACGATGTTGGTGATCCGGGAGTCACTGCCGTAGCTGTCGGTGAAGAGGTTGAGCAGGTAGATCGCCATCTCGACGGTCAGGTGCTCGCGGGCGTGCTGTTGGGAGTTGAACAGGATCTCCGGCTCGTTCTCGTCGGTGCCGACGTTGTCGGAGATCTTCACCGCCATCAGGTCGCGGCCCTCGTACGACGAACCGATGCTGATCTTGCGGGCGATCGCCGGATGGTCGGCGACGACCTGGTTCACGACGGCGGTCAGTTCCGCGTAGTCGTGGTAGTTGGAGTCGGCCGGCGGGAACGCCAGCGCGCCGAAGTCGTCGGCGCCGCGCTCGGCGTTGGGCGGCGGGGCCAGCGGTTCCAGCCGGAAGCCGAGCTTGCCGATCGCTGTGGCCTCGGCCGCGGTGGCCGAGATGTGCAGCACGCCGTGTTCGGAGTAGTCGATGGCGGCTCCGGTGCGGGCCACCGCGTTGCGGTCGGCGAGGGTCCGGGGCCCGAGCACCCGGTAGCCGGCGGCGGCCGGCTCGGCGGTGCGGTCCGGTGCCGGTCGGGCGGCGACCGGACCGGCGGCGACGGTGACGATGCCCAGCCCGGTGACGACAGCGAGCACCAGGACACGGCGGAGGGGGTTGGGCGTGCGGAGGGCCATGGACTACCTCCTCGATGGGCGGGAGATCCCGCTCGGTGAAGGACACTTCACCACCTGTCACATGGTCATATCAATATCCTTCGCTGCCTTCGCCATCCCAGGCGGATCATCACGGCGGCAATGATTTTCCATCCGTCAACATCTGGCGAAACTTCCCTCCAAGCGGAAAACTGACCAGCGACGATGCCCCCTCGACACCGCGGAGCCCCCATGGCCAGATCCCGCCTGCGCGCGGCCGCCCTCGCCGGCGTCACCACGCTCACCCTGCTCACCACCGCCGCGCCCGCGATGGCGGCCCACCCGCCCGCCCCCGCCCACGACGAGCAGATCACCTTCCAGGACTGGGCCGGGCCCGCCGACTGGCACCGGGGCAGCCGGTCCGGCACCCGCGTCGTGCCCGGCGCCCGCGCGGGCATCACCCTGGCCCGCCCGGCCGGCACCACCGAGTACGCGGACCCGCACACCGGCGTCACCCGCACCTGGGAGTACGGCACCTGGACCTCGCCGGTGACCCGGGTCGGATTCGACGCCACCGAGCTGATCGCCTCCTGGAACGCGGAGACCCCCGCCGGCACCTGGATCCAGGTGGAGATGCAGGGCAGCTACACCAGCGGCGACCAGACCCCGTGGTACGTCCTGGGTCGCTGGGCCTCCGGCGACGCCGACATCAAGCGGACCAGCGTCAACCGGCAGGGCGACCCCTTCTCGACGATCTGGACCGACACCTTCAGCATCGACGACGCCACCGCCGGGGTGCTGCTGCGGTCGTACCAGCTCAAACTGACCCTGTACCGGGCGCCCGGGCAGAGCGCCGCCCCGGTGGTCCGCATGCTGGGCGCGATGAGCTCCACCGTGCCGGACCGGTTCACCGTCACGCCGAGCGCCGGGCACATCGCCTGGGGCCGGGAGCTTCCGGTGCCGCGCTACTCGCAGAACGTGCACGCCGGGCACTACCCGGAGTACGACGGCGGCGGCGAGGCGTGGTGCTCGCCCACCTCTACCGAGATGGTGGTCGAGTACTGGGGTCGCAAACCCTCGGCGGCCGACACCTCCTGGGTGGACCCGACCTACCCCGACCCGACGGTCAACCACGCCGCCCGGATGACCTACGACTACGCGTACGACGGCGCGGGCAACTGGCCATTCAACACCGCGTACGCGGCCAGCTTCCCCGGGCTGGAGGGCCGGGTGACCCGGTTGCACTCGCTGGACGAGCTGGAGCGTTTCATCGCGGCCGGCATCCCCGTCGTGACCAGTCAGTCCTTCCTCGCCAGTGAGCTGGACGGGGCGAACTACGGCACCTCCGGGCACCTCTTCGTGGTGGTCGGCTTCACCGCCGACGGCGACGTGATCGTCAACGACCCGGCCTCGTCCAGCAACGACGTGGTGCGCAACGTCTACAAGCGCGCGCAGTTCGAGCAGATCTGGCTGCGGACCAAGCGCACCAACGCCAGCGGCGGTGTGTCCGGCGGCTCCGGCGGCATCGCGTACCTGATCAAGCCCACCACAAAGCCCTGGCCCAAGGTCCCCGGCTCCACCAACTGGTAACCCACCCCACCCACCGGCCCAACCGACCCGGCCCGGCCGACCCTGTGCCGTTGATCATGAAGTTATTGCCCGGCCGATCGGCGTGTCGTGGCAATAACTTCATGATCAACGCTGGGTGTCGGGGGTGGGGGGGTCGGGGGTGGGGGTTGGGGTGGGGTCGGTGGGGGTTTGGTCTTCGCCGGCTAGGGCGGAGCGGAGGCGTTCCTTTTCGGTGCGGCGGCGCTCGGCTGCCTCGGCGATCTCCCCGGCCATCTCGTCGCGCCAACCACGCAGCAGGAAGAAGGAGAGCGCGGCGGAGAACACCAACGCCAGCATCAGCTTCAGGAACACGTTCATGTCGATCAGCCAGAGACCCGCCAGCACGGCGACGAACAGCCCGATCCGGCCCAGCGTGTACTTGAGCGCGGCGCTCACCCGCACCACTCCGTTCTCTCCGTCGCCCGCCACTGCCGGCGGAATGGTCGAGCCGCCCGGCGGGCGGTCGTGGTCAGCCGGTCCGGCGGGCCAGCCAGCGGACGCCCGGGAACCAGAGGGCCGCGTACGCCACGGTGAACGCCCCCGCCGCCAACGCGCCGGAGAGCAGCGGAGGCAACCCCGCGCCCAGACCGGCGATCAGCAACCCCGCGAACACCCCGACTGCGGCGGCGACCACCGCCGCCACCACCCGGGCCGCGCCGAACTCCCAAGCCCGGAAGTCGTCCCAGAACAGCCAGGCCGGCAGGATCACCGCGAGCCAGCCGTTGGTGTGCCCGAAGTCGCCGGCGCCGATCGAGGCGAACGCCCAGTCGAACAGCACCAACGCGAGCACGCCGATGACCAGGCCGGCCAGGCACACCCCGAGCAGATCGCCCAGGGTACGGATGCGGCCCTCGGCGTCCCGGCGGGGAAACCCGCTCTGCTGCTCAGATCCTCGTTGCTCGGTCATCGACTGCGAGGGTACGTGGTGGCTCAGGCCCAGACCTGCTGCGGCTCGGCGCGCCGCTCGGCCAGCGACGGGGCCTTGTCGTACTCCCGGACCACGTTGTAGCGGGTGTCCCGCTCGACCGGCTGGAAGCCGGCGTCCCAGATCAGGTGCAGCAGGTCGTCGCGGTGCATGGTGTTCGGGGTGCCGTACGAGTCGGCGTCGTGCGTGATCTTGTATTCGACGACGGAACCGTCCAGGTCGTCCACGCCGAAGTTCAGCGAGAGCTGGGCCACCGACAGCCCGTGCATCACCCAGAAGTTCTTCAGGTGCGGCACGTTGTCGAAGAGCAGCCGGGAGACGGCGAACGTCTTCAGCGACTCGGCCGGCGAGGCCATCGTGGTGCGCGCCTGGATCCGGTTACGGATCTTGCCGTCCGCCGAGTCGACGAAGTCGTGCTGGTAGCGCAGCGGGATGAAGACCGCGAAGCCACCGGTCTCGTCCTGCAACTCGCGCAGCCGCAGCACGTGGTCGACGCGGTGCCGGGGCTCCTCGATGTGGCCGTACAGCATCGTCGCCGGGGTCTTCATGCCCTTGCTGTGGGCCAGGGCATGGATGCGCGACCAGTCCTCCCAGTGGCAGGCGTGGTCGACGATGTGCTGCCGGACCTCCCAGTCGAAGATCTCCGCGCCACCGCCGGTCAGCGACTCCAGGCCGGCGTCCATCAGCTCGTCGAGGATCTCGTCGGCGCTCAGGCCGCTGATCTTCTCGAACCACTGCACCTCGGTCGCCGTGAAGCACTTGAGCTTGACGTTCGGCAGCGCCGCCTTCAGCTCACGCAGCACCTTCGGGTAGTAACGCCAGGGCAGCGTGGGGTGCAGGCCGTTGACGATGTGCAACTCGGTGAGCTGCTCGTCCTCCATCTCCTTGGCCTTGCGGACCGCCTCGTCGATGCGCATCGTGTACGCGTCCTTCTCGCCCGGCTTGCGCTGGAACGAGCAGTACGCACAGGACGCCGAACAGACGTTGGTCAGGTTGAGGTGCCGGTTGACGTTGAACATCACCCGCTCACCGTTCAACTCGGTGCGCTTGTGGTGCGCCAGCCGCCCCAGCCAGGTCAGGTCGTCGCTCTCGTAGAGGGCGACCCCGTCCTCCCGGGTCAGCCGCTCACCGGCGTACACCTTCGCTTCGAGCTCACGCTTGAGTCCGGCGTCCATGGCACGTCCCTTCCACCTGCGGTCCGGATCGAGCGTACGTCGCGGCGCCGACCGGTCCGGCGGCACGGTCGCCGTCAGCGACCCACTTCACCAGACTCTCAGCCTCCCGTAACCCGGCAACGCATCGACATGAGTGGCGAGGTGCGGTAGTAACAAGGTGGGGCGGAACACACACACTGGTACCGTCCCGACGGTCGCGCCCACCGAGCGCGGCGACGAGCGGTTGGACGGGGAGCGGCATGGTCTACAGCGGGCGCGGGCGACGGCAGCGACGACGGAGCCCGGTGATCTCGCCGGTCCTGCGTCCGAAGCTCTGGGCCGCCCTGCTCGGCGCGATCGCCGCAGCCGTACTGGCCACCCCCGCGTACGCGGAGCCCGGCGTGCCGACCACGGTGCCGGACACCGGCTCGCGACCGGCGGTCACCGGCTCGCTTCAGCTGCCCGGCGGCGCACCGGTCGCCGGCGTGCCCGCCCCGCCGGTGGTCAACGTCGGCAACGGGCCACTGGCCGCCGCGATCTCCGCCGGCGAGGTCCAGGTCGGCGCGCTCGGCGAGGCGTTGCTGGTGAGCCGGCAGAAACGCGTCGACGCGCAGGCGCAGCTCGACGCGGCCGGCAAGGCGCTGGCGACCGCACAGGACGCCCTGCTCCGAGCCCAGCAGACCGCCGACACCGCCGCCGCCGAGGCCGTCAAGGCAGCCGCCGCGCTGCCGCCGGGCGAATTCGCCCAGGACATCCGCGGGCTGAGCCGCCTCCAGGCGATCACCCGTGGCGAGAAGGTCGACGGCGGCACGACCGGGGTGGCCGGGGAGCTGTCCCGGGCCCGCGCCGGTGAGCAGGCCGCTTACCAGAAGCACACCGAGGCCAAGGCGCTGCTCGCCGCCGCCGAGGCGGAGTTCACCTCGGGTGAGACGGCGCTCCGCACCGCCGAGGCGAGCCTGCTCAAGCTGCGCCGGGACAACGCCGCCGCGCTGATCGAGATCGAACGCCAGCAGGAGGCCGCCGAGCAGCAGATCGGCGCCGGCTACGTCTCCAACCAGAGCATCAGCGGCATGGCCGCGCACCCGCGGGCACTGGCCGCGGTCCGGTACGCGCTCGCCCAGCTCGGCGACCCGTACAAGTGGTCCGAGGAGGGGCCGGACCAGTTCGACTGCTCCGGCCTGATGTGGGCGGCGTACCGGTCCCCCGGCGCCGACTACTTCGACCTGCCCCGGGTCTCCCGGGACCAGTACGCCGCCACCCGTTCCCGCACCGTTTCGCAGAGCGCACTGCTTCCCGGCGACCTGCTCTTCTTCGCCTCGGGCAGTAGCTGGACGACGATCCACCACGTCGGCATGTACATCGGCAACGGCAAGATGGTGCAGGCGCCCACCACCGGCGACGTCGTCAAGATCTCGGTGGTCGGCTGGTCCCGGCTGTACGCCGCCACCCGGGTGATCGGCGCGGTGCCGGCACCGGTAGTGACCAACCCGACTCCGCCCGTCTCGCCCCCGAAGCCCACGCCGACGCCCACGAAGACCACCAAGCCGACGCCCACGCCGACGCCCACGAAGACCACCAAGCCGACGCCCACGCCGACGAAGACCACGACGCCGACACCGACGCCGACGCTGACGACCAGCCCGACGCCCACGCCGTCGAAGACCCCGAGCAACACCCCGACGCCAGCGCCCTCGGCACCGAGCAGCGCGCCGACCAGCGCGTCTCCGACGACCACGCCGAAGGCCAGCACGAGCGCGACGGGCAGTGGCAGCGCGACGGGCAGCCCCAGCACCGCGGGCTGATCCGCCACGACCGGCTCCGGCTGTCCGCTCGGGAAGATCTGTGGCACCGTGACAACCAGGCACATCCGACTCGACGTCACGGGTTCGGGTGCGAGCATGGCGCGGAGGGCGGAAATGGCCGAGCAGAGAGATCCGGCGGAGACTGTCGACCCCGTGGTCGACGAGGCCGGCCCACCAGGGCCGGAAACCCCCGACCCGGTGGCCGCCAGCGACGCCAGCCCGGCTGCCACCAGCTCGACAGGCAGCGACACCAGCTCGGCGGACGCCGGCTCCGCTGACAGCGACGCCGCCCCGGCTGTCAGCGACGCCGTCCCGGCTGTCAGCGGCCCGACCGGCAGTGGCACGGCAGCGGTCGCCGCGGACGCCTCGACCGACGCCGACGACGACGTACCCGCCGGCGACGACGAGCGCCAGAGCCCGGCCGCCGCACCGGTACGCGCACGCGCCAGCGTCGTGACCGCCGGGGCTTCCCGCGGTGACCTGCCGGCCAGCGCTCCGGCCACCGCGACCACCTACCGTGCCACCGGCTCGGCCAGCCCAGCCGACGTGTCGTTGCCGGCACAGCGGACCGACTCCCCCGCGCCGGCCCGGGCCAGCGCCACGGTTCCGAGCAGCAGTCGGGGCACGGCCGACGCCCTGGGCACCCCGGACCTTCGCGAGCGCACGCCCGCCGTCTACCGAGCCGCGCCGGTGGGCGCCGAGCCGGAGCCGGCCCAGCCCTCGACGCCGTCGACCCCGGAGCCGGAGCCCACGCCACCCGGTCCCGGGCCGACCCAGCCGCCGCCCCCGGAACCGGAGCCCGCACCGGCCCCGGGTCCGTACCCGCCCGGTCCGGTGCCGACGCCGGGCCCCGGGCCCACGCCGCCGCCCGGTCCGGTTCCGCCCGTACCGGGCCCGCCCACCCCACCGCCCTCGCCGGTGCCGCCCATGCCCGGCCCGCCGTCGCCGCCCGTCCCGAGCCCGCCGCTGCCGCCACCCGGTCCGCCGGTGCCGGCTCCACCGGCCCCGCCCGGCCCGATGCCGGCACCGCCGTTTCCGCCGCCGCCGGCGATGACCGACATGCCCGGCGTACGCGCCAGCGCGTCGGTCTCCGCACCGCCGGCCGGGTGGCCGTCCACCACCGGGGCGACCCGCCCGACGTCCGGTGCCGGTTGGACCGGGGCAGCTGCCCCGCCGCCGGTGGTGCCCGCGCCGGCGCTGCCGAGCTGGCCACCGTCCACCGATGGGGCGCCTTCGTCGACCCGGAACAGCACCGGAAACTCCCGAATGACCGCACCGCCGAGCAGCCCACCGGCTGGTTCCCCCGGACGGGACGCGGCCGGCGCCCGTGGTGGGCGGCACGACGGCGGCTCCGACCTGGCCGGCACCGTCTACGGCAACGGCGAGGGGGCCGGCTTCACCACCATCGCGATACCCGCCAACGCGGTGGAGACGTCCGGCTCGTTGACCGGGCACATCCTGGCCCAGGGTTGGGCGGACACGCCGGCCGAACGGTCCCGTAACACCCGGGTGATGATTGTCCTGGCCGCCGCTCTGGGGCTGCTGGTGGCGATCAGTGTCATGGTCGTCTTGCTGGCCGGCGACGCTCTGGACGGTCTGGTGGGCAGCGTGCTCAACGGGTGAGCCAGCGAGCGGCGGCGATGGTGAGTCCGCCCACTACCGTCGGTCAACCGGCTGGCGGCTTCGCCAGACCGCCGTACACTGGGCGAGATCACTGACCCGGCGCGCGTGGTGTGCGCCCCTGGGCGATCTTGCGGGCGATCCGGCGGTACAGCCGCGGCAGGCCATCGCGAAGATGCGCCCCGCTCGAAAGGTTTTTGTTGACCACCTCTGCTGACCCCAGCACCGTTACGTCCGTTTTCAACTCAGTCCCGGCGGTCGACACCGCCCGGGAGCAGCTCGACGTCGCTCCGAGCGAGGCCGGCGCCGCGCCGGTAGCCACCGCGCAGGCCGAGCCGACCGAGACCGCCGAGCCGATCAGCTTCGCCGCCCTCGGCCTGCCCGACCCGCTGGTCCGCGCACTGGCGCAGCAGGGCATCACCAGCCCGTTCGAGATCCAGCGGGCCACCGTTCCGGACGCGCTCGCCGGCCGCGACGTGCTGGGCCGCGGGCAGACCGGTTCGGGCAAGACGCTCGCCTTCGGTCTGCCGATGATCGCCCGGCTGGCCAACCGCAACCGGGCCCGGCCGATGCGTCCGCGCGCCCTGGTCCTGGTGCCCACCCGCGAACTGGCCATGCAGGTCAACGACGCCCTGGTGCCGTTGGGCAAGTCCGTCGGCATCTTCCTCAAGACCGCCGTCGGCGGCGTTCCCTACGACCGTCAGATCGACGCGCTGCGCCGCGGCGTGGAGATCATCGTGGCCACCCCGGGCCGGCTCGGCGACCTCATCGAGCGGGGCATCTGCCAACTCGACGACGTCGAGGTCACGGTCCTCGACGAGGCCGACCAGATGGCCGACATGGGCTTCCTGCCCGAGGTGACCGACCTGCTGGCGAAGACGCCGGCGAACGGTCAGCGGCTGCTCTTCTCGGCCACCCTGGACGGTGACGTCGACGCGTTGGTCAAGCGGTTCATGACCGACCCGGTCACCCACTCCACCGCGCCGTCCACCGCCTCGGTGTCCACCATGGACCACCACATGCTGTTGATCCCGCCGCACGAGAAGTTCCCGGTGGCGGCCTCGATCGCCGCCCGGGATGGCCGGACCATGGTCTTCGCCCGTACCCAGCTCGGGGTGGACCGGCTGGTCGAGCAGCTCGCGGCCGTCGGCGTACGCGCCGGTGGGCTGCACGGCGGCAAGACCCAGCGGATGCGCACCAAGACGCTTGCCGAGTTCCGTGAGGGCCGGATGAACGTGCTGGTCGCCACGGACGTGGCGGCCCGGGGCATCCACGTCGACGGGGTCACCCTCGTGCTGCACGTCGACCCGCCGAAGGACCCCAAGGACTACCTGCACCGCGCGGGGCGTACCGCCCGGGCCGGCGAGTCGGGCGCGGTCGCCACGCTGGTGCTGCCCAAGCAGCGCCGCACCACCCTGGCGATGATGGAGAAGGCCGGTGTCGCGCCGGCCGAGACCCGGGTCCGGGTCGGCGACGCGGCGTTGGCCGAGCTGGTCGGCGCCCGCGAGCCCAGTGGCGTTCCGGTCCGCGTCGAGGCGGAGCCTCGGGGCTACGGCGACCGCTCCGGCGGCTCGCGCCGTTTCGACGACCGGGCCGGGGGCCCGCGCCGGTTTGGTGACCGCACCGGTGGCGAGCGCCGCTACGGCGACCGTCCGCAGGGCGACCGCCGCTACGGCGACCGGCCGGCCGGCGAGCGCCGTTTCGGTGACCGCCCGCAGGGTGACCGCCAGTACGGCGACCGCCCGCAGGGTGACCGGGGCTACGGCGACCGCCCGCAGGGCGAGCGCCGCTACGGCGACCGGCCGACCGGTGAGCGTCGGTTCGGCGACCGCCCGCAGGGCGAGCGCGGCTACGGTGACCGCCCGCAGGGCGACCGGGGCTACGGCGACCGGCCCACCGGCGAGCGGCGCTTCGGTGACCGCCCGCAGGGCGACCGGGGCTACGGCGACCGGCCGCAGGGCGAGCGTCGTTACGGCGACCGGCAGCAGGGCGACCGGCCGCAGGGCGAGCGTCGGTTCGGCGACCGGCCGCAGGGCGGTGACCGGGACGGTCGAGGCGACCGGCCCACCGGCGAGCGGCGCTTCGGCGACCGCCCGCAGGGTGAGCGGCGCTTCGGCGACCGGGACGCTCGGGGTGGTTTCCGCCCGGAGAGCCGGGTCCGGGACGACCGGCCGCGCGACGACCGGCCCCGTGATGACCGGCCGCGCGACGATCGGCGCGGTTTCGGCGGGCGACCGGCGGCGCGTACCCACTGATTGATCCACCGAACGCCGTCGCGAAGCTCAGGCTTCGCGGCGGCGTTCGCGCATGCCCTGCCGATGCCGGTCCGGTCGCGTAACGTCCGGCTCATGCCGACCATGCCGAAGTCGATCTTCTGGTCCCGGACGGACACCGCCGGCAGCGAGCAGGTGCTGCTCGACGACGGCCACGGGTTGGCGGCCCGGGGCACCCTGCTCGCCGTGGACCCGATCCCGTGGACCGCCCGCTACCAGCTGACCACCACGCCGGACTGGGCCACCAGCCGGGTCGAGGTCGAGGCCGAGGGGCTCGGCTGGCTGCGCCGGGTGACCCTGGAGCGGGCCACTGGCCGGTGGCGGGTGACCACCGCCGAGCAGGGCAACCTGGACGCGGCCCTGGTCGCGGCCGGTCACCCCCGGGCCGGTCTGCCCGGCACGGATGACCCGGACCGACTGGCCGACGCGCTCGACGTCGACCTGAGCGGTTCGCCGCTGTTCAACACCCTGCCGGTCCACCGGCTCCGGATGGCGGCCGAGGCGGCCGACGTGGCACACCGGATCACCGTCGCCTGGGTGCTGCTGCCCGGCCTGGAGGTGGTGCCGGCCGAGCAGATCTACACCGGGCTCGGGCCGGGTCGGGTGCGCTTTGCCAGCGGCACCTTCACCGCCGACATCGATCTGGACGACAGCGGCTACGTGGTGCGCTACCCCGGGCTGGCCGAACGGATCGACCCGCGCTGACCCGCGCACCGGCGGGCCAGGCCCGCTGCGCAGTTCAGGCGGGCCAGGCTGCGCTGCGCGGTTCAGGCCGGCCAGGCCCTGCTGAGCAGCTCAAGCCGGCCAGGCTCCGGTGGCCAGGAAGCGGTCGATGGTGGCCAGGTGCGGGGTCAGGTCGAGGCCCTGGGCGGCCACCCAGTCGTCGGAGTAGTAGGTGTCGGCGTACCGGTCGCCCGGGTCGCAGATCAGGGTGACCACCGAGCCGGTCCGACGCTCGGCGAGCATCGCGGCGATCAGGCTGAACGCGCCCCACAGGTTGGTGCCGGTGGACCCGCCCACCCGGCGGCCGAGCAGCGCCGATCCGGCGCGCATGGCGGCCAGTGACGCCGCGTCCGGCACCTGGACCATCCGGTCCACCACCGAGGGCAGGAACGACGCCTCCACGGTGGGCCGGCCGATCCCCTCGATGCGGGAGCCCTTCCCGGTGCGCACCGACCAGTCGGCGGCCAGCCAGGCCGGGTAGAACGCCGAGTTCTCCGGGTCGACCACGCAGAGCTTGGTGGCGAGCCGGCGGTACCGGGCGTAGCGGCCGATGGTCGCGCTGGTGCCCCCGGTGCCGGCACCCACCACGACCCAGGCGGGGATCGGGTGCCGCTCCAGTTCCAACTGCGCGTAGATCGACTCGGCGATGTTGTTGTTGCCCCGCCAGTCGGTCGCCCGCTCCGCGTAGGTGAACTGGTCCATGAAGTGCCCGCCGGAGTCCTCGGCGAGCCACCGGGCCTCGACCACCACGCTCGCCGGGTCGTCCACCAGGTGGCACCGGCCGCCCTGGAACTCGATCTGCGCGATCTTCTCCGGCGAGGTGGAGGCAGGCATCACCGCGATGAACGGCAGACCCAGCATCCGGGCGAAGTACGCCTCGGAGACCGCCGTGGAACCCGACGACGCCTCGACGATCGTGGTGCGCGGCCCGATCCAGCCGTTGCAGAGCCCGTAGAGGAACAGCGAGCGGGCCAGCCGGTGCTTCAGCGAGCCGGTGGGGTGTGACGACTCGTCCTTGAGGTAGAGGTCGATCCCCCACTCCCGGGGCAGCGGGAACGGCAGCAGGTGGGTGTCGGCCGAGCGGTTCGCGTCCGCCTCGACGGCGGCGATCGCCTCGGTCACCCAGGTTCGGCTGGATTCGTCGCACCGGTCGAGATGAGTCACGCTCGGAAACCTAGCAAGCGGACCAGCGGTGGTCAGCGCCGGTCTGACGGCGCTGACCTGCGGCGTTGGCGGCGCTGACCGGCGCGGCCGGCGGCCCGGACGAGCGGGGTCAGTGCGACGGCCAACCTGGGCAGCGCGTCCAACAGGCGTACCTGCGCTCCCCGCCAGCGGGGCAGGCTGACCACCGGACGTGGCCGGCGGGCCAGCCGGACCGCCCGGGCCGCCACCCGCTGCGCGGTCAGCATCGACCCGGTGAACGAGGCCACCGCCCCCGGGTCGTCCAGCCGGTCGTGCAGCATCGGGGTCCAGATGCCGTCCGGGCAGAGACAGGAGACGTGCACCCGCCGGTACCCGGCCATCCGCAGGTCGGACAGGGTGCCGAGGCTGAACGCCAGCAGGGCGTGCTTGCTGGCCGCGTACACCGTCTCGCCGGGCGCGGCGACCAGCCCGGCCAACGAGACGACGTTGAGCACGTGGCCGTGGCCCTGCTCGCGCATCACGGTCAGCGCGGCGAGGGTGCCGTTCATGGCGCCGTGGGCGTTCACGTCGAGCACCCGACGGCGGGTCGCGGCGTCGTGCTCCCACGACGCCCCGGTGACGAGGATGCCGGCGTTGTTGACCCAGAGGGCGAGGTCGCCCCGGCTCGCCGCGATCCCGGCGACGGCGGCGCAGGCGTCCTCGTCCCGGACGTCCAGGGCGGCCGACCAGCCGCCGAGCGGCACCGCGGCACTCTGCACCGCCGCCGGGTCGAGGTCGGTGAGCAGCACCGACCAGCCGTCGGCGTGCAGCGCGGTGGCGATGGCACGGCCCAGGCCCCCGGCCGCGCCGGTCACCACCGCCACGGGACGCGCCGAGGGGGTCATCGGCGCACGCTACCGCCGGCCGACCGGGTGACACCAGGGGGTACGAGGGCGGTCAGGCCGCGGGCGGGCCCACCGGCTGCGGGCGGTTCTCCCACTTGGTGGAGAGCGCGATGGCGGTACGGGTGGAGGCGACCCCCGGCGTCCGGTTCAACCGCACGATCAACTGCTCCAGCTCGGCGATCGTGCCGACCCGCGCCTTGAGGAGGAACGACTCCACGCCGGCCATGAAGTAGCAGGACTCGATCTCGGGCAGCACCCGCAGCGACTCGAGCATGTCGTCGCTGTCGGCACCGGAGTCCTCGACGATGCCGATCAGCGCGGTGACACCAAGCCCGATCGACTCCGGGGCCACGTCCGCACGGTAGCCCCGGACCACCCCGCTGCTCTCCAGCTTGCCGACCCGCTCGTGCACGGCCGGGGCCGAGAGGCCCACCTGTCGGGCCAGCTCGGCGTACGAGAGGCGGGCGTTGCCGCGCAGCAGGTCGACGAGGCTCAGGTCGATGGCATCCACAGAGAGTGACCCTAACCGTTCACGCGTAACGTGCGGCCTTCGGCACCCGTTGGACTGAGCGGCGAGTCACTGTTCATAAACCGCCGGTCAGGGCATCGGTAGCACCAGTAACATTACTAACTCCCCACTCAGTGCATTTTTCGCGTTTGGGCGGACAGGCCATGTCCCTGGTGCTGTAATTGCCATACGTCCCTCATGACGGCTCTGGGCTACGCACCAGCCGGGGGCAGTGTGTTCAGCCGGGGGCTTCGTCGACGCGAGGAGGGGGCTGTGGACACTGGAGATCGCCTGCTGACACCGGGTGAGGTCGCCGCGCTGTTTCGGGTAGACCCGAAAACTGTGACGAGATGGGCGGCGGCCGGCCGGATAGGAAGCATCCGGACTCCAGGCGGGCATCGCCGGTTTCGGGAATCCGAGGTGCGAGCCCTGCTTGAGGGGGAGGGCATGCTGGACGAGGTGGATGAGGTCGGTAAGCCACGCAATGTGGGGCCGGCGGCGTCCACGGGGCCGGGTCCGGCCAACGCCGGCATGTACTGAACTGGTGCGGACAACGCCACGCGGACCGGACACCAGTCCGGTCCGCGTCCCGCTTCGGCCGACTGCCGACACGAACGGGACGGCTCAGCTTCGCGCTGCGCCGAGTTGGCCGGACCACCGCCGGAACAGGGTGTGCGGGACGCCGAGCGCGTCCAGCACCTTGCCGGCCACGAAGTCGACAAGTTGCTGCGCGCTGGCCGCCGCGCCGGCGCCGTAGAAGCCGGGGCTGGCCGGCAGCACCACCGCACCCGCGTCGTGCAGCGCGATGAGGTGCTCCAGGTGGCTGCGGGTCACCGGTGTCTCCCGGGGGACCAGCACCACGGGACGGCGCTCCTTGAGGTTGACCTCGGCGGCGCGCTGCAACAGGTCCTTGGAGAGCCCGATCGCGATGCCCGCGCAGGCTGCCGTGCTGGCCGGGACCACAGTCATCCCGCGTACCCGGTAGGAGCCGCTGCTCGGCCCGGCGGCCAGGTCGCCGGCCGGCCAGTGCCGCACATCCGCCGTGGTCAGGTCCCGGTCGAGCCAGGCGGCGAGGTCCTCGGCCCAGTGCCCGTCCCGGAAGGGTCGGCCGGTCTCGTCGAGCACGGTGAGTCGCGCCGCTCGGGACACGATCAGGTCCACCGGCTCGCCCGCGTCGAGCAGGCCGCCGATGACGGCCGCCGCGTACGGCGTACCGGAGGCACCGGAGACCCCGACCACCCATGGTTCCCGCATGCCCCCAGCCTGCCTGGTCCGGCTGGTCCGCCGGTGGGCACCCCCGGGGTTGGTCCGGTCCGACATGTCGGACGGGGTACCTGCGGATCCCACCGACCTGACATGCTGCCGCTGGCGATTCGCACCGGAACCATCTCGAAGAGGAGGCATCGGTGACGACCGGCGAGATCCTCCGGGCGCTGCGTGCCGAATGTCCGATTCCGCCCCGGCTTCCACCACCACACGCCGATCGCGTGCAGGACTGGCTGCTCGGTCTGCTGCCCGAGCTTGGTTTTTCACTGGACGACGCCGCGCTGCACCGGCTGTCCCGGGGAGCCTTCGCCCGGTACGCCGGACGGCTCTACGCGGAGGCGACCGAAGCCGACCTGCGGATGCTGGCCGCGCTGTTCACCTGGTTCTTCCTGGTCGACGACGCCTGCGACGGGCCGAATCGGTTGACCCCGGAGCAGATCCGGGCGCTGCGCAACGGCACCCTGGCGCTGCTGCACGACGGCACCCGGCTGCGGCAGACCGGGCTGACCGGCCCACTGCGGCGACTGCTGGTGCTGGCCTGGCGGGAGCCGCGCCGCCGGATGCCGGCCCGGTGGCGGCAACGCTTCGCCGACGCGGTGGCCCGACACCTCGACGGCACCTGGCAGGAGGCGGTCAACAAGGAGGCCGGCCGCCGTCCCAGCGTGGACGAGTACGTCGAGCTGCGTCGGTCGACCTCGGCGGCGGAGGTGTCGTACCCGCTGGTGGAGTTCGTCAGTGGCCGACCGTTGCCCGACCCGGTCTACCACCACCCGTTGCTGCGTCAGATCGCCCGCACCGGCAACGACCTGCTCTCCTGGTACAACGACCTGGCCTCGCTGGAACGGGACCGGGTGACCGCCGGCGGGCACAACCTCGTCCTCGCCATCGAGGGCGACCTGGCCGTACCGGAGGCGGAGGCGGTCGAACGGGCGGCCGAGCACTGGCGGCAGGCGATGCGACGCTTCGTCGCGCTACGAGCCGCCGTGCCGTCGTTCGGCCCGACGTTGGACGAGGCGGTCGCCGACCATCTCGACGGTGTCGCGTACGCCGTGCGCGGGACCATCGACTGGACCTTGGAGAGCGCCCGCTACCCGGTCACCGCCGCACCGCCAGCCCCAGCGTCGTAGGGCCGGCTCAGCCTCAGGGCCGGAGACCGAGCCGGATCACCAGGTCGAGCAGCGCGAAGAGGAACAGTGCGATGCCGACGAAGCCGTTGGCGGTGAAGAACGCCCGGTTGACCTTGCTGAGGTCGGTCGGGGTGACCACCAGGTGCTGGTAGCCGAACGCCACAGCGGTCAGCGCCAACCCGATCCACCAGAGCCAGCCGAGACCGATCAAGGCACCGAACCAGATGAACAGCGCGAAGGTCACCACGTGCGCGACCGTGGAGGCGTGCAGCGCGAAGCGCCGACCGTACCGGGCGGGCACGCTGTGCACGCCGATCTCCCGGTCGATCTCGGAGTCCTGGCAGGCGTAGATCAGGTCGAAGCCGCCGATCCACAGCCCCACGGCCGCGCCGAGCAGCCAGGCCGGCCCGGAGCCGTCCAGGGTGCCGGTGACCGCCAGCCAGGCGCCGACCGGGCCGACCGCCTGGGCGACCCCGAGGATGGCGTGCGGCCAGTTGGTGAACCGCTTGGCGTACGGGTAGACGACCAGCGGCACCACGGCGAGCGGCGCGAGCACCAGACAGAGCGGGTTGAGCAGGGCAGCGGCGGCGAGGAAGACCACCAGTGCGACGGCCGCGCCGGTCCAGGCCGTCCGCACGCTCACCGCTCCGGTGACCAGTTCCCGACCGGCGGTACGCGGGTTCCGCGCGTCGATCTGGCGGTCGATGATCCGGTTGGCGGCCATCGCGAACGTCCGCGCCCCGACCATCGCCACGGTGATCAGCAGCAGGTCGAGCCACCGGACCCGCCCACCGTTGATCTGCATCGCAGCCAGCGCCGAGAGGAACGCGAACGGCAACGCGAACACGGAGTGCTCGACGGCGACGAGCTTCAGGAAGGACTTGGTCCGGCCTGGCGTCGCCGTCGGTGCGTCGAGGACGGCCATCAGATTCCGTACTCCTTCCAGCGCTTGTCGACCAGGGCCGTGACCTCGGGGGCCATGGTCATCTCCTCCGGCCACCCGCGGGTGTAGCCCTCGGTGGGGAGCTTGCGGGTCGCGTCGACGCCGGCCTTGCCGCCCCAGAACTGCTGGTACGACGAGTGGTCGAGGTGGTCCACCGGACCCTCGGTGAGCAGCAGGTCGCGGGCGTAGTCGACGTTGCCGAAGGCCCGGAAGGCGACCTCGTTGTAGTCGTGCACGTCGCAGTCCTCGTCGACGATCACGATCAGCTTGGTCAGCGACATCAGGTGCGCGCCCCAGATCGCGTTCATCACCTTCTGCGCGTGCTTCGGGAAGCGCTTGCGGATCGAGACGATCGCGCAGTTGTGGAAGACGCCAGCGGCCGGCAGGTCGTAGTCGACGATGTCCGGGATCATCAGCTTGAGCAGCGGCTGGAAGATCCGCTCGGTGGCCTTGCCGAGGCCGTGGTCCTCCTGCGGCGGCTTCGAGGTGACGATCGAGTGGTAGACCGGCTTGCGCTGCATGGTCATCGCCTCGATGTGCAGCACGGGGAACGGCTCGACCGGCGTGTAGAAACCGGTGTGGTCGCCGAACGGCCCCTCGGGCAGCCGCTCACCCGGCTCCAGGTAACCCTCCAGCACGATCTGCGCGTGCGCTGGCACCTGCAACGGCACGGTGAGGCAGTCGACCATCTCCACCCGCTCGCCACGCAGGAAGCCTGCGAACAGGTACTCGTCGATGTCACTGGGCAGGGGCGCGCTGGCCGCGTACGAGACGACCGGGTCGCAGCCGATCGCGATCGCGACCGGCAGGCGTTGCCCGAGCCGTTCGGCGACCGCGTGGTGGGCTGTGGAGTCCTTGTGGATCTGCCAGTGCATGCCCAGGGTGTTGCGGCCGTGCTGCTGGAGTCGGTACAGGCCGAGGTTGCGCTTGCCGGTCTCCGGGTGCTTGGTGTGGGTCAGCCCGTAGTTGTGGAAGATCCCGCCGTCGTCGGGCCAGACCTGCAACCCCGGCAGCCGGTTGAGGTCGACGTCCTCACCCCGGTAGACGACCTCCTGGCAGGGAGCGGTCTTCACCTTGCGCGGCGGCACCGACTTGAGCTGCATGACCTTGCCGAGACCCTCCCGGATGCCCGACCAGCCGACCGGCAACTCCGGCTTGATCAGCGCGCCGATCCGGGCACCGACCTCGTCCAGCGAGTCGACGCCGAGGGCCATCGCCATCCGCTTCTCGGTGCCGAACAGGTTGATCGCCACCGGCATCTCGCCCCGGGTCGGACGCTCGAAGAGCAGCGCCGGGCCGCCGGCCCGCACCGTGCGGGTGACCACCTCGCTGATCTCCAGGGTCGGATCGACCGGGACGTCGATCCGGCGCAACTCCCCCGCGCGCTCCAGCGCCGCGATGAAGTCCTTGAGATCGGTGTACGGGAAGCCACGAGCCGCCATGTCGCCCAGTCTCCCGCACCGGCGCTCGCACGGCCCACGCCGGGTGCTGTGACACTCGCGATTCGCCCGCCGATCAGCGGCGGACGGCAGACGGCAGACGCGGCGAATCTTGATCCACTCGGCTTGCAGGAAATCGGGGTGTCCTGCGCCCGTGGATAGGCCGACTTCCTGCAAACCGAGTGGATCAACGCGCAGAGCCCACACCTCCCGGGCATGGCGGACGGTTGAGCGGGTAGCCCGGCAGACGCCGGCAGGCCGACGGCCACGGGCCAGCGAACACGGGCCAGCGAGCGGCAGACGACGGGTGGACGGAGGCGGCGAATGGGCGGGAAGCGGGTCCCGGCGGGGTTCACCGAGCAACGGGCGCGGGTCGGCCAGATCAGCATGAACTACGTCCGTGGCGGTGCCGGCCCGCCACTGGTGCTGCTGCACGGGTACCCGCAGTGCTGGTACATGTGGCGGCACCTGCTGCCCGAGTTGGGACGCTCCTTCGACGTGGTCGCGCCCGACCTGCGCGGCTTCGGCGGCAGCGACGCCCCGGACGGCGGGTACGACAAGAAGACAGTCGCCGCCGACCTGCACGGACTACTCGACCAGCTCGGCCTGGTCAGCGACCTCCGGCTGGTCGGGCACGACCTGGGGACCATGGTGGCGTACGCGTACGCCGCCGCCCATCCGCAGCGGGTGAGTCGGCTGGTGCTCACCGAGGCGCCGATCCCCGACGAGAGCATCTACACGTTCCCCGCGCTCACCTCGGCCGGACCCGGGGTGTGGAACTTCGGCTACTTCTCCCTCGGCAACGGGCTTCCGGAGGCATTGGTCGACGGGCGGGAGTCGCTCTGGGTGGACAAGTTCACCGACGCGCTGATGGTGCACAAGGGCAGCATCGCCGCGCCCGACATCGAGGAGTTCGCCAGCCACCTGCGCGACCCGGCGCACCTGCGGGCCAGCTTCGCCTACTTCCGGGCGTTCGAGCAGGACGTCGCCGACAACGCGGCGTACCAGGCCACGAAGCTGACGATGCCGGTGCTGGCCGTCGGCGCGGCGGCCAGCCTCGGTGGGCAGATCGCCGAGCAGGTCCGCCGGTACGCCGACACCGTCCGCGGCGAGGTGATCGAGGACTGTGGGCACTGGCTGTACGAGGAGCGTCCGGACGAGATGCTCGCCCTCCTGCGTGACTTCCTCGGGGCGGCCTGACCAGCGGCCCAGCAGCGGCCCACCAGCGGTCAGGCTGCGGGCGTCCAGGCGTGGGCGGCCAGCGGCGGGTCGAGCGGTGCCCGGGTGAGCCGGTTGGCGAACGTGGAGATCGTGTACGCCCCGACGCCGAGCACCACGTCCAGCGCGTGCCGAGGTTGAAAACCGGCGGTCAGGAAGTCGTCAAGTTCGTCGTCCGGCACTGCGCCCCGGTGCTGGAGCACGGCCAGCGTGAACCGGCGCAGTACCTCCAGGCGCGGGTCGGGTAGCACCGAGCCGGCACGTAGCGCGGTGATCAGCTCGGCGGTCGCACCGAGTCGGGTGAGCGTGCCGGTGTGCAGGGCGACGCAGACGTGGCACTCGTTGGTGGTGGCGACGGCGAGGACGACCACCTCCCGCTCCAGCGGCGTGAGATCGGTCTGCTCGAAGCCCGCGTTGGCGGTGAGAAACCCGGCGAGCAACTGCGGTGATTCGGCCATCAGCGCCACCGGTGTCGGCAGCCAGCCGAACTGGCGGCGTACTCCCTCGATGGCCCGTCGGGCGGTTGGGGTGGGCGCGGTCTCGGCGGTGTGGGCGGTGAAGACGGGCATGGTGACCTGCTTTCCAGGGCGGCGGCCGGAAGGGGCGGCTGTGGGAAGGGACGGCGGCGCGGAGAAGCGGGCCGCATCACGTAAGATAGTCAACGTGGTTGACGAAATAGTAAACGCGGTTGTCGAACATGGCAACCCCTGAACCCGCCCGGCCCGGCTTCCAGCTACCGCTGCTGCTGCTGGCCGGCTTCCGCACCCTGATTGACGATCTGCACGCCGAACTGGCCCGGGAGGGGCATCCGGAGCTGCGGCCACTGCACGGGTTCGTGCTCCAGGCCGTCGGCGCGGACGGCACCACCGCCACCGAGCTGGGCCAACGGCTGGGCATCTCCAAACAGGCCGCCGGCAAGACAGTCGACCGGTTGGTCGCCGTCGGCTACCTGGAGCGGGTCGACGATCCCTCCGACGCGCGACGCCGGCTGGTCCGGGTGACCCCGCGCGGCGCCGACGGGCTACGCCGCTCGGCCGAGATCTTCGACCGGCTGCGCGCACAGTGGGCCGACACCCTCGGCCCGGAACGGGTCACCGCCCTGGAGGACGACCTACGCACCATGGCCTCGGCCAACTGGTTCCGGCTCGACGTGCCCGGCTGGTTCGGCGGCTGATCGCCGGCGACGCCGCGGTGCGGGCCCGCTACGGCGTGCCGGCCGACCGGTACGGCGAGCGAGACCTCCGGGACGTCGCCGGGCGGGTGGACCAGCGGGTCGAGGTGGAGAACGACGAGACCGGCCCCTCCGAGCCGCCGGGTCACCCAGGTGCGGTGCGGGGAGGCCCGCGGCAACCGGGCCGAGCCGACGGTCAGTGGGTGCGGGCCAGCTCGACGAAGGCCCGCCACGCGGCCGGGGTGAAGGTCAACAGGCCGCCGTCGCGGTCCTTGGAATCGCGGACGTGCACCCGGCCGGGCAGGTTGTCGGCAACCTCGACGCAGGCGCCAGCGTCGTTGCCGCTCCGGGTGGACTTGTGCCAGCGGGCTCCGGTCAGATCCATGGCTTCACGATCTCCTCGAGCAGGTCGATCGACTGCTGCCGGGGCAGCGCGTCACTGCGCAGACTCTCCCACCTTCCGAGCAGGGTCGCCACCTCGTTGATGTCGTCCACGGCGGTGCCGCCGGTCTGGTTGTCGAGGAAGCCGAGCCAACTACCGTCGGCGGTGCGGCCGAGGATGAACGGCCCGAAGAGGCCGGCGTGCAGGCCCACGCCCTGCGGCAGCACGTGCACCCTGATGTGCGGGCGGCGGGCGCACGCCACCAGGTGCCGCAACTGCTCGGCCAGCACCCCGGCGCAGCCCTCCGCGAAGCGCTGCAACGCGGCCTCGTCGATCACGGCGGTGAGCTGCGGCGGGTGCTCCCGGTCGAGAATCGTCTGCCGCTCCAGCCGGGCCGCCACCAACTGCTCCACCCGATCGGCGGTCAGCCCCAGGTCGAGCCGGAACACCGCCCGGGCGTAGTCGGCGGTCTGCAACAGCCCGGGAATCATCGTCGCGCCGAAGCAACGCAGTTGGGTGGCGACCCGTTCGACCTCCAGCCAGGGGCGGAACCAGACCGGCTCGCCGTCGCGCCGGCCAAGCTCGCGCAGCGAGGTCAGCAGGCCGCCGGTGTCGAGCACCTCGTCGGCTCGCTTCAGGTACGCCTCGTTGGGTGCGGTCTGCCCCAGCTCGACGGCCGACACCATGGACGGCGAGTAGTGCGCTCGTTTGCCGTACTCCTCCTGAGTCAACCCGGCCGCGAGCCGCGACCGCCGGAGCTGCTCCCGGATCAGCATCGCTGTGGACACCACTGTGGTCACTGCGTTCCACCTTCCGCCGCTCACGGTGGGTCACTCGACCCCCCTGCCGCACGGTAGCGAGCGCTCAACGCTGCGTCACCCCATGACGCGCATATCGGGGGGTAACGCGAGCCGTGGCCCGACCTCACCGCCCGCCTCGGTGGCCGTCAGCGCAAGATCCACTCGGGTTTCCGGAAGTCGCGGCGTCCCAGGGCGCAGGACACCCCCACTTCCTGAAAGCCGAGTGGATCAACGGCGACCGGGGCGGCGGGCACCGGCTGAGTCCTACTTCGACGGAGATCGCGACCTGGACGACTGATCGAGAACTGTCAGAGGTGATCTCTAGGATCAGGGGTGCCGGTCGGGCCGGGGGCGAGGCCGCTCCGGCTTCTTCCGACCGGCTCACCCCTCACCAAGGAGATCGGTTGACATCTGTGCGCGTTACGCGTGGCAGGCTCCTGCGCGGTCTGACCGCGCTGGTCGTGACGATGGCGATGATCGGCGTGGCGACAACGGCCGCCTCCGCCGAGGACGACCCGGGTTGGGTCAGTGGTTCGCTGGGCGATGTGTCGCTCGGCGCGGCCGGCGCTCCCAGCCGGACGGTGCCGCTGACCCTGAGCAGCACCGGGGCCAGCCAGCCCCGGGTGACCATCGATCTGACCGGCCTGGCGGGCGTGGCCACCGCCAGCTTCCCCGACTTCTGCGTCACCGCGGGCACCTCGGTGACCTGCCCGATGCCGCCGACGGCCGTCGAGGAGTTCGGCACGCTCACCGGCACCGTGCCGGTGGTGTTCCGGCCCGCGCCGGGTGCCGTCGACGGCGCGTCCGGCACCCTCGACTACACGGCGTTCGGCGAGCAGACCGAGGCGTACGCCCAGCAGGCGACGGTCACCGTGCGGTCCGGGCCCGACCTGCTCGACATGGTCGACGAATACGTGACCGGCGTCGAGGTGGGCGACACGCTCCCCCTCGCGGTGACCGTGGTCAATGCCGGCGACCAGCCGGCCGTGGACCTGCGGCTCACCATGCGCTTCTCGGTGGGCCTCGTGCCGGCCAGCTACCGCAACTGCCGGTACGGCACGGACAAGGTGCTCGCCACCGTTGTCGTCTGCACCGTGCGAGGCACGTACGCGCCCGGTCAACGGCACGAGCTGCGGGGCGGGCTCCCCACCACGGTCGGCCCGGCGACGCTCGGCGACAAGCGGATCACCCAGGTCGTGGAGCCGCTGGCCAGCGCCGGCTCACTCCCGAGCGGGGTGAAGCTCAGGAGCCGCGACGCCGACCAGGCGCTGCGGCTGCGGGCGGTCGGTACGCCGCTCGGCGTGATCCCGGTCGAGGTGAACGGCGCCGGCGGTCAGACCTACCTGTGGGAGGTCCGGAGCGCCTTCGACATCGTCGCCCAGGGCGCGACCGTGACCGGCGCCGTCGGCGACACCGTCCAGGTGACCGTGGGCATCCGTAACGACGGGCCGGGTGTGCCGGATGGCACGAACTCCGGCGACACGGTCGGCGACTTCCTCTTCACCCCGCCCTCCGGGGTCACCGTGCTGGCCAACCCGCCGGGTTGCGGGTCGTACGGCGGCGAGGAGGAGGACGGCGCAACGACCCCGAAGTTCTGGCGCTGCAGTGGCCCGGGAGGCGTGTTCCCCGCCGGGGTCAGCAAGACGGCCACCTTCGACCTACGGATCGACAGCCTCGGCGGGTCCGCCGGGGAGGTCCAGCCGGCGAGCCGCTACCCCCGGGTGGACGACAACCCGGGCAACGACATCGCGCCGGTCACGGTGAGCTGACCGAGGCCACCCGAACAACGCGGGCCGGTCACGGACGAATCCGTGACCGGCCCGCACCGCGTTGCCAGGATCAGTCCAGCCCGCCGTACGAGTGCAGGCCGGTGAAGAAGATGTTCACGCCGAACAGGTTCATCAGCATGGTGAGGAAGCCGAGCACCGCGATCCAGGTGGCCACGTTGCGCTTGACGCTGGGCGTCGCGCGGGCGTGCAGGTAGCCGGCGTACACCACCCAGGAGATGAACGCCCAGGTCTCCTTCGGGTCCCAGCCCCACGGCCGACCCCAGGCCGCCTCGGCCCAGATGGCACCGGCGATCACCGCGAAGGTGAAGATCGGGAACGCGAAGGCGTGTAGCGCGAAGGTCAGCCGCTCCAGGCCGACCGCACCGGGCAGCCGCTTGGCCAGGGTGTACGGGAAGCTCCGCTTGCCCTGCTCGTACCCGTTGCGCATCAGGAAGCCGACCGCCGGCACCACGCCGAGCAGGAAGATGCCGGACGCGAAGACGATCGTCGAGACGTGGATGACGAACCAGTACGAGTTCAGCGCCGGCACCAGCGGCACGATCGGCACGTACAGCACCAGCTCGGCGGTGGCGACCAGCAGCACCATCACCAGGGTGAGGAAGAGCCCGAGCTTGCGCAGCGACGGTCGCTTCCAGAGCACCACCAGCCAGGCGGCCACCCCGATGAACGTCACCGTGAGCACGAACTCGTACATGTTGCCCCACGGCATCCGGTCTGCGGCGAGCCCACGGGTGACCAGAGCCGCCAGGTGCAGCCCGGCGGCGACCGCGGTGGCGCCCACCCCGATCAGGCCCGCCAGCCGGGCCCGCCCGGCGGAGCCGTCGGCCGGGGGCGGCGACGGGACCGGCGCGGGCGGCGTCGGGACGGGACCGCCGGCGCCGACCAACTCGCGCACCGGCGCCGCCGCGGCGACCCGGGTACGCACGTTGCCCAGCGCGTACTCGACGGCGTGGCCGATCATCGCGATCAGGTACGCCAGGATCGCGAAGGTCACCAGATTGTCGGAGAGTGCGGACATCACTCGGCTCCTTCTCGCACGCCGGCCCGCTCAGTGGAGTCAGCGTCAGGCCGTTCGGCACCGCTGACAGCGGCGACGAGCTGGGTGAACTCGTCGGCGAACCCTGGATAGTCGGTACGCGGCAGCCCACCGACCTCCATCAAGCTACTACCGCTCGTCGGAGATCCTTCCCCGGGGTCGCCCGGCACCACCCGGAAGAAGACCCGGCGGCGCTTCCCGAACAGCGAACCCATCAGCCCGACCAGCAGGACGCCGCAGCTGACCAGCAGCATCGTCGAGCCGGGATCGTGCCGGATGGAGAGGGTGACGTACCGCTCGGTGCCCAGGAACTCGACTGTCGTGCCGTCGTCCAGCTTCCAGGTCTCACCCTTGCGGAGCAGCTTGGTGCCGACCTCCTTGACCTTGCCGGTCCGCACCTGCCGCTGGTCGAGTTGGTAGACCGAACCGGGGATGCCGGCGTCCAGGCCGAGGTTGCCGCGGTAGGCGACCAGGTTCAGCGCCGGGTTGCGCTCGGTCGGGTACTGCGAGCGGGCGAACGGCCCCTGCTCGGGCGCCGTGGGCAGGTAGATGCCGGTGAACGCCATCTGCTGATCGGGTGCGCGCTGGCCGGTCGCCGGGTCGACGTTGGCGTCCGGGAAGGCCGCCAGCCCCTCGCTGGTCAGGCCCATGTCGCCGGTGGTCAGGAACGGCTCGTCACTGATCTGGCTGTTGCCGAACCGGTCGGTGTAGCGGATCACCGGGGCGTACCCGTGGCCGAGCAGGTAGACGCTCGCGTCGTTCAGACGCAGCGGCGAGTTCACCGAGAAGTCCGCGCTGCGGGTCGGCTCGTCCGGGCCGTCGACGGTGACCGTGGCGTTGAAGTACTCCGGCTGGCCGGACGGCAGGAACCGGGCCTCGAAGTCGTCCAGCCGCAGGCAGAAGCGGGGCAGGTCGGCGCTGTCCACCTGGGGCCCGAGCTTCGCCTCGGCGTACTGCTGGCGGGTGTTGCAGAACGCGTTGTCCGCGCCGGCCACCAGCAGCCGGTTGCCGCTCCAGCCGTACCAGGAGCCGAGCGCCACGCCGATCAGCACCGCGATCAGCGAGGTGTGGAACAGCAGGTTGCCGGTCTCCTTGAGGTAGCCCTTCTCGGCGGAGACCTCGTCGCCACGCACCTCGACGCGCCAGCGGCGCTTGCGCAACGCCTCCGCGACCGCCGCCGCGCCACCGGGCGGGGCGGGCAGCACGGTGTGCTGCGGCAGCCGGGCCATCCGCTTCGGCGCGGCCGGCGGCCGGGACCGCAACGTGCGGACGTGGTCGCGCAGCCGGGGCGTGATGCAGCCGATCAGGGAGGTGAACAGCAGCAGGTAGATCGCGGAGAACCAGACCGACCCGAAGACCTCGAACGCGCCGATCCGGTCCAGTCGGGGGGCCCAGTCCGGGTGGTCGACGAAGTACTCGTTGACCTTCTCCGGGCTGATCCCGCGCTGCGGCAGCACCGAGCCGGGGATGGCGGCGATCGCGAGCAGGAAGAGCAGGATCAGCGCCGTACGCATGCTGGTGAGCTGCCGCCACGAGTTACGCAGCAGGGCCAGCAGCCGGTTGGGCCGGCGGCGTGGCGTGGGCGCCACGGTCTCCGGTCGGTCGTCGACGACCGTCATCAGATGCTCACCTCGCCCACCCCGACGGTGGTCTGCAACCAGATCACGAAGCTCTGCCATCCGCCGGTGACCAGGGCCAGGCCGATCAGGATGAGCAGGGCACCGCCGACCCGGGTGACCCAGCGACTGTTGCGCCGGACGGCGCGGAAGACCCCGAGCAGGCGTTCGAAGCCCAGCCCGAAGACGATGAACGGTATCCCCAACCCGAGGCAGTACGCCACGGCGAGCACCACCGCGCGGTCGCTCTGGCCGCTGGCGGTGGCCATGCCCATCACCGCGCCGAGCGTGGGGCCGGTGCAGGGCACCCAGCTGAGCGCGAAGACCGCACCGAAGACCGGTGCGCCGAGCAGCCCGGCCGACGGCAACCGGGAGATCCGGAACTCCCGTTGCAGGGCCGGGATCATCCCGAGGTAGCTCAACCCCGCCACGATGATCAGCACGCCGACGCCGATCTGCAACTCGCGCTTGTAGTCGAAGAACACCCGGCCGAGGCTGGCGAAGAGGATCGCGGTGGCCACGAAGACGACTGTGAAGCCGCCGATGAAGAGCAGCGTCCCGGCGAGCACCCGACCCTTGACCGCGCCCGCCCGCGCGACCCGCTCCTTGACCGCGACACCCCCGGTGGTCGGCGCGGGGTCGGCCGCCGGTCGGCGGCCCTCCAGGTCGGCGCCGGCCAGGCCGGTCACGTACGACAGGTAGCCGGGGACGAGCGGGAGCACGCACGGGGAGAGGAAGCTGACCAGGCCGGCGAGCGCCGCCGCGCCGATGGCGAGCAGCAGCGGCCCGCTGAGGGCCAACTCCCGGAAGGTCTCGCCCATCAGTTCGGCGCCGGCTTCTCGGCGGCGATGCGTTCGACGATCGGTTGCAGGCCCTCCTGCTTGACGGCGGCCCGGATCACCGCCGCGATCCGGCCGTCCCGGTCGAGCACCACCGTCGCGGGCACGCTGTTCGGCGGGATGTCCAGCGCGAGCGCCGTCTTGCTGGCCGGGTCGAAGAGGCTCGGATAGGTGACCCGGCCCTTCTCGAACGCCTTGGCCTTGTCCCGCGAATCCTGCACGTTGATGCCGAGGAAGTTCACCCCGGAACCCTTGGTGGCCTGGTAGACGGCTTCCAGGTCGTCCGCCTCGGCGCGGCACGGCGCGCACCAGGAACCCCAGAAGTTGACCACCACGACCTGACCGCGCGCCTCGCTGACGTCGTAGCTGCCGCCGAGCAGCAGCTCACCGGCGACCTTCGGGGGTGCGGAGCGCTGGTCCGGTGCGCACTCGAAGATCCCGTCGGTGGTGGTCGTGCAGGTCTTCTCCTGCGCCTTCGACGACGTGCAGCCGGCCAGCGCCACCGCGGCGACGGCGGCGAGCAGACCGGCGGTCCACCTCCGGGCGTTCATCAGGCCCCCTTGGCCGTCCGGGCTGTCGCGGAGAGAGCGATCAGGTGCGCGGCCGGCTCGCTGTAGCCGATGCCCGCCACCTTCGCGCCGTCGAAGTGGAACGAGGTGAGGCTCGCCAGCCCGCACTGCCGCTTGCGCGGGTCGTGCCAGAGCCGCTTGCGCTCGACGTAACGGCGCAACGTCCAGATCGGGAGCTGGTGCGACACCAGCACCGCCTCGCGCCCCTCGGCGGCGACCCGGGCGGCGTGCACGGCGGCGAACATCCGCTCGGCGATCACCCGGTACGCCTCGCCCCAGGACGGGGTCACCGGGTCGCGCAGCACCCACCAGTTACGCGGGTCGCGGAACGACCCGTCACCCGGGGAGACCTTCTTGCCCTCGAACCAGTTGGCGCTCTCGATCAGCCGCTCGTCCACCCCGACCGGCAGCCCGAACTGGGCGGCGATCGGCTCGGCGGTCTGCTGGGCGCGCTCCAGCGGGCTGGCCACCACGTGCACGACCTCCCGCTCGGCCAGGCCCTGCGCGGCGGCCTTGGCCATCTGCACGCCCAGCTCGGACAGGCGGAAACCGGGCAGCCGGCCGTAGAGGATCTGGTCGGGGTTGTACACCTCGCCGTGCCGAAGCACGTGCACCACAGTCTTGCTCAAGGCTGCGCTCCCTCTGTTCGCGACTGCGGGGCTCGCAAACCCGGCTCACTCCTCGCGCTCACGCTCAACCCCCGTGACCAGCCGCTGCCGCCGCGTTCGCCGCCGTCGGCAGCGCGTCGGCGATGTGTTCCAGAGCGGCGTCGTCGAGCGCCGCCGACACGAACCACGACTCGAACGCGCTCGGCGGCAGGTAGACGCCGGCGGCGAGCATCGCGTGGAAGAACGCCTTGAACGCCGGCACCTGCTGGGTGCGCGCGCTGTCGTAGTCGACCACGTCGGCGTCGGTGAAGAAGACCGAGAACATGCTGCCCGCGTACGACAGTCGGTGCGGGACCCCGGCGGCGGCCAACGCGTCGGACGCCAGCTTGCCCACGACGGCGGCCGTCTCGTCGAGGCGCTGGTACAGCGCGTCGTCGGCAAGCCGCAGGGTCGCCAGACCGGCGGCGCAGGCGAGCGGGTTACCGGAGAGGGTGCCGGCCTGGTAGACCGGGCCGGCCGGCGCGAGCCGCGCCATGATGTCCGCGCGCCCGCCGAACGCCGCGGCGGGCAGGCCACCACCCATGACCTTGCCGTACGTCCACAGGTCGGCGTCGGAGGCGTCGAGGCCGTGCCACCCGGCGCGGGAGACCCGGAACCCGGTCATCACCTCGTCCACCACGAGCAGGGCGCCGTGTGCGTGCGCGATCCGGGCGAGCTGCTGGTTGAAGCCGTCGCGGGGGGCCACCACGCCCATGTTGCCGGCGGCGGCCTCGGTGATCACCGCGGCGATGTGCGGGCCCTCGGCGGCGAACGCCTCCTCGACGGCCCGGATGTCGTTGTACGGAAGAACGATGGTCTCGCTGGCCGCCGCGCCGGTCACGCCGGGCGAGTCGGGCAGGCCCAGGGTGGCCACGCCGGAGCCGGCGGCGGCGAGCAGAGCATCGACGTGGCCGTGGTAGCAGCCGGCGAACTTGACGATCTTCGAGCGGCCGGTGAAGCCACGGGCCAGCCGGATCGCCGACATGGTCGCCTCGGTGCCCGAGTTGACCAGGCGAACCTGCTCCATCGGGGTCCGGTCGACCAGCTCGGCGGCCAGCTCCACCTCACCCGGGGTGGGCGTGCCGAAGCTGGTGCCCCGGGCGGCGGCGGCCTGGACGGCCTCCACCACCTCCGGGTGGGCGTGCCCGAGGATCAGCGGACCCCAGGAGCAGACCAGGTCGACGTAGCGGCGACCGTCGGCGTCGTACAGCCACGGGCCCTCACCACGGACCATGAAACGTGGGGTGCCGCCGACCGCCTGGAAGGCGCGCACAGGGGAGTTCACCCCGCCCGGCACGATGGCGCGGGCGCGGTCGAACAGGGCCTCGGAGGCCGGCGCGTCGGCTGGGTAGCGGCCGGACCCGGCAGGAAAGATGTCGGTCACGATGCCGCCATTGTGACAGCGCCGGACCGTCAATCAGCAGCCACCCCGTGGTGGGGTTACCCGGCTCACCCAAGAACTGCGCCCCTCGGCAGCGCCGACCCGGGGGGCTGCGTGGCCTGGACGGCGACGGGTCGCGGCCTCGACAGGCCAGGTCGGTCGGATCGCGCTAGGCTGACCCAGTGGATCGTGCCGAACTGTCCATCACGCTACACCGGACGGGCGACGAAGCAGTCTTGCGCCTGGCCGGTGAGATCGACATGCTCACGGCGGCGCAGCTCTCCACCGTCGTCAACGAGGTACTGGCCGACCCACCCCCACGGATCGTGCTCGACCTCGGTGGCGTCACCTTCTGCGACTCGCAGGGTCTAGGCACCCTTGTCGTGCTCAGCCGCAAGGCCAGCCACGCGCAGAGCCTGCTGATGCTGACCCACGTGGGCGACTTCCTGATCCGCGTACTGGACATCACCGGCCTGCGCAGCGCCCTGATGATCCGCAACGACCAGCCCACCGGCTGAGCCGCCCCGCCGCGTCAGGCGGTGTTTCCCCACCGGGCCTGTTCGAGCATCCGTACCGCCCGGTCGCGGACCTCCGGATCGTCCGAGCGGAGCTGGGCGGTCGCCTCGTCGACCGCCTCGGTGAGCCGCCGCCACTGCGTGTCGCGCTCCCGGACCAGGTCCGACTGGGCAGCCAGCTGCCGGGTCTTCACCCACAGCTCGACGAAGACCGACACCTTGGCCCGGAGCACCCACGGGTCGAACGGCTTGGTGAGGTAGTCCACCGCACCCACCTGGTAGCCCCGCAGGGCGAGCTGGGCGTCCCGGTCCGCGGCGGTGAGGAAGATGATCGGCACGTGCCGGGTCCGTTCGCGGCGCTTGATGTGGCTCGCCGTCTCGAAGCCGTCCATGTCCGGCATCTGCGCGTCCAACAGGATCACCGCGAAGTCGTCCACCAGCAGCTGCTTGAGCGCGGCCTCGCCGCTCTCCACCGCCACGGACTGGACCGGCAGGCCCTGGAGGATCGCCTCCAGGGCCGTCAGATTCTGCCGCCGGTCGTCCACGAGCAGCGCCTTGGCCATCTGGGTCACGAAGTCTCCTCGGTCCGGCTGCCGTTGATCCAGGACGACATCAACTCGATCAAGTCGTCCAGGTCGACCGGCTTGGTGATGTAGTCGCTGCCCCCGGCAGCGAGCGCCGACTCACGGTCGCCCGGCATCGCCTTCGCGGTCAGGAAGACCACCGGAAGGTCGGCGAACCGGTGGTTGCGGCGAATCTGGCGGGTGGTCTCGTAACCGTCCTGGTCGGGCATCATCGCGTCCATCAGCACGATGTCCACCTCCGGATGCTCGGCCAGCAGGCGGACACCGTCCGCCCCGTTGTCCGAGTACAGCACGGTCATCCCGTGCAGCTCCAACGCGCTGGTCAAGGCGAAGACATTGCGGACGTCGTCGTCCACGATCAGCACGGTGGCGCCGTCCAGTTGGCGGGTGGCCGGTGCCTCCGGCCGTTCCGGCAGCAGTTCCAGCGGCGGCATCAGCAGCGACGACGGCAGTCCGGCGCGCTGCGGCGACGGCGCCTGCGGCGCGACCACGGCGTCCGGGGCCAGCACCTGCGGCACGAACAGGGTGAACGTCGAGCCCTGACCGGGCGCGGACGAGACGGTGATAGTGCCACCGATCAGTCGGGCCAGATCGCGGCTGATCGACAGGCCCAGGCCGGTGCCGCCGTACCGGCGACTGGTCGTGCCGTCGGCCTGCTGGAACGCCTCGAAGATGATCGACAGCTTGTCGTCGGAGATGCCGATCCCGGTGTCGATCACGGTGAACGCGATCACCTGCTGAGCGTTCGTCAGCGCCGGCACGTCGAAGACCGCGTTCTCCGCGGCCGGGGCGATCCGCAGCGTCACGGCACCGTTGTCGGTGAACTTCACCGCGTTGGAGAGCAGGTTGCGCAGGATCTGCTGCAACCGCTGCGCGTCGGTCACCAACGCCGGCGGCAGATCCTTGCTCACCCGTACCTGGAAGTCCAGGTTCTTCTCCTCGGCCTGCGGCGCGAACGCCTGCTCGACGTAGCCGCGCAGCTCGGTGAAGCGGATCTCGGTCGGCTCCACGTCCATCCGACCCGCCTCGATCTTCGACAGGTCGAGGATGTCGTCGATCAGACGCAGCAGATCGGAGCCGGACCCGTGGATGGTCCGGGCGAACTCGATCTGCTTCGGGCTGAGGTTCTGCTCCGAGTTCTCGGCCAACAGTCGGGCCAGCAGCAGCAACGAGTTCAGCGGCGTCCGCAGCTCGTGGCTCATGTTGGCCAGGAACTCCGACTTGTACGCGGACGCCCGGGTCAGCTGCTGCGCCTTCTCCTCCAGGCCCAGCCGCGCCAGCTCGATCTCCCGGTTCTTCGTCTCGATGTTGCCCTTCTGCTCGGACAGCAGAGTGGCCTTCTCCTCCAGCTCGGCGTTGGTGCGCTGCAACTCGGCCGACTGCTCCTGCATCTCGTGCGCCAGCCGCTGCGACTGGGCCAGCAGCTCCTCCGTACGCCGGTTGGCCTGGATGGTGTTGACCGCGATGCCGATGGTGAGCACCAGCCGCTCCAGGAACGACAGGTGCAGCTCGGAGAAGGCCGACACGCTGGCGAACTCGATCACCCCGAGCAGCTCACCCTCGAACAGGACGGGGAGCACCACCAGGTCGGACGGGGGTGTCTCGGCCAGACCGGACCGCAGGGTGAGCCGGCTGTTCGGGGAGGCGCTGACCCGGATCGTGCGACGGGAGAGCGCGGTCTGCCCGACCAGCCCCTCACCCGGCCCGAAGGTGACGTCGTGCCCCCGCGCCACGTACCCGTACGAGGAGGTCAGCCGCAGCCGCATGCTGCCGTCGGCGTCGTCGGCCAGGAAGAAGGCGCCGAGCTGGGCGTCGACAAGCGGAGTCACCTCCGTCATGATCATGCGGCAGACCTCGCCGAGGTCACGCTGGCCCTGCAACAGGCCACCGATCCGGGCGAGGTTGGAGTCCAGCCAGCCCTGTTCGGCGTTCTTCTTGGTCGTCTCCCGAAGGGTGACGATCATCTGGTTGATGTTGTCCTTCAGCTCGGCGACCTCGCCCTGCGCCTTGACCGCGATCCGCTGGGTCAGGTCGCCGCGGGTCACCGAGGTGGACACCTGGGCGATGGCCCGCAACTGCGTGGTCAGCGTCGAGGCGAGCTGGTTGACGTTCTCGGTGAGGTCGCGCCAGGTGCCGGAGACCCCCTTCACCTGCGCCTGACCACCGAGCTTGCCCTCGATACCTACCTCGCGGGCCACCCGGGTCACCTCGTCGGCGAACGACGACAGCTGGTCGACCATCGTGTTGACAGTCGACTTCAGCTCCAGGATCTCGCCCTGGGCGTCCACGGTGATCTTCTGCGACAGGTCACCCTTCGCCACGGCGGTGGTCACCGAGGCGATGTTGCGGACCTGGCTGGTCAGGTTCGAGGCCATCGAGTTCACGTTGTCGGTCAGGTCCCGCCAGGTGCCCGAAACGCCCTTCACCTGGGCCTGACCACCGAGCTTGCCCTCGGTGCCCACCTCGCGGGCCACCCGGGTCACCTCGTCGGCGAACGACGACAGCTGGTCCACCATGGTGTTGACAGTCGACTTCAGCTCCAGGATCTCGCCCCGAGCGTCCACGGTGATCTTCTGCGACAGGTCACCCTTCGCCACTGCGGTGGAGACCTGGGCGATGTTGCGCACCTGGGCGGTCAGGTTGGAAGCCATCGAGTTCACGTTGTCGGTCAGGTCCCGCCAGGTGCCCGCGACCCCGCGTACCTGCGCCTGGCCGCCCAACTTGCCCTCGGTGCCCACCTCACGCGCGACCCGGGTCACCTCGTCGGCGAACGACGACAACTGGTCCACCATCGTGTTGACAGTCGACTTCAACTCCAGGATCTCGCCCCGCGCGTCCACCGTGATCTTCTGCGACAGGTCACCCTTCGCCACGGCCGTGGTCACCGAGGCGATGTTGCGGACCTGACTGGTCAGGTTCGACGCCATCGAGTTCACGTTGTCGGTCAGGTCCCGCCAGGTGCCGGAAACCCCCTTCACCTGCGCCTGACCGCCCAGGTTGCCCTCGGTGCCCACCTCACGGGCCACCCGGGTCACCTCGTCGGCGAACGACGACAGCTGGTCGACCATGGTGTTGACGGTGTTCTTCAGCTCCAGGATCTCGCCCTGGGCGTCGACCGTGATCTTCTGCGACAGGTCGCCCTTCGCCACGGCGGTGGAGACCTGGGAGATGTTGCGGACCTGGCTGGTCAGGTTGCCGGCCAGCTGGTTGACGTTCTCGGTGAGGTCCCGCCAGGTGCCGGAGACGCCGCGCACCTGGGCCTGGCCGCCCAACTTGCCCTCGATGCCCACCTCACGGGCCACCCGGGTCACCTCGTCGGCGAACGACGACAACTGGTCCACCATCGTGTTGACGGTGTCCTTCAACTCCAGGATCTCGCCCTGCGCCGCCACCGTGATCTTCTGCGACAGGTCGCCGCGCGCCACCGCCGTGGAGACCTGCGCGATGTTACGGACCTGGGCGGTCAGGTTCGACGCCATCGAGTTGACGCTGTCGGTCAGGTCCTTCCAGGTGCCGGCCACGTTCGGCACCTCGGCCTGGCCGCCCAACTTGCCCTCGGTGCCCACCTCGCGGGCCACCCGGGTCACCTGCTCGGCGAAGAGCCGCAGCGTGTCGGTGAGGTAGTTCATCGTGGCGGCCAGCTCGGCCACCTCACCCCGCGCGCCGACGGTGATCTTCTGCGACAGGTCGCCCTTGGCCACCGCCGTCGCCACCTGCGAGATCGACCGCACCTGGCCGGTCAGGTTCGACGCCATGGTGTTCACCGAGTCGGTGAGGTCCTTCCAGGTGCCGGCGACGCCCCGCACGTCGGCCTGGCCGCCCAACTTGCCCTCGGTGCCCACCTCACGGGCCACCCGGGTCACCTCGTTGGAGAACGACGAAAGCTGGTCCACCATCGTGTTCACCGTCCGCCCGATGCGCAGGTACTCACCACGCAGCGGCCGACCGTCGATCTCCAACGCCATGTGCTGGGACAGGTCACCGTCGGCGACCGCCACGATCACCCGGGCGATCTCGGTGGTCGGTCGGCCCAGGTCGTCGATCAGCGAGTTGATCGCCCGCTGCCCCTCCGCCCAGGAGCCGTCCAGCCCCTCGTCGTCGAGCCGCTCGGTGAGCCGGCCGTCGCGGCCGACGATCCGGCTGATCCGCCGCAGGTCGAGGTACTGCCGCTCCTGGAGCGAGACCACCTCGTTGAAGGCGTCCGCCACCTCACCGGCCGCGCCGGCGCGGCGCGGAAGCCGGACCTTCAGGTCGCCGCGACCGATCCGTCGCAGGGCCTCGGCCAACTCACCGAGGAGCGCCTCGTGGTCGGACGCGGACGGATCCGCCACCGACTGCTTCGCCGTGGTCATCATTCCTCGCTCAACTCGGGGGGCGCCGGTCCGTGCGGACACACCGGCACCCCATATTGTGCCCGCGCGCGCCGCAGTGCCAGGGTGCGCGACCCGCCAGGCGGCATCGATCGCCAGTCGACCCGCCCGATCGGCGCCGACCCGGCACGGCGCGTCGCAAACCTCGCCCGGCTCCCGCACGGGTCGTTTCGACGCGTCAACCCGTGCGCCGCTGACCGACGCGACAGCTTGCGATCCGTGATCGGCTTGGCACCCGGCAGGGGGACGGTGGAGGATACGGGGGTGTCAGCCGAGGCGGGGGCCGCGACGACCGGGGCCCGGGACGGGGCCGTCCGGCGTGTCCGGCTGCCCGCCGACCGCCGCACGCCGGCCGCCGCCCGCGCCGTGGTTCGCTCGGTGTTGACCGAGTCACACCTGGACGAGCTGGCCAACGAGGCGCTGCTGCTCACCACCGAGCTGACCACCAACGCCGTCGAGCACGCCGGTACCGAGCTGGACATCGAGGTCGTCGCGGACGAGATCGGGCTGACCGTCACCGTCTCCGACTTCGCCCCCGGTTCCGGCGACGAGCTGACCGTCGGCGACCGCAACGACTCCACCGAGATCAACGAGGTCTCCGTACGGGGCCGGGGCCTGCTGCTTGTCGACCACTTCGCCAGCCGCTGGGGCACCACGTACCTGCCCACCGGAAAGGGCGTCTGGTTCCGGCTCGACCGCCCCGGCGCCGACCCGCCCGCCGGGGGCACCGTCGGCGAGTCGACACCGGCCAACGCCGGCCCGCAGACGAGCGCCGACGGGTCCGCACCGAGCGCCAGCGCGATGAGCGAACTCATGCAGACCGCCCCCGACCTGTACGGGGACGACCCGTTGCCCGACTTCGCCACCAGCCTGCTCAGCCGGGTCGCCGAGATGGTGGGCGCCGCCGGCGGCACGATCCGCCTGGACCGGGGCGACGGGCAGGGCCGCCAGGTGCTGGCCCGCTTCGGCCGGCCGCCCCGCCCCGGCAGCGACCTGCTCCGGGTGCCGCTGACGGTGCACCGCCCGTACGCCGGGGAGTTGGAGTTGGACGCCGCCCCGTCGGCGTACGCCCAACCGTTGGCGGTGCTCACCGCCGAGCGGCTGTCACTGCACCTGGAGAACGACCGGCTGCGCCGGGCCGACGTCCGCCGGCAGGTGTGGCTGACGTTCCTGGCCGAGGCGAGCGAGCTGCTGGCCCAGTCGTTGGACGTCGACCTGACCATGGCGCTGGTGCCGCAGTTGGTGGTGCCGCGACTCGGTCAGTGGTGCGCCGTGCACACCACCGACGAGTGGGGCCGGCTCCGGTTGGCCGCGGCCAGCCACGCCGACGAGTCGATGCTTCCGCAACTGCACAAGGTGCTGGCGGAGACCGGACCGGACTCGATCCAGGCCCGCCTCCGCGAGGCGTCCCGCAGCGCGGCGCAGATCCCCCTGGGCGGGCCGATGGAGGGTTTCGCGGTCCCGCTGATCGCCCGCGGACAGCGGCTCGGGACCCTCGCCGTGGGGCGGCACCAGCGACACCGGCATGACCCGGACGAGGTGGCCGTGTTGGAGGACGTGGCCCGGCGGGCCGCGCTGGCCATCGAGAACGCCCGGATCCACGCCGAGCGCCGCCGCGTGGCGCAGACCCTCCAACAGTCGCTGCTGCCGCCGGTCCTGCCGCTGGTGGACGGGATCGGTTTCGCCGCCGAGTACGTCCCGACCGGCGACGACGCCGAGGTGGGGGGCGACTTCTACGACGTGGTGCCGCTGCCCGACGGGCGCTGGCTCGTGGTCATCGGCGACGTCTCCGGCAAGGGTGTCCAGGCCGCCGCGGTGACCGGGCTGGTCCGGGACGTGATCCGGGTGCTGGTCGGCGACGGCAAACCGTTGCCGGAGGCGCTGGCGCGGCTCAACGAGACACTCGTCGAGCGGGGTGGCGGCCGTTACTGCACGCTGGCGCTGGCGGCGGTCGGGCCGGGCAAGGGCGACCAGTTGGACGTGTCGCTGCACCTCGCCGGGCACGACCGGCCGGTGCTGCTGGCCGGGGCGGGCGGCGCCGAGTTCGTCGGCACCGGCGGCACCGCGCTCGGCCTGCTCGACACGATCACCTCGCCGACGGCGCAGATCACCCTCGCACCGGGCGACTCGCTGATCTTCTACACCGACGGCGTCACCGAGCGGCGGCGTGGTCGGGAGCTGTTCGGCACCGACCGGCTGCGGGACGCCGCCGCGCCCCTGGCCGGATACTCGGCCGACGTGGTGGCCGCACGGCTGCGCGCCGCGGCGATCAACTTCTCGGTCGAGCCACCCCGGGACGACATCGCCGTCCTGGTGCTCCGCAACGACGCGACCTGACCGCCGCGCGGGCCCCGGTTTTCGGGGTCCGCTCGGTAGATTGACGGCCATGACGAGTGCCGCGCAGGTCACGTCGTACTCCCGGCCGGCGGTCCGGGCCCTGATCGTCGCGCAGCTCGCGACCATCGGCGCGTTCCTCGCCGTGCTACTGCTCTACGTCGGTCGGATGGCGACCGCTGGCGTCGGCCCGGGCGAGATGCTGACCGGCGCGTACGACCCGAAGGACGTGATCCCGTTCGGGATGGACGGGCTGAACCCGTTCCTCTGGCTCTACGCCGTGGTCGGGATGCTCTACGTGGTGGGTGCGGTGCTCGGGCTGCCGTTGGCGATCGTCGCCGTGGCGCTGGCCGCCCGGGAGCGCGAGACCCTGCCCCGGGCGACCCGGTCGCTGCTGCTGGCCGGCGCGGTAGGCGGCCTCCTGGTGCTGGTGGCCCGATTCACCCCGCCGTTGCTGGACATGCACCGGTGGTGGCTGGACTGACTTCGGCCGGGCCGCACCGGCATACGGGCTCAGACGGCCGGGCTGCACCGGCCACCGGGCAGACGGCCGGGCGGCCTCACAGGCCGCCGGGGAGCCGGCCGGGCGCGAGCCGGTGCTCCGGATCCAGCTGCCGCTTCGCGGCCCGCAACTGGGCCAGGCCGGCCAGCTCACCCCAGAGGTCGACCGCCTGGCGGACCGCCGCCGGAGCCGACACCACCACGCAGCGGCCCTGCCGGGCCAGCAGCACACCTCGGACGGCGGCCAGGATGGACGCCACCCGGTCGGCTTCCAGCGCCCCGGGCAGCGCCGCGTGCACCACGCCCAGCCCGGCGGACCCGCGCACCGGCACCGGCGCGCCGGCCGCGTCGCGGAGCGCGTAGACGGCGGCGTGCAGGTCGCCGATCGGCACTTCCAGGCGCAGGGCCGTGTCACCGGGCGCGAACGGGTAGCGGCGCCACCACGTCGGCGCGGAGTGGGCGATCGTCGCCTCCCCGTGCAGCAGGCCTACCAGCCGCTCGGCCCGCTCGGTGACGTCGGCGGGGCCGCCCTCCAACAGCACCACCAGGCTGCCGGCCCGGGACGGGGCACCGGCCCGGCCGGACATCGACGGATGGCGCTCCCGTGCGGTGGCCGACGGATGACCGGGCGGGTACGGCGTACGGGGGCGGGGGGTGCCGCCGGGCAGGTCCAGCTCGATGGCCGACGGCTCCAGCCGGGCGGCGAGGATCGTCCGGACCAGATCGTGCACCTCCAAGGGCGTCCACACCGGGCGGGACACCCAGAGCCTGCTCGCCGGCACCGGCTGCACCCGCAGGCTCGCCGAGACCAGCACACCGAGCGCGCCCTGGGAGCCGCAGAGCAGGCGGGCCAGGTCGAGCCCGGGCGCGCCGCCGCCGACGCTGATCAGCTCGCCGTCGGCGGCGAGGTAGCGCACACCGAGCAACTGGTCGCAGGGGCTGCCGTGGCGGTGGCGCAGCGGACCGGCCTCGCCGGCGGCGAGGACGCCACCCAGGGTCGCGCCGGGTGACGGGGCGTCCATCGCGAGCCGCTGCCCGGTGCGCTCCAGGGTGGCCTGCACCGCCCGAAGTGGAGTGCCGGCCCCCACGTCGGTCACCAGCGAGTCGGCCGGCTCGTGACCGATGCCGGCCAGCCGGCCGGTGTCGAGCAGGATGTCGACCTGAACCGGAGTGGCACCCCAGTCGATCTTCGTGCCCGCGCCCCGGGGCACCACCGTCAGGTCGTGCTTGGCGGCCAGCCGCAGCACCTCGGCGGCGGCGTGCGGGCCGCCCGGAACGGCCACCCAACGCGCCGGTCGCCCCGCCACCTCGTCGGCGGGCCCGGCCAACCGGGAGAAGGGTGGACCGCAGATCGCCGCCAACCGCCGGGTGATCTCGAGGGCTCCGGACCGGCCGAGGGAACTCGCTGCTGCCGCCATGCCGGCCATCGTACATGTGTTCGAAAGTCGTGGTGGTGAGTATCGGGATGCCGCTGGTCCGGCGCGCTGCGGCTGCCGGCCGGTAACGTGGCCGCCGTGACCACCGAGACTGCCCCGCCCGCGGCGAAGCGGGTGCCCAGCGAGCGCACCCACCACGGCGACACCGTCGTCGACGAGTACGCCTGGCTCGCCGCCAAGGACGACCCGGAGACGATCGCCTACCTGACCGCGGAGAACGAGTACACCGACGCGCGTACGGCACACCTGGCCGACCTGCGCGCCGACCTGTTCGAGGAGACTCGCCGACGGACTCAGGAGACCGACCTGTCCGTGCCGACCCGCAAGGGCGGGCACTGGTACTACACCCGCACGGTCGAGGGGCAACAGTACGGAGTGCAGTGCCGCCGGGCGGTCCGCGACGGCGAGACCGACCCGCCGGTCAGCGCGGACGGCGCCCCACTCGACGGCGAGGAGGTGCTGCTCGACGGCAACCTGCTGGCCGAGGGGCACGACTTCTTCTCGCTCGGCGCGTTCGACGTCAGTCCGGACGGTCGCTGGCTGGCCTACTCCACCGACTTCTCCGGCGACGAGCGGTTCACCCTGCGCGTGAAGGACCTGACCACCGGCGAGCTGCTGCCGGACGAGGTGCCGGACACGTTCTACGGCACCGCCTGGTCGACCGACGCCTCGGTGCTGTTCTACGTGACCGTGGACGACGCCTGGCGGCCGAACCGGGTCTGGCGGCACACGATCGGCTCCGCCGCCGCCGACGACGTGGTGGTCCACCAGGAGGACGACGAGCGGTTCTGGGTGGGGGTGGAGCTGACCCGGTCGGAGAAGTTCATCCTCATCGACATCCACAGCAAGGTCACCAGCGAGGTGCTGGTGATCCCCGCCGGCAACCCGACCGGCGCGCCGGCCGTGATCGCTCCCCGCCGACAGGGCGTCGAGTACACGGTGGAGCACCACGGCCACCGTTTCCTGATCCTGCACAACGACGGCGCGGAGGACTTCGCGCTGGCGTTCACCTCGGCGGACGTACCGGGCGACTGGGTGCCGCTGATCGAGCACACCCCCGGCACCCGGCTGGAGGCCGTCGACGCCTTCGCCAACCACCTGGTGGTGTCGCTGCGCACCGACGGGCTCACCGGGCTGCGGGTGCTGCCGGTGGGCAGTGACGACGGGTACGACATCGACTTCCCCGAGCCGCTGTACAGCGTCGGGTTGGACGCCAACCCGGAGTACCGCACCGGCCAGGTCCGGCTGCGCTACTCTTCGCTGATCACCCCCGACTCGGTGTACGACTACGACCTGGTCACCCGGCAGATGGTGCTGCTCAAGCAGAAGCCGGTGCTGCCCGGGCCGGACGGGCGACCGTACGACCCGGCCGAGTACGAGCAGCACCGCGACTGGGCGCTCGCCGACGATGGCACCCGGGTGCCGATCTCGCTGGTCTGCCGTGTCGGCACCCCCCGGGACGGCTCGGCCCCCTGCGAGCTGTACGGCTACGGCTCGTACGAGGCCAGCATGGACCCGTGGTTCTCGGTGGCCCGGCTGTCCCTGTTGGACCGGGGCGTGGTCTTCGCGGTGGCGCACATCCGGGGCGGCGGTGAGCTGGGCCGACGGTGGTACGACCAGGGCAAGCTGCTGGCCAAGAAGAACACCTTCACCGACTTCGTGGCGTGCGCACGGCATCTCGTCAAGGCCGGCTGGACGACCAGCGACCGCCTGGTCGCCCGGGGCGCCTCGGCCGGTGGCCTGTTGATGGGCGCGGTGGCCAACCTCGCGCCGGACGCGTTCACCGGGATCGTGGCGCAGGTGCCGTTCGTGGACGCGCTCACCTCGATCCTCGACCCGTCGTTGCCGCTGACCGTCACCGAGTGGGAGGAGTGGGGCAACCCCCTCGAAGACCCCGAGGTGTACGCGTACATGAAGTCCTACACGCCGTACGAGAACGTGGCCGCCGTGGACTACCCCGCGATCCTCGCGGTGACCAGCCTCAACGACACCCGGGTGCTCTACTCCGAGCCGGCGAAGTGGATCGCCCGGCTGCGGGCGGTCGCACCGGGCGGCGACTACCTGCTGAAGACCGAGATGGGCGCCGGGCACGGTGGCCCGAGCGGCCGCTACGACTCGTGGCGCGAGGAGGCGTTCATCAACGCCTGGATCCTGGACCGCATCGGCCGCGCCTGACCCGTCGTCGTCATGATCGCGCTCGAGGGTGGGAGTAGTCCCCTCGACGGCTCGGGGAGACCATCACCGGGCGCGTTCATGGTCGGGTCGCGTATGTGCGGCCTGGCCTTTCCGGGTCGCGGCGGATGTCGCGGCCTAGACTTCCGGGGTGACCGGGGCTACGGATGGTGACGGCGGGGCCGCCGAGGACGTCCGCCGACCGAGCGTGGCGGCGGTGGCGCGGGATCGGCGGGTCTGGCTGATCCTCGCGGTGGTCGCCGGCCTCCTGGTCTGCTGTTGCTCGGCCGTGCTCGGCACGCTGATAGCACTCTCGTCCGGCCTGCTCAGCGCCTGACCTGGCCGAGCCGGATCATGCCGGCCGGTTCAGGCCGTGCGCAGCTCGTCCAGGGCGGTGCTGGCGCGCAGGAAGAGCAGGCCGACGCCGATCGTCACCAGCACCGCCGCCAGGGCGCCGGCACCGAGCCACGCCAGGTGCTCCAGGGGTACGGGAACTGCTCGCTGTATCCCGGGAGTGTGCACGATCCGGGTGTACTGCTCGCGGGTGGCCGGGTCGTCACAGAGCGCCGCCGTCGCCTCGCAGATCGGCGTTGAGGAGCCGCCCGTCGACACCTCCGCGATGAGCCCTCGGCCGAGCAGCGTGCCCACGGTGAGCGCGAGCAGGATCGCCGGCACGGCCGGCGCCAACGCCTGCCAGGCCACCGAACGGCTCAGCGTGGCACGGGGCACCCCGGTGGCGACCAACGCGGCGTAGGCGCGTCGACGAGCGACGATCCCCTCGACCAGCGCGACGATCAGCCCGCCCGTCGCGATCAGGATGGCCACGGCGACCGCGCCGTCGACAAGATCCATCGTCGACAGATAGAAGGGGTTGGCGCCAGCGTCCACCCCGACGAGCCGGCTCTGCTCCCGTTCGAGCTGGTCCTTCGTGGCGAAGTAGGCACGCTGGGCGGCTGCTCCCCCGCCGAAGATCAGGGCGGCGAGCAGCGCGGCGAACGTGCGGCTGCCCGCCCAAGGGTCGGCCATCAGCCGGCCCGCCGCGAGCAGGGCCGGTGCCCGGCGGGCGTGCCGACGCAGCAACCGCCCGCAGTGGTACGAGATCCAGCCGGTGCCGATCACCACCCCGATCATCGCCGCGAGCGCCCCCACCGCGAACAACAGCGGCACCAGCCAGGCCAGCTCTTCGCTGTCGTCGAACCGATAGACCACCGAGCGGATCACCGCGAACGAGACCACGCCGAACCCGATCAGGAGCCCGGCCCACGGGCCCGGACCACGCTCGCGGGCGGCCTTGCGGCTCACCCCCAGCGGGCTGGTGGTGACCGTACGCAGCATCAGCACCGTGGCCAGCGCCGCGACGACCGGCAGACCGAGCACCACACCCACCATCGCGCCGGTCGACGGCAGCACGTCGGTGGGCAGGGCCAGTTGCCCTCGCGCGTCCGGCCGGTGCAGCAGATCGCGGCCAACCAGATAGACACCCAGCCCGGCGAGCGTGCCGAGCAGAGCGGCCACGCCGGTCTCCAGCACCACCAGTCGGGTGACCTGCCCGGGAGTGGCGCCGGCCAACCGGAGCGCGGCCAGCCGGCGGTCCCGTGCCGGCGCGCCGAGCCGGGCGCACTGACCGGCCAGCGCCAGCACCGGGACCATCAGCATCAGCAGCGCGAACGCCGTGCCGCCGCGCAACCCGGGCTCCACCAGCAGAGCGTTGTTGTACTGCTCCGACCACCTGTTCCGATTCTCCTCCGTCGCCAGGGGCGTGGGGATGGCCAACACGGTGAGCGCCGCGAGCCCGGCCAGGGTCGCCAGCAGTGCGCTGAGCGCGGTGAGCACCACCCGGGCGGTGTCCGTGCGGGTGCCGGCGAGCGCGAGGCGGACCAGCGTCGTCGGTCTCACCGGGCACCGCCGGCCAGCGGCACGTCGAGCCCCAGGCCGGTGTGGTCCACCAGGCCGTCCCGCAGCACGATCTCCCGATCCGCGTACGCGGCGATCCGCGGCTCGTGGGTGACCAGCACGACGGCGGTGCGCTGCTCACGGGCGAGCCGGACCAACTGGGTCAGGACCTGCTCGCCGGTGAGCGTGTCCAGTGCGCCGGTCGGCTCGTCGGCGAAGAGCACCCGAGGCTCGGTCACCAGCGCCCGCGCCGTGGCGCAGCGTTGCTGCTGACCCCCGGACATCTCACCCGGCCGGACGTCGGCCACCTCGGCCACCCCGAACCGTTCCAGCCAGGTGAGCGCCGCCGTCCGTGCCTCTCGCCGCCCCGTGCCGGCGAGGAGCAGGGGCAGGGCGACGTTCTCGGCGGCGGTCAACTCGGCCACCAGTTGACCGAACTGGAACAGCACCCCGAACTCGGTGCGCCGCAGCCGGGACCGGGCCGCCTCCGACCAGGTGTCGATGCGGTGCCCGCGCCAGGTGACCTCGCCGGCGTCCGGCCGGAGAATCCCGGCCAGGCAGTGCAGCAGGGTCGACTTGCCGCAGCCACTCGGCCCGGTGACGGCCACGATCTCACCCTCGGCCACGTCGAGCGTCACGCCGCGCAGCGCCGGCGTCGGGCCGTACGCCCGAACCACGCCGCGAGCCTGGAGTTGCGTCACGGATGCACCTCCCGGTGCCAGTCGGCGACCCGGCCCAGGGTGGCGTGCAGCCACCGCAGATCCGCGTCGAGGTGGACGATCGCGAAATCGGCCGCGACCACATCGCTGAGGGTGGCGGCCGGGTCGGCCTTGACCGCGGTCAGCTCACGAAGCCGTGCGGTGTGCGCGGCCCGCTGGGCGATCAGGTACGACTTGGCCCGATCGACGTCGGCGACCAGCAGCGCCACCACGACCTTGGCGAAGAGCGTGCTGGCCACGTACGGCATGGGCGGTTCCACCGTGGACAGCCACTGGTCCAGCGTGTCCCGCCCCTGGTCGGTCAGCGCATACGCCGTGCGATCCGGCCCGGCCACCCGATCCTGCCCGGCGGTCGCCACCAGCCCGTCGCGTTCGAGGCGGCCGAGAGTGGCATAGACCTGCCCGAACGCCAGCGGCCGAGCCCGCGGCAGCCGCTCGTCGTGCGCACGCTTCAGCTCATACCCGTGCCGGCTGCCCCCAGCGAGCAACCCAAGCAGAACATGCGGCGTGGACACCCCGCCCACTATTCACCCAGCGAATACCCAAGTCAACACCCCACCCCGCTGCCACCCCACCCCAACCCCACCCCAACCCCATCCGTCCCCGCCCCACGCCCCGCTGATCATGAAGTTATTGCGCAGACACGCCGAGGTGGATGGCAATAACTTCATGATCAACCGAGGCAGGGCGGGGCAGGGCAGGGGGGCGGGGTGGGTGGGTTAGGGGGTTTGGGGCCAGGTGGGGGTGCGGCCGGTTTGGGTCAGGAGGCGGGCCAGGTCGGGGGCCAGGTTGGGGATCAGGTCGGGGGTTGGGGTTGGGGGTGGGGTGGGCAGTGGGTCGGCGAAGACGCCCATCTTGCGGGCGGTGGGGCCCAACTGCTCCACCAGCCCGTGCAGTTCGGTCACCACCTCCGGGGCTGGGTGGTACGGCTGGCCGGTGGCGACCGCGAGGTCCCAGCCGTGCACGGTCAAATCGAGCAGGGCCATGCCGCCGATGGCGGTCTGCGGCATGGGCATACGCGGTGACATGCCCTCCACGCTGGACGGGTCCGACCAGGCGGCGACCAACCGGCCGGTCTCCTCCTCGAAGTGGTCCCGCCAACCGTCGCCCAGGTAGTCGGGCTTCTCGGCCCAGTCCACCTGCCGCTTCTGGGCCAGATCCTGGAAGTTGACCACCACCTGGAAGAGATGGTTGAGCAGATCACGGACCACGTAGTCGCTGCACGGTGTGGGCAGGTCCAGCTGGTCGTCGGAGATACCCCGCACCACCTCGACGGTTCGCGGCGCCGCGGCCGCCAGCAGATCGCTAGTCTGAGTGGACATAGGGCCAGCGTATGAGGGTGGTCTTGAACAAATGCGACAGCGACCGCGTGGCGACAGCCGGGGAATCCTCGATCCCGGGCGTCTGCTGCGCGAGGTGCGCTTCCGTCGACACCTGCCGGCGGAGCCGCTGCGCCCGTGGGTCGAGCACTACTGGTTGATCGACTGGGCGCTGAGCACGCCGTTCGAGCAGCGGGTCGTGCCGCACCCGGCGGTGAACGTGGTGTTCCGACGCGACCACGACGGCGACGGCAACGGCGACGGCGACCGCGACGGCGACGGCGACGGCGACCGCGACGGCGACGGCGACGGCGACGGGCCCGAGTCCGGCGAGGTGGCCGGGGTGGGCCGCGACCTGTTCCGGATCACGCTGAGCGGCACCGGCCGGGTGTCCGGGGTGCAGTTCCGCCCCGGCGGCTTCCACCCGTTCTGGCGCCGCCCGGTCAGTGACCTGACCGGCCGTCGGGTGCCGCTGCCCACCGGTCGGCTGACCTGCCCGGACAGCCCGGTGTGCGGGAGCGGGCCCTCGGGACCACCCACGTCGGCGGCGAGCGACGACGAGCGCTGCCGGGCGCTGGACGCTCTCCTCACCGCCTGGCAGCCGGAGCCGGACCCGCTGGCCGAGGAGGCCATGCGGCTGGCGGAGGCGATCCGCACCGACCGGACGGTGCTGCGCGTCGACGACTTCGCCGCGCGGCACGACGTCCCGGTCCGCCGGTTGCAGCGGCTCTTCCTGGAGTACGTGGGGGTCGGGCCGAAGTGGGTGATCCGCCGTTACCGGCTCCAGGAGGCGGTCGAGCAGGCCGCCGGTGGCCCGCTCAGCTGGGCCGAACTCGCCGCCGACCTCGGTTACAGCGACCAGGCCCACCTGGTCCGTGACTTCACCGCCGTGGCCGGGGTGTCCCCCGCCGCGTATGCCCGCTCGGTGCGCTGAAAACCCGAAACAGCTGACAGTCAGCGACGGCGCAGGACGACCACGGCGACGTCGTCCTGGATCTCCGGTGGTGCCAGCTCCACCAGCAGTCGGGCGCAGAACTGGTCCAGGTCACCGTCGACTGTCGCGGCGACCGTGGCCAGCGCGGCCAACCCGTCGTCGATGGTGGCGTCCCGTCGCTCGATCAGCCCGTCGGTGTAGAAGACCAGCGTGGCCCCGGCCGGCACCACGAACTCCAGGTCGGCCGGGCGCGGGGCGCGGACGCCGAGCAGCGGAGCGGAGTGCTGCACGAACTCAACCTTGCCGTCCATGATCAGCAGCGGTGGAAGGTGCCCGGCACTGGCCAGCCGGACGTGTCCGGTAGGCGGGTGCAGCAGCAGTACGCAGAGCGTCGCCAACTCGTTCGGCAGCAACGTCCGCATCAGCTCGTTGACCCGGTGCAGGATCTCGCCGGGCTGGTGGCCCTCGACCGCGTACGCCCGCACCGCGTGCCGCAGTTCGGCCATCACGGTCGCCGCGTGCAGCGAGTGGCCGGCGACGTCCCCGATCGCCAGCAGCAGGTGCCCGTCGAGCATCACCAGTTCGTAGAAGTCGCCGCCCACCTCGGTCTGCGCGCTGGCCGGCTCGTAGCGCACCGCGAGGTCCAGGCCGGCCACGGTGGGCAGCCCGCGCGGGAGCAGGCTGCGTTGGAGGGTGACCGCGATCCGGTGCTCCTCGTCGAACGAGCGTTGTGCCTCCACGGCCGCCGCCACCGCCTGCGCCAGCTGCTTGAGCACCGGGGTCCGCGCGGTCTGGGTGGCGGTCGGGACCACCACGTACAGCGGGGCCCGGTCCTCGCGCAGCCGGGCGGCGGCGACGGTCACCGTGTCGTCCGTCGGCCATTCGACGAGCGCCCAGTTCGCCGGGGCCTCCACCCGGACCGTGGCGCCGGTCGGCACTCCGGTGTCGTCGACGACCCACGGCACCACGGCGGCCACCGCGCCGGGGCCGGCGCAGACGCCGGCGAGGCAGTCGCCGTCGAAGGTTTCGGCGATCACCGCCGCCGGGCTCTTGAAGATCTGGGCGGCCCCCTCGGCGGCGGCCTCCAGCAGGCGCGCGAAGGTCGGCGCGGCGTGCACGGCCACGGTCGTGTCGGCCAAACCGAGCAGCCGCTCGGCGAGCAGTTCGGCGCGCTGCCGGGCCTGGTAGTAGCGCAGCACGGCCCGGGTGGTGGCGATCAGTTCCTCGGGCTCGATCGGCTCGGTCAGGTACGCGTCCGCGCCCCGGGTCAGCCCCTGGGCGCGGTCGGCCACGTCCACGGCGTGCGCCGACACGTGGATGACCGGCATCGCCGGGTGCCGCGCCTTGATCTGCTCGCAGACCTCGTAGCCGCTCAGGTCGGGCAGCCGGACGTCGAGGACCACCAGGTCGATCCGGTCCACCTCGACCCGAGCCAACGCCTCGGCGCCGTTCTCGGCCTCCAGCACCGTGAACCCGGCCCGGGTCAGCCAGCTGACCAGCAGGTAACGCTTGGTACGACTGTCGTCGACCACCAGGATGGTTGTCGGCATGCCGTCCACGCGGTCACGCCCCGCCTGTGGGCAGGGAGAGGGTGAATGTGCTGCCTTCGCCCGGCGCGCTGGTCAACGCCAACGTCCCGCCGAGCAGGGTCACCAACCGCCGGGCGTACGGCAGACCGAGGCCGGTGCCGCCGACCCGGGTGGCGCCGGGCACCTGGTAGAACTCCTCGAAGATCCGGTCGTGCAGCTCGGGAGCGATGCCCGGCCCGGTGTCGCTGACCTCGAACTGCCAACGGTCGCCGTGTTGGCTGGCCCGCAGTCGCACCTCGCCGCGCTCGGTGAACTTCAACCCGTTGTGCAGCAGGTTGCGCAGCACCTGGCCGAGCAGCACCTCGTCGGTGCGCAGCAGGGCAGGCGCGGCCGGCTCCTCCACGACCAGTTCCACGTTCGGTCGGGTGGCCAGCGCGCGCAGGGTGCCGCGCAGTTGACCGAAGACCGGGCGCAGGTCGACGTCGGCCAGGTCCGGCTCGATCCGGCCGGACTCCGCCTTGGCCAGGTCGAGGAGTTCGTTGACCAGGTTGAGCAGGTCCATCGCCGACGAGCGGATCAGATCGATCTGGCGGCCCTGTTCGTCGGTGAGCGGGTCGGAGGCGGAGTCGGTGAGCAGCCGCCCGAGGCCGATGATCGCGGTGACCGGGGCGCGCAGTTCGTGGCTCACGTTGGCCAGGAACCGGCTCTTCGACTCACTCGCCGCACGGAGCTGGGCCGACTTCTCGTCCAGTTCGGCGTAGAGGGCGACGACGCCGCGGTTGGTCTCCTCCAGCTCCTCGGTGAGCTGGTTGTAGAGCGCCAGCACGCCACGGTTGGTCTCGGCCAGTTCCTCGTTCAGCACGGCCAGCTCGTCGCGTTGGCTGCGCACCTCGTCGAGTGCGGCGATGAGCTGCCCGTTCTGCACGGTCAGCTCGTCCAGCGCAGTGCCCGGCGCGGTGCGGCCGAGTTCGGTACGGAACTCGGCGAGCCGCTCCGGGGTCGGCGTCGGCGCGTTGGCCGGGACTCGTCGGGACATCCGTACGACCGTAACCCCCTGGACGGTCAACACGCTCAGTGTGTCGACCAGTCGGGACACCGCGCCGGACTGCGGTTGGTAGCGGCCGTCCGGGATCGGGGACACCGGGGCCAGGTCGGCGCGCAGGTGGAATCGGCCGTCGGCACCCGCGTCGACGTGGAACGAGACATCGGCCCCGCCGGCCGTTCGCAGCAGGTCCCGGGCGACCTCACTGAGCGCGGTGGCGACCCGGACCTGGTCCTGGTGTTCCAGGCCGACCACCGCGGCCACCTCGCGCCCCCGCTGACGGATCACGAAGATGTCCTGCTCGACCCGCAACGCCATCTGGAGCAGCGGCACCGCGGCCGGCTCCCCGATCATGCCCAGGACCTCGCGACCAGTACGCAGGCGTCGTCGCGTCGCACACCGGCGTCACGCAGGAGGGTCGCCGCCATGATCAGCGGGGACCTCTCCGCCAGGCCCGGGTAGTCGGTCATCCGCCACCGGTCGACCACCCCGTCGCTGTGCATCACCAGCCGGGCACCGGGACCGAACGGGTAGTCGTACTCCCGGATCGTCGGCCGTTGGTGGCCGGCGATGCCGGGCAGCGACACCAGCCCTCGACGGCGGCCGTCCCCCTCGACGACCACGCCGGCGATGTTGCCCAGGCCGGCGTAGTGCAGCACGCCGGCCTCCGGCATCAGCTCGCCGACGGCGAGCGCGGCGCCCCGGGTGTGCGACATGCTCCGGTGCAGGTGACCGACCACCATCGCCGGCGGGCCGACCGGGGCGTCGCGGAACGCGGCCAGCGCCGCGTCGGTGGCGGCACCGGCCAGCGGGCCGTGCCCCAACCCGTCACTCACCAGCACCTGGTGCCGCCCGTCGACGACCCGCACGGCGTAGCCGTCGCCGCTGATCGTCTCGCCGGTCAGCGGTCGGGTGAGAGCACCGGCCCAGGACGGCCGAGCCGCCTCGCCCGGCCAGACCTGCACGGCGAGGACGGTGCCCCGGCCGGGCAGCGAGTATCCGTCGAACCAGCTGGCCTGCCGGACGATGGCGCCCAGGCCGATGCCGAGCGTGCCGGTGGTGGAGTGCCCGTCCCGGGACGAGACGGTCAGGTCGGCCATGCCGGGCCCGGAGTCGATGGCCACCAGCTCCACACCCGCCTGCCCGGCGCGGCGTACCGGCCGGAGCAGCAGGACACCGTCGTCGGCGTGCTTGACCAGGTTGCTGGTCAGCTCGGCCGCGACGATGGCGAGGTCGGCGATGCGCGCCTCGCCCATCTCCACCTGGGCGCCCAGGCGTTCGGCGGCCCGCCGGACGGCGCTCGCCGCGCTGCTGGCCTCGACCCGAAACCAGATGCCACTGTCGGTGACCGCGTCGCCGTTCACCTGGACCACTTGGTGACCGTGATCCGCGTGCCGGTCTCCGCCGACGTCTCGATCTCGAACTCGTCGACCAGGCGTCGCGACCCACTGAGGCCGAGGCCGAGGCCGCCGCCGCTGGTGTAGCCGTCCGTCATGGCCAGGTCGAGGTCGGCGATGCCCGGCCCGGAGTCGGCGAACACGATCTGCACGCCCTTGCGTCGGCCGTTGTCCACGACCGTCACCTCGACCGAACCGCCGCCGCCGTACACCAGGGTGTTGCGGGCCAACTCGCTCGCCGCCGTGACCACCTTGGTCTGGTCGACGAGGGACAGCTTGCTGGCCACCGCCACGGTGCGGACCAGCTGTCGGACGCGCACCACGTCCTCATCGCTCCGGACCGACTGCGCCTGTGGCTGGCCCAGGTCGATGCCCGCGGTCACGGCGTGGCCGTCTCGGCGTCCGGATCGTCGTCGAGCTGGTAGTCGAGCTCGTCGGCGTGGGCCGCCGCGATCAGTTCCATGCCGCGCTCGACGTTCAGCGCGGTACGGATGCCGTTCAGCGACAACCCGAGTTCGACAAGGGTGATGGCGACGGCCGGACGCATCCCGACCACCACCGTCTCCGCGTCGAGCACCTTGGAGATCGACGCGATGGTGGAGAGCATCCGCCCGACGAAGGAGTCGACGATGTCAAGTGCCGTGATGTCGATGATGACGCCGTGGCAGCCGGTGGCGACGATCCGCTCGGCCAGGTCCTCCTGGAGCTGGACCGCCGTCTGGTCGGACATGTCGAGCTGGATGGAGACGAGCAGGATGTCCCCGATCTTGAGGATCGGCACCCTTTCCATCAGGCGTCCCGGCGCGGCTGGCGTCGGGCGGTCTCCACCCCGTTGAGCCGCAGCACGTGGCGCAGGGCGTCGGCGAGGCTCGCCTTGGTGGCGATGTCGCCGAACTCGATGCCGAGCGCCACGATGGTCTGCGCGATCTGCGGGCGGATGCCGGAGATGATGCAGTCGGCGCCCATCAGTCGGGCGGCCACCACGGTCTTCAGGATGTGCTGGGCGACCTGGGTGTCCACCGCCGGTACGCCGGTGATGTCGATGATCGCGTACGGCGAGCTGGTGTCGACCAGGGTCTGCAGCAGCCGCTCCATGACCACCTGGGCCCGGGCCGAGTCCAGGGTGCCGACCAGCGGCACGGCGACGACGCCCTCCCAGAGCTTGACCACCGGCGTGGAGAGCTCGAGCAACTGCTCGGCCTGGTCGGCGATCAGGCTCTCCCGGGTACGGACGAAGCTCTCGAAGGTGAACAGGCCCATCTCGTCGACCAGCTTCGAGAAGGCGACGTAGTCCTGCAACGCGCTCGGGCCGCCGGTCTCCTGCACCAGCTCGGCCAGCACGTCCTTCAGCGCGAAGATGCTGATCGTGGTCTCGGTGGCGGAGAAGCCCTGCCGGGCCCGGCCACGGGACAGTTCGGAGAGCGCGGCGCGCAGTTCGGCGGCGCCGTCGGCGGACAGGTCGATGGTGCCCTGCGCGCTGGTGGCGACGATGGCGCGGTGCAGGTCCTGGACCTGTCGGCGCAGCTCCGCCTGGCTCAGTCGACCTCGCAAAGAACTGGTGACGATCTCTGTCCACCGAGCCGTGACCCGTTCGTCCTGCCCGCTGAGCAGCGCGGCGAGCCGACCACTCTCTTCGGTGCTCAACGCCATTTCGAACCCCCTTGACCTGGACCGGGCGGACTCTATCACCGGGCCCTGACCAACTACTTGCCCCGTAGCAACTGAATGACGATGACCACCGGATCACGGCTCCCGTTCTACCTCCGACCATGGTCGTGGGATACCGTTCCCCCGATAACAGGAGGTCTGGCGAATGTCGTTGACGGTGCACACGGAACAACGCGGCGACGTGGTCGTCGTGGCGGTCGCGGGCGAGCTGGACATGGCCACTGCACCGCAGCTGCAGGACCAGATCACCGACCTGCTCGACAAGGGCCGCAATCGGCTGGTGTTCGACCTGGCGGACGTCTCGTTCTGCGACTCGACCGGTCTGTCGGTCTTCGTCCGCGCCAAGAACAGCTGCGACGAGGCTGGCGGCGTGGTCCGGCTGGCCGCCCCGCAGCGCGGTGTGCTGCGCATCCTCGAGGTGAGCGGGCTGGTCGAGGTGCTGCACACCTACCCGACGGTGGACGAGGCAGTCGCCGGCGAATCGACGCCGGCCTCCTCCTGACCGTCCGCGCGCGTCACTCGTCCTCGACGTAGCGGGGACGAGCGATCGCCATGCCCGCCGTCGTCTGCACGGCGAGGGCGCCCAGCAGGAACCCGATCGGCGCGGTCCAGCCGCCGGTGGCCTCGTAGAGGATGCCGACCATCAGCGGGCCGAGGGCGGCGATCACGTACCCGGTGCTCTGCGCGAACGCGGAGAGCGCGACCGTTCCCTCGGCGGTGCGGGCGCGTAGGCCGATGGCGGTCAGGATCATCGGGAACGCGCCCTGACCGATCGCCAGCAGGGCGACCCAGAGCAGAGCGGCGCCGTGCGGTGCGAGCGCCAGCCCCAGGTAGGCCAGCGCCGACGCGGTGGTCAGCCCGAGCACCAGCGGCCGCAGGCTGCCCAGCCGACCGGCCAGGGTGGGCATCAGCAGCGCGATCGGCACGCCGAGCGCGGTGACCCCGGCGAGCAGCAGCCCGGCCGACTCCGGGTGGTAACCGGCGTCGCGGAACAGCTGGGCCAGCCAACCCATGATCGCGTACCCGCTGAGCGACTGCGCCCCGAAGTAGACGGCCATCGCCCAGCCGAGCCGGGTCCGCGCCGGCCGGACCCGCGTCGGCGTGGCGACGGCCGCCGTCGGGGTCGCCCGCCGCGCCGCGGCGCGGGTCCGCAGCGCCAGCGGCACCCACGGGAGTACGGCCACCGCGGCCATCGCGGCCCAGACGCCGAGCCCTGCCCGCCACGACCCGAAGGCGTGCGCGATCGGCACCGCGGAGGCGGCGGCCACCGTCGTGCCCACGGTCAACGCCATCGTGTACGCCCCGGTGACCAGGCCGGTGCGGTGCGGGAAGTGCTGCTTGACGAGCATCGGCAGCAGGATGTTGGCCACCGCGATGCCGGACAGCGCCAGCGCGCTGGTGAGCACGAAGATCCAGGCCGAGTCGGTGGCGACCCGGAGCACCTGGCCGACGGCGAGGACGAACATGGCGACCACCAGCACCCGGGCCGGCGCCACCCGGCGGACCAGCCACGGGGTGAGCGCGCCGAGGCCGGCGAACGCGATGGTCGGCAGGGTGGTGACCAGGCCGGCGGTGACACCGGAGAGGCCCAGCCCGTCGCGGACCTCGTCGAGCAGTGCGCCGAGGCTCGTCACCACGGCACGCAGGTTGAGCGCGACCAGCAGCATCCCGACCAGCACCAGCGCGCCACCGGTCGCCGGGTGCGTCTTCCGGCCGGCACCGGGGTCCCGCGTCGGGCCAAGGTCGACGACGACGGGGGCGGGCAGCGCCGGAGCGGCGGTTGGTGGCGGGGTCATGACCTCTAACCTACAATCATGGGATGAATTTGGGACCGGTGATGTAACCAGTGCCACCGTCGGTTGATTTCCCCTCCGCCCCGCCGGTGCCGCCCCCCGGCCAGCCCGCCGTGCCGCCCCGCGGCCACCGGGTCCGGCAGACCACCGAGCAACTCCGCGCCCGGATCCTGGGCGGCGAGTGGCCCGTCGGCGGGCGCATCCCCACCGAGCCACAACTGGTCGCCGCGCTGGGCGTCGGGCGCAACACGGTCCGCGAGGCGGTCCGCGCCCTGGTGCACGCCGGGGTGCTGGAGTGCCGGCAGGGCTCCGGCACCTACGTGGTGTCCACCGACGAACTTGCACCGGTGGTCGCCCGCCGGCTCGGCGACGACCGGATGACCGAGGTCATCGAGGTACGCCGCGCCTTCGAGGTGGAGGCCGCCCGGCTAGCCGCGCTGAGGCGTACACCGGAGGACCTGGCGGCGCTCGACGGCGCGCTCGCCCAGCGCGAGGCCGCCTGGCACGGCGGCCGGGTCGACGCGTTCGTCGAGGCCGACGCGGCACTGCACACGGCGGTGGTCGCCGCCGCGCACAACGCCATGCTCGCCGAGCTGTACGCCTCGGTGGGCACCGCCCTGCGCAGCACCGTCGCCCAGGCGATGGGAGGCGCGCTCACTCCCGAGCGCTACGTCGACCACACCCGACTGGTCGAGGCGATCCGGGCCGGCGATCCCGGCCGGGCGGCGCTCGAAGCCGGCGCTTTTCTGGAACCCGCCGAACGGGCATAGGTTGTGCCGGACAGAAAAGCGGACACCTCGGGAGTACGAATGCTCAAGGGCTTCAAAGACTTCATCATGCGCGGCAACGTCGTCGACCTGGCGGTCGGTGTCGTCATCGGCGCCGCGTTCACGGGCGTGGTCACCCAGCTCACCAAGTCGTTCCTCGAACCACTGGTCCGGGTGATTATCGTGCTGATCACCGGGAACGAGAACGGTCTCAGTGGCTCGACCCCCACGTTCCGGGAGATCCCGTTCGACTGGGTGGCGTTCGTCAACGCGGCCATCACCTTCCTGCTGACCGCGATGGCGCTCTACTTCCTGGTCGTCTACCCGATGAACCGGCTGGCCGAGCGGCGCAAGCGGGGCGAGGAGCCGCCGCCCTCGGCGCCGAGCGAGGAGGTCAAGCTGCTCACCGAGATCCGGGACGCCCTGGTCTCCGCCGGTCACACCACCCCCGGCCAGCAGCGCGGGGCGCTGGACGACGTGCTGGGCCGCCGTCCCGAGCCGCCGACGCAGCGCTGACCGGAACGGATGCACATCGGCCCCTGTGGGATTCCCGCAGGGGCCGCACCTTCTCGTACGTGTGTTCGATAGAGTCCCGCCATGGAGCAGCGAAAGCACTGGTGGAACGGGAAGTGGGGGCGGCTGGCCCGACGGGACGTCTTCCTACGGGTGGACGCCGACCGGTGGCACGTCGAGCAGCGAGCCGGCGGCGCCGAGGGCATCTCCCGTTTCTACGAGTACGGCAGTGCGGACGAGGCCGAGGACACCGTCCGGGCGCTGCTCGACGGCCCGGACACCTGGCGGGAGCTGTCCCCCCGCCCGCCCGGCGGCTGGACCCTCCCGAACAGCTGAGTGGGCGGAACACCGTGCACGGCGCAACGGTGCCGTGTGGCGTGTGCTGAATGCCGCGTGCTGGGCGCCGCGTGCCGCTGGCGTCGCGGTCCGTTTGTCCGCCACCTCGCGCGGGCCGTGGAGGCGGTGTTGCTTTCGACGGTGATGACTCTGAGGCATAAATATGCCTCAGAGTCATAGCGCTCTTCAGGCCCATCGCCTCCCGGCCCATCGCCTGCGGACCTGCCGCCACCGGACCTGTCACCTCCGGACCCGCTGCCTCCGGGACCGTCGCCTCCAGCAAGCTGTCTCCGGGCCTGTCGCTGCCGCAGTTGCTGAACACCGGGCGGGTAAATGGCGGCGTTTAGCGTCGCGCCGCCCTGGGAACCGCAGCGGGATGGACCAGCAGGACGAGCAGCAGGCGACCATTTCGCGGATCACCACCGGGATGACGGTGATCGACTCAGCCGGCACCGAGGTCGGCACCGTGGACCTCGTCCAGCGGGGCGACCCGAACGCGGTGACCGTCCAGACACCTACTGCCGACCCGGGCAGCAGCCTGGACGAGCTGATCGAGGCGACCGCGGTCGAGGAGCCAGACGTCCCGGCCGATCTGGCGGCGCGGCTGCTGCACAGCGGCTACCTGAAGGTCTCGACCGACCTGACCCGTACCGGTGCGGTCTACGTACCGGCCGACCGGATCGGGTCGGTGGCCGACGGCCGGGTCCTCCTGGCCGTCGGTGTGGCAGACCTGCCGCCGGAGGAGTGACCCCACCGCCCCGATCGACTCGGGTTCACGGAGATCGGGGCGTCTGGAGCCTCCGGACACCGCGACTTCATGGAACCCGAGTGGATCTTCCCGGCGCGGCTGGGGCGGGCTGGCTGGGCGCGGCGGGAGCAGGCTCGCCCGGCACGGCGGGAGCGGGCTCGCCCGGCGGGGCGGGGGCGGGCTCGCCCGGCGGGGCGGGGGCGGGCTCGCCCGGCGGGGCGGGGGCGGGCTCGCCCGGCGGGGCGGGGGCGGGTTGGCGGCTACGGAAGAGCAGCAGCATCAGGCAGCCCGCGACCAGGCCCCAGAACGCGCCGCCAACGCCGATCAGCGTCACCCCGGACGCGGTGACCACGAAGGTGACCACGGCGGCCTCGCGGGTCGTCGGGTCGGTCACCGCCGAGGCGAGCGCGGTGGCGAGGGCGCCCAGTAGCGCCAGCCCGGCGACCGCCTCGATGAGGATCGGTGGGGCGACCGCTACCAGTGTGGTGGCCATGCCGGCGCCCAGGCCGAGCACGGCCAGCCCGGCGCCCGCGGTGACCGAGGCGATCCACCGGCGCTCCGGGTCCGAATGCGCGTCGGGGCCGGCGGCCAGGGCGGCGGTGATCGCCGCGAGGTTCACCGCGTGCCCGCCGGCTGGGGCGGCGAGCAGACTGGCCAGGCCGGTGGTCCGCAGTGCGGCGCCGAACGGCGGACGGTAGCCGTAGCCGACCAGCACCGCCATGCCGGGTACGTTCTGCGCGGCCATGGTGACCAGGAACAGCGGCAGGGCCACCCCGACCAGGGCGGACGCGTTCCAGGCCGGCGCGGTCAGCGTGACCGACGGGATCAGCGCGGCGCCGGTCAGGCCGGCCGGCGGTGCGGTCAGTGCGATCGCCGCCACCGCCACCACCAGCGCACCGGGTACCGCCCAGCGGCGGGCGAACCGGTGCAGCAGCAGCCAGCCGACCACCACCGGGCCGGCGACCACCGGCAGCTCGACCAGTGCGCGGACCGGGGCGGTGCACAGCGGCAGCAGCACCCCGGCGAGCATCGCGCCGGCCACCGGCTTGGGGATGGCGGCCACCGCCCGGCCGAGTGGCGGGAACAGCCCGGCCGCGACGATCAGCGCCCCGGAGACGAGGAAGGCGCCCACCGCCACCGGCCATCCGCCCGGCGGCGGCCCGGTCGCGACCAGCAGCGCCGCGCCCGGTGTGGACCAGGCCGCGCTCATCGGTATCCGGTACCGCAAGCCCAGCCAGGCGGCGACGAGCCCGCTCGCCACGCAGAGAGCGAGCAGGCCGGAGGCGGCCTGCGCGTCCGACGCGCCCGCCGCCCGGAGCCCGGCCAGCACGACGGTGAACGAACTGGCGAAGCCGACCAGCGCGGTCACCACCCCCGCCAGCACCGGTTGCACGCGTCCTGCCACCCCACCCTCCCGACTGTTCCGTTTACGGAACGGAAGCGTGTAGCACGATAGCCGGGTGCCGCACCCACCACCAGCCCCGCGCCCGGGCCTCGACGTGGATCCCGCCGTCGTCGGGCGCCGGGTCCGTGCCCTACGCGAGGAGCGGGGAATCTCGCTGTCCACACTGGCCCGGCTCGCCGGCGTCGGAAAGGCCACCCTCTCCGGCCTGGAGCACGGCACCCGCAACCCGACCCTGGAGACGCTCTGGGCCGTCACCGCGCAGCTCGGCGTACCGTTCACCGCCCTGCTGGCCGAACCAACGGCCGAGCCCACCGTGCACGGCACCGCGGTCACCGCCACCCTGCTGGAGGTGTTCACCGACACCGACGCGACCTACGAGCTGTACCGGATGCGGGTCGCACCCGGCGTCGTACAGCTCTCCCCCGCCCACGCGCCGGGAGTCACCGAACACATCACCGTCTTCGCCGGGGTGCTGCGCGCCGGGCCGGCCGACGCACCGCTGACCGCCCCGGCCGGCGGTCACCTCCGCTGGGTGTCGGACGTGCCACACAGCTACGCGGCGGTGGGTGACGAGGAGGTCGCCGCCAGCCTGCTACTGCGCTATCCGCGCCGCTGAGGCCCGGCCGATCGGTCACGGACCGTCGAACCCGTCGACGAAAATCGCAATCATTTCTCGACCTAGGTAGGAGGCGTAGAGACGAATGCGGGTTGTTCTTGGCAAGCTTGTCCCCATGACGCTGATCCTCCGCTCGGTCATCCTCAACGACATCGGCTTGGTGCGCACCAACAACGAGGACTCCGCCCTCGCCGGTGACCGCCTGATCGCCGTCGCCGACGGCATGGGTGGGCTGCCTGCGGGCGAGGTGGCGAGCGAGATCGTGATCCGGATCCTGGACGAGCTGGCTCCGCCCACCGACCCCGACGGTGCCGCCGACGCACTGCGTGCCGTAGTCAGCACCGCCAACCAGCGCATCCACGCCGCGATCACCGTCGACCCGAGCCGGGACGGCATGGGGACGACGCTCACCGCGGCGCTGCTGGCCGGGGAGACGCTGGTGCTGGCCCAGGTGGGCGACTCCCGCTGCTACCTGCTGCGCGACGGGGAGCTGACCCAGCTCACCCGGGACGACACGTTCGTGCAGTCGCTTGTCGACCAGGGCACCCTCTCTCCCGAGCAGGCCCGCCACCACCCGCAGCGGTCCCTGGTGACCCGGGCCGTGCAGGGCGCCGACACCCCACCCGCGATCGGTGTGCTCACCGTCGTTCCCGGCGACCGGCTGCTGCTGTGCAGCGACGGGCTCTCCGACTACGTCGAGGACGAGGCCATCGCGACGGCCCTGGGCATGTACGCCGACCGCCAGCAGTGCGGTGAGCAGTTGGTGAAGCTGGCCCACCACGCCGGCGCCCCGGACAACGTCACCGTCGTGGTCTCCGACGTCGTCGCCCGCTGACCCGTACGGCGCACTCGGCAGCTCACCCGAACCGCCCGGTTCGGGTGCTGCCGCCACAGTAGGTGGTTGTGCCATCTAGCTTGCGCCGCTACTGTCCGACGCGTGGATTCCGACCGGCGCGGGCAGTGGCTGCGGGGGGTGCTCGACATCTGCGTCCTGGCCCTGCTGTCCGAAGGCGAGTCCTACGGCTACCAACTGGCCCAGGCACTCGACGCGGCGGGCGTCGGGCCGATCCAGGGCGGCACGCTCTACCCCGTGCTGCTGCGCCTGCAGAAGACCGGCCTGGTGACCGCGCAGTGGCGGGAGGGCAGCGCCGGGCCGGCCCGCAAGTACTACCGGCTCACCGACGACGGGTACGCGGCGCTGCGCGCCGGCGGCAGCGCCTGGCTCACCTTCGTCCGGCCGGTGAACGACATCGTCACGAAGGGGGTCACCCGGTGAACGCCGACGATTGGCTGCGTACGCTCACGGCCGAGTTGCACCAGCGCCGGGTCGCGGCGGACGCCGCACGGCACGTGGTCGCCGAAGCCGCCACGCACCTGCGCGAGGGAGGCGGCGACCCCTGGGTCGTCTTCGGTCCACCCCAGCAGTACGCGGGCGCGGTCGTGGAGAGCATCGGCACCGCGCCCGGACCGCGCCCCGGGCCGGTCCGGCTGCACGCGGCGGGCATCACCAAGAGGTACGGACGGCGAACCGTGCTGCGCGACGCCACGCTTACGGTCCGGGCCGGACAGATCGCCGCCGTCGTGGGCGCGAACGGCTGCGGCAAGAGCACCTTCCTCCGGATCTGCGCCGGGCTGATGTCACCGGACACCGGTGAGGTGACCGTCTCCGGGCGGCTCGGCTACTGCCCGCAGGCCGGCGGCACCGCCGACTTCCTGCTCGCCGACGAGCACTTCGTGCTGGTCGGCGCCGGTCAGGGCGTGGCCCGGGGGCCGGCCCGCCGTGCCGGTCGGGCGGCGGCCCGTCAGCTCGGTTGGGAGGCGGGCGGGGACGTGCAGGCCCGCCACCTGTCCGGCGGCACCCGACAGAAGCTCAACCTGACCATGTCCACCCTCAGCACCCCCGACGTGCTGCTGCTCGACGAGCCGTACCAGGGCTTCGACCAGGGCACCTACGTCAACTTCTGGGACCAGCTCAGCAGGTTGCGCGACGCCGGCACGGCCATCGTCGTGGTGACCCACCTGCTCAACCAACTCGACCGGGTGGACATCGTGCTCGACCTCACCCCGGCACGAGAGACCGGGTGGCACGCGCCCGGCATCCAGGGAGGTCACCCGTGAACCGGCTCGTCACCGTCGCCGAGATGACCCTGCGGGAGCTGCTGCGGCGTCGGGGCGTACTCCTGCTGTTGTTGTTGATGCCGTTGACCTTCTACCTGATCCGGCGGGACGCCTACCTCGGGCAGTCGGTTCGGTCGCTGCTGCTCGGCGTGGGCTGGGCGGTGAGCACCGCCGCGCTCTTCGCCACGACCGCGGCACGCGAGTTGGAGCCGAGGCTGCGGCTGGCCGGTTACCGCCCACACCACCTCTACCTCGGTCGGATGCTCGGCCTGTGGACGGTGGGGCTGGTCATCTCCGTACCCTTCTTCCTGCTGCCGATGATCGACGGCGCGGACCTGCGGTACGGCGGCCTGGCGGCGGCGCTGCTCTGTTCCGTCGCGGTGGCGGCGCCGTTCGGGATGCTGATCGGTGCGCTGCTGCCCCGCGAGTTGGAGGGCACGCTGCTGCTGCTCACCGTGGTGACGGTGCAGATGCTGATCGACCCGGCCGGGTCCGGGGCGAGGCTGACGCCGTTCTGGTCGAGCCGGGAGATCGCCACTTGGACGGTCGACAACACCGACCAGGGCTACCTCTCCCGTGGCCTGCTGCACGGCCTCGTCGTCACCGCCCTGCTGGCCCTGGGCGTGGCCGCGGTGGCCAGCGTCCGCCTGCGCCGCCGCCGGCACCTGCGGCACCTGCCGGTCGGCTGACCGCCGCGGGCACCGCGGATCGGGCCAATCCGGTTGCTGCGACCCCGGCAACGCGTTGAGATGGGCGAATGACCATCCGCCGGGTGACCGACGACGACCGTCTCACCACCAGCTTCCCGCTGGCCGCGTACGCCTTCGAGTCCTCGCCGCTCAGCGCTGCCCGGACCGCCGACTTCCGCGACTACCTGCCCTACAACCAGGGCAACCGGACGCTGATCGCCGAGGAGGACGGCACCACGTTGGCCGCGGTCTCGGCCATTCCGATGCGACAGAACCTGCGCGGAGTGGTGCTGCCGATGGCCGGTGTCGCCGGGGTGGCAACACATCCGCTGGCCCGCCGGCAGGGGCACGTCCGGACGTTGCTGCACCAACTCCTCGACGAGATGCGCGACGAGGGGCACCTCATCAGCGCGCTCTATCCGTTCCGGCCCAGCTTCTACGCCCGGTTCGGCTACGCCGGGCTGCCCAAGCCACGCCGGGTCACCTTCACTCCGGCCAACCTGGGCTCGCTGCTGCGGGTGGACCTGCCCGGCGAGGTGAGCTGGGAACGCATCGCCGCCGGCTATCCGGTGTGGCGCGCGTTCACCGAGCGCAACCTCCAGGAACGACACGGTTTCGCGATCTTCCCCGAGTACCGGGCGATCGGCATGCGCGACCGTGACGAGTACTGGCTGCTCACCGCCCGGGTGGACGGCGAGGTCACCGGCGCGGTGACGTACCGGATCGACGAATACGGCGGCACGTTGCACGGCAACGAACTGCTGGTCACCGACCCGCTCGCGCGGGCGCTGCTGTTGCAGTTCTTCGCCCGGCACGTCGACCAGATCGAGCGGGTCACCGTCCAGGTTCCGCCCGACGAGTTGCCCGAGCTGTGGCTGACCGACCTGGACGTGCACGTCGAGGCCCGCACGGCCGTGCCGGGTTCGTCCGCGCCGATGGCCCGGCTGCTGTCGCTGGACGCGTTGAGCGGGCTGCCCGCCGGCCCGGGCCGGGTGCGGATCGAGCTGACCGGGGACCGCTGGCTGGCCGGCACCCACCTGCTCGACGGCACGACCGGCGCGCTGGAACTGGTCGACGACGCCACCGGCCGCGCGCCGGCCGCCACGCTCACCGCCGCCGGGCTCTCCGCCCTCGCGTACGGGGTGCTGGACCCGGCCGAGCTGCCGCTACGCGGTCTGGGTGAGGTGCCGGTGGACGCCGCCACGGAGCTGCGCGGCCTCTTCCCCCGCCGGGCGCCGTATCTCTTCGCCGACTTCTGAGCCCTCCTCACAATCGGGTTTGTCGCCTCGGCGACCGTGGGTACGCTCCCGCAAATGCCGGAGTGGTTACAGGCGGGTGGGTGGGGGCTGCTGGCCGGGTCGGCCCTGCTGGTCGGGGCGGCGGTCGGCTGGTTCGCCCGGGTGCCGCAGCGGTTCATCGCCTCGATCATGGCGTTCGGCGCGGGGGTGCTGCTCTCCGCCGTGTCGTTCGAGTTGATCGCCGAGGCGCACGCGCAGGGCGGGCTGCTGCCCACCGCTCTCGGCGCTGCCGCCGGTGCGCTGGTCTACACCCTGGCCAACCTGGCTCTCGCCCGGCACGGCGCTCGGCACCGGAAGCGGTCCGGCGACCAGCAACCCTCGGAGAGCGAGCAGCCTGGCTCCGGGTCGGCGCTCGCCGTCGGCGCGCTGCTCGACGGCGTACCCGAATCGGTGGTGATCGGCGCCAGCCTGCTCGGCGGCGGCGCGGTCAGCCTGGTCACGGTGGCGGCGGTGTTCCTCAGCAACGTTCCGGAGGGGCTGTCCAGCGCGGCCGGCATGCGCCAGGCCGGCCGCACCCGACGGTACGTGTTCCTGCTCTGGACCGGGATCGCGCTGATCAGTGGCGTCGCCGCACTGGTCGGCAACACGCTGCTGGGTGGCGCGCCACCGGAGGTGCTGGCCGCCATCACCGCGCTCGCCGCCGGAGCGATCCTCGCCATGATCACCGACACCATGGTCCCGGAGGCGTTCGAGAACGCGCACCTCCTGGTCGGTCTGATCACGGTCGCCGGCTTCCTGACCGCCTTCGCCCTCTCCCACACCTGACGCACCTGACCGGTGCGGCGGGCGCCCGGCGCGGCCCGCGCCCGGCGCGGCAGGCAGGCGGCGCGGCAGGCAAGCGGCGCGGCAGGCAAGCGGCGCGGCAGGCAAGCGGCGCGGCAGGCAAGCGGCGCGGCAGGCAAGCGGCGCGGCGGACAGGCGGCGCGGCGGACAGGCGGCGCGGCTTAGCGGTGCGTTAAACCGGCCCGGCGGATTCGTCGCGACGCCGTCGCGGCTCCTAGCATCACGGGGTGCGCATGACGTCGCTTGCCGCTCTCCTCGTCCTCGGTGTCGCCACCGCGACCCTGCCCGCCTGCGCGCCCAACGACCCGGCCCCCGCCTTCGAGGCCGGCTCGTCCGCCTCGCCGACGGTTCTGCCGACCGGCGGTCCGGGCGACGCGCCGGGAGCCCGCGACGGCCTCGGCGGCCCGGGCGCCAGCACCAGCCCGAAGCCCGCCAACAAGGTGCTCGCCGCCGGCAACCCGAACGGCAGGGCCACCGTGCCGGCCGAGGCGCGGGCGGTGGACACCGCCAAGCCGACCCGGACCATCGGCACCGGCACCCCGGCGAGCTGCACCTCCGCGGCGGTCGTGAAGGCCGTCGCGGCCGGCGGCGTCATCACGTTCAACTGTGGACCGGCCCCGGTGACCATCAAGATGGCCGCCACGGCGAAGGTCCGCAACGCCAACGGGCCGAAGATCGTGCTGGACGGCGGCGGCAAGGTCACGCTGAGCGGCCAGGGGCAGCGCCGCATCCTCTACATGAACACCTGCGACGAGGCCCAGGGCTTCACCACCTCGCACTGCCAGAACCAGGACCACCCGCAGCTCACCGTGCAGAACCTCACCTTCGCCGACGGCAACTCCACAGGCGAGAAGGCCGAGGGCGGCGGCGGTGGGGCGATCTTCGTACGCGGCGGGCGGCTGAAGGTGGTCAACTCGCGCTTCGTCCGCAACCGCTGCGACCGGACCGGACCCGACCTGGGTGGCGCAGCCATCCGGGTACTGAGCCAGTACGAGAACAAGCCGGTGTACGTCGTGAGCAGCACCTTCGACGGCGGTTCCTGCTCCAACGGAGGGGCGCTGAGCAGCATCGGTGTGTCGTGGGTGGTGTTGAACAGCCTGCTCCGGAACAACGAGGCGATCGGCAGCGGCGCCAACCCAGCCAAGTCCGGCATGCCGGGTGGCGGCAGCGGCGGCGCGATCTACTGCGACGGCAACGAGTTCACCGTACGGATCGCCGGCACGGTCATCGAGAACAACAAGGCGAACGAGGGCGGCGGCGCCGTCTTCTTCGTGAGCAACAACCGCACCGGCACGATGAGGATCGAAAACTCGACCCTGCGCCGCAACCCGAGCGCCAAGTTCGAGACCCGCGGCTTCCCCGGCATCTTCTTCCTAGGCGCCCGCAACCCCACGGTGACGGGCTCCAAGCTCTCCTAGCCCACCCGCGCCCGGCGCCCGCGCTGGTGCGCCCGCGCCCCCTCCCCCGGCCCGCGTCGGTGATCAAGAGGTTTCGGTCACCGGGGCAGCGTTTTCTGACCGAAAGCTCTTGATCAACGAGCTGGGATGGGGTCAGTAGGGGTTTCCCTCGCCTGGGGGGCGGGCGTGGAGGAGGGCGGCGGGGCGGCCGGGTAGGTCCCGTGCGCCGGACATCGGTGGGCTTGCCGTGTGGTCGCCGTCGGCCATCCCGGCGAAGAGTTCCTTGAGCGCCGTCAGCGCACTGATCTTGGGATGCCAGCCCAGCTCGGTCTCCGCGCGCTCGCTGGACAGCAGCGGGGCGTTCAGACCCAGCTCCACCCAGCCCGCGTCGACCGGTTGCAGCCGCGCCCGCCAGGTCAGCGCCGCCGCCGCCCGCAGCACCGGCGCGGCGACCGGCACCGTCCAACCGTGGAAGTGCCGGGCCACCAGCTCCGGAGTGAGCACCGGGTCCGGGGCGACATTGAAGGCGCCGCGCGCATCACCCAGCACGGCCCGGGCGTACGCGTCGGCCACGTCATCGGCGTGCACCGCCTGCATCCGCAACCGGCGATTCGTCGGTACCAGCGGGATACGGCCGAAGCGCAGCAGACGCACCGGCGCCAGCGGGCCGAGGAAGTACCGGGTGATCTCCGCACCGGCGGCCCGCTGGAAGATCAACCCGGGACGCATCCGTACCACCCGCAGCGTCGGATGATCCCGTTCGACCCCGTCCAGCAGCGCCTCCACCTCCGCCTTGTGCTCGCTGTACGACGAGCCGGGCACACCGGTGGCCGGCCACCGCTCGCTGATCGGGTGGTCCTTCGGGCCTGGCGCGTAGGTGCCCACCGACGAGGCGTACACCAGGGCCGGCACACCGGCCTGGACCACCGCGTTGATCACCGCCCGGCTGCCCTCGACGTTGGTCCGGCGCAGCACCCGCTGGTCGTGGCTGGGCTGGATCTGCCAGGCCAGGTGCACCACCGCGTCGGCGCCCGCGAACACCTCGGCGAGTTGCCCGGCCGCGCCCGGCGCGCCGATGTCGCAGGAGTGCCACTCCACCTGGTCGTACGGCTCGCCTGCATCCGGGCCGGGCAACCGCCGAACGACCCCGGCCAGCTCCACGCCCCGTTCCCGGCGCAGCCGCCGCAGCAGCGCCGTACCGACGTTGCCGCTCGCCCCCACCACCACGATCCGCATGCCCGACCCCGTACCCGCCCAGCAGCAGCTCAACCACCCACCAACGCGGCGGGGGCCCTGCGGCGGGCGCGGCTTGATCCACTCGACTTCCTGGAAGTCGCGGTATCCGAGCGCACAGGACAGCCCGACTTCCGGGATCCCGAGTCGATCAAGGGCGAGGGGACTCCCGTACCCAGCCGTGCTTCTCCTTGCCCCGCCGGCCGGTGGTGGCGGCCAGGCAGCGGGGGCAGATCCAGCCCACCGCGTCCGCCTCGGTGAGCACATCGGTACCCGAGTAGTCGAAAGGCACGTGCGGGAAGCGACGCAGTCGGGTCCGGCTCAGCGCCAGGCCGCAGACCGTCTGGTTCTGGCCGGGCAGCCAGGCGTGCACCTCTCCGCCCGGCTGGCGTACGCCGTCGCGCCCGACCTCCTCCCCGGAGGCCGCCACGGCCGGCGAGCGACTTGCTCTCATGCCGGTCCTGGTTCCCCACCGGCCCGCACCCATGCACCGCCGTGGGAGGTCGCTCGATTCACTCCAGATCACCGACGGAGCGCCTCGGAACCCGGCCGGGTCGCCGAGGTGATGATCAGGTACGCGGACACCGGCCAGCCTCAGCCATCGACGGTGGGCCGGAAGCCGAGAGTCGTCGACGCTCACCGTCGGGTAACCTGAGCGCGCGGGCCGCTAGCTCAATGGCAGAGCTGTGGACTTTTAATCCATAGGTTCAGGGTTCGAGTCCCTGGCGGCCCACTTTCCACAGGTCAGCAAGCCTTCATTTGGCCACTGTTGCCGTGACCGGACCGGTGCAGCAGCGCAGCAGTAGCCGCAGAGCCGTGTTGGTTGCCTGGGGGTCAAGGAGTCGTCGCAGTTGCGGCCGACGACCTGAACCCGAGCGGGTTAGAACGAGAAGTGCTTGACCACCGCCCAACCCCGCTCCGCGGAGCTGGCGTACAAGGCTCGTAGGTCCTCGTGGTACTGAGCCAGGCGCTCCCGCAGCTCCTCGTCGGAATCTGACGAAGGCAGTTGTTGCCACTCCTGCCACCGGTCCGGGAACGAAACTCGTCCCAGGTACGCCGCGGTCCGCGTTACTTCCGGCGGGTCGAGCGCCACGTGGCCCGGCCCGCCGCCGGGGTCCGGTATGTGCCGGCCGCCGAAGACGGGAAGTTCCCGGTCGCCGCCCAACTGCGACTGGAGCAGGTAAAGCTCATTCAGCTGGAAGAATCCGCTCTCCAGCCATGCTGCGGTACCTGTGCGGACCCGCCGGCGCAGCTCGTCGAACTCGACATCGAATAGGGCGTCAAAACCTGCTGAGGTCACGGGCAGGTCGTAGGGTTCGAGCCCTTGAAAGTAGAGCCACATACTCACTCTCGGCAAACTACCTGGCGCCACCGACGCGAGCCCCGAGGCCAACAGACGCCGCAGGCAGGAGTGCGTCGATGAAGACCAGGTCCAAGCCGCCGACAGGCCAACGCCAGGTATGAGGGCAGCGCGCGGAGGCAGCGAGAGCAACAGCAACGACCGGCATAGACGACACAGGTCGGCGATGAAGCCGGGCGCCACCTTTGTAACGTCAGGTTGATCGGCGACGCCGGATGAATGGAGATCTTGATCTCCAGTCCGGCCTTCGCCGTCCTGGGAGGGCCGTCACCTGCGACGTGAGGAACCTATGCGCCCTCGTTCCCTTTCCCGCTCGATCCGACGTACCTTCTCCACCTCGCTGGCCACCCTCGCCCTTGTCGGGGGCGCGGCGGCACTCGCTCCGGCCGACGCGGTGGCGGCCGGGCGCCTCCAGCCCGATCTGCTCGTCGATCTGATGATGACCAACGTGCTGAACCCGGCGGAGGGCGAGACCTTCAACGCCCAGATCGACATCCGGAACTACGGCACCGGAGCGTCGGACCCGATCAGCGTCACGGTCGCGGTGCCCGCCGGGCTCAGGACCACGACCCCGTCGGTCGGTGACCCTGGCTGGACCTGCACGGCAGTGAGTACGACGAGCTACACGTGCTCGCATCCGCAACTGGCGGCTGGCGGTCGGGCGAGCCGGCTGTTCGTGCCGTTCGTCGTGGCCGGCGCGGCGCCGGGCAGCAGGGTGCCCATCACCACCAGCATCACCGCGCAACGTCGCGAGGCGAACACCGACAACAACACCGGCTCCGTCACGGTGGCGATCTCGGGCACGTGCGTCATCCGCGGCAGCGTGTGGCACGACCTTGACCGGGATGGGCAGCGCGAGGCGGATGAGCCGGCCATCGCCGGAGGCCCGGACGGCGTGTTGGACGTGAGTCTGTGGAATCGGCAGGGACAGGCCATTGGCGGTGGCTCGACCACCGTCAACCCGGACGGAACCTGGTCGATCACCGCCCGCACCGAGCTGCTGTACGAGGTCCGGCTGGAGGCAGCCGCCACGTACGGCCGGACTGTCGCAGACGTGGGTGACGACGCCACGGACTCGGACATCGTGACCTCGTACCAGTTCGAGCCGACTCTGCTCGTCGCCAGCGCCGAATTATAGGCCGTGCATGGCGGAGAGTACGTGGTCGACGCCGGCCTGGTCACCCAGAGCTGAGCCTCTCACCGCCGCCCGCCCGAGATGTTTCGGGCGGGCGGCGATCCGGATAGACAGCAGCGGCTGCCGGAGGCCGTGATCGATGACCGCATCGGACGCTGCGGCTCCTGCTAGGGCGACGAGTTCGGAGCCTGGCGCCGGGGGCCTACGTAGATATCCTCTTCAGGTGCTGGCCCGTGTGGAGATCGTTGACATGGGTCCGGCACTGCGAAGGGACTATCGACATGCCCCGTGTGGTACCGGCGGTCATCCGCGCGCTCGACGTCCTCGAACTGTTCCTGGACTGCCCCCAGCTGTCGGCCCGCCAGGTGATGGAGCGGCTCGACCTGCCCCGCACCACGGTCCACGAGTTGCTCGTGACGCTTGAGGCTCGCGCGTACCTGATCTCCATACCGGGTCAGCCGGTGCAGTACCGGCTCGGCATGCCGCTGTTCCAGCTGGGTGCGGCGTTCGCGGGCCGGCTTGATCTGGTACGCGAGGCGCAGGGCGTCGCGCGGGACGTGGCCGCCGCGTGCGACGAGGCGGTCCATGTGGCGGTGCTCGACGGTGCCGATGTCATCTATCTCGTCAAGTTCGACAGCACCCACCCCGTTCGGATGGTTTCCGGGGTCGGGCTGCGGCTGCCCGCGCACTGCACGGCCGTCGGCAAGGTACTGCTGTCGGCTCTTGATCAGGCGGACCTGGACGCCGTCCTGCTGAAGGACCCCCTGCCGGGCATGACGCCGGACAGCATCACCGACCCGGATCTTCTTCGTGAGCATCTGAACCGTGTCCGGGCGGAGGGTGTCGCGGTCGACATCGGCGAGTCGGACACCGCGATGCGCTGTGTCGCTGCGGGGATCCGGGACCATACCGGCGCCATCATCGCTGGGATGAGTCTGTCCGCGCCGATCATTCGTTGGACGCCTCAGGTACAGGTGGAGTGGACCGGGCTGGTTCGCGAGGGCGCGGCTGTGTTGTCGGCTCGCATGGGCTACCGGGCGCAACCTCGGTAGGCAACCTCCCGCTTTCGGTTCGAAACAACATCGAAACATTGACATCCTTCGTCGGACTGCCCTAGCGTCGCGACCACTCGATACGGTATATCGAACCTAGTTCGAAATCTCGAACGGCGGTGGTCCTGTGGCCCGACCGAACTGGAACGTCAGCGCTACTGCCTCGGCCCGGTCACCGATCGCCTCAGCCTCGTCGCGCTCCCCAGAGAGCGCCACCCGACATGTCTCGGGTGGCTCCGACGAAGCGCGCGTGAGCGGACGTCCCACGGTGACGGGCAGGCCCGCTCACCACCGTTGGAACCCAGTAACGAACTGATCTCGACGGGCGCCCCTCGGTGGACGCCGGCAGAAACCAACTGCAACACAACCATCGCGGTGTTCGCCAGCTAGGCCTTCGGCGTGCAGCCGTGCGCGGAAGAAGAAGGAGGCGGGTGTCCATGGAGGACAAGTCGGTGTGGTCCCGGCGCGGCTTTCTGGGGATGGGGGTGGGGGTGCTCGGCGCGGCCGGCCTGGCCGCGTGTGGGGGCAACTCCGAATCGCCCAGCAAGGTGCAGCCGGAGGTTCCGCAGGAGCTGATCGACGCCGCGGCGGCGATGAAGGGCTCCTCGATGGGCATGCTGTCGCAGAAGCTGTACTCGACGGCGGCGAACGAAGCCCTGGACAGCTCGATCAGGAAGTTCGCCGACACCACCGGGACGAAGATCGAGAACAGTCTGGTCCAGGCCGACGCCGGTGACGTGGTGGCCAAGATCGACGCCGAGGTCAAGGGCGGGGTGGCCCGTGACCTGGCGTTCATGACCGACTCGCGGTTCGTCGCGCAGTTCCAGGCGCTGGGCGACCTGGAGGACGTGACGGACGTCGTCCAGGCGCTGACCGCCAAGTACGGCGAGCCCTGCGCCGAGGCGAAAAACTTCTGCGTCTTCGACGGCAGATGGTTCGCCATCCCGTACCACTTCATCGGGATCGGGTCGTTCCTGCGTAAGGACTGGATGCAGGACAAGGGCATCTCCCCCAAGGACATCTACAGCTGGGAGGAGCTGCGGGACCTGTGCCTGGAGATCTCCGATCCGACCAAGCGCCGGTTCGGCTGGGGCATGACGGTGAACCGGTCCGGTGACGGCAACGGCATGATCGAGGCGCTTATCAACGCCTACGGCGGGTCGATCGCCTCCAACGACGGCCGGAAGGTCACCTTCAACTCCCCGGAGACGGTGCAGGCGGTGACCTTCCTCGGCGACATCTACACCAACCCCAAGTACAAGCCGATGTTGCCGCCGGGGATCGCCAGCTGGACCGACACCAGCAACAACGAGAACTGGCTCGCCGGGATCCTCGGCTACACCCGCAACCAGTTCAGCGTGTACGCGGACTCCAGGACCAAGAAGAACCCGGTACACGCGAACACCCACGTCTTCTCCGACTGCATCGGCCCGGCGACCGACAATCCGCTGCTGCTCGGCCAGTCGCAGGGCTTCGTCGTCTTCAAGGGCGCCAAGAACCCGGCGCTCGCCAAGCTCCTGGCGCAGTACCTGGTCAGCGCGCCCGCACTGCTCGGGGTGGCGAAGGAGGCGCCCGGCCTGGTGATGCCCGCCTGGGAGAAGGTCTGGGACGCCGACCCCTTCTTCACCAGCGGCGACCCGGCGTTCCCCATGCTGCGCAAGATCACTGAACTGAAGCTGCCGCTGGCCACGAAGAACGGCCTGGCCTTCCCGCAGAAGGCAAGCGCGGGCCAGCAGGCGGTGGGGTCGGCCTACGTCCTCACCGACATGATGCAGCAGGTCGTCCAGGGCACGGCGCCGGCGCAGGCCGTGACGGCCGCCCACGCGAAGATGGTGCAGATCTTCAACCAGCAGGGGCTGCGGCAGTGAGGTCGGTCCGTCAGGCGCGGGTCCCGGCGGCGAGGAAGTCCCCGCCGCCGGGACCCGGCTCCCTCACGGCGGTCCAGCGGCGGCTGGGGCGCGACTGGCGGCTGGCGGCACTGTTCCTGGCGCCGATGGCCGTGCTGGTCGGCGGGCTCGTCCTCGTGCCGATCGCCCGGTCGATCATCACCAGCACCACCGAACGGCACGGGCAGGACACCGTCTTCGTCGGCCTGGACAACTACCTCGCGCTTGTCGGCGACGACCAGTTCCACACCGGCGTGGTGAACTCGTTCGTCTTCACCGCGTACGCCGAGGTTTTCAAGGTCGTGCTGGGGCTGGCGGCGGCCCTGCTGCTGCACCATCGGCGGCGTGGGCGGGCCGTGCTGGCCGGGCTGCTCCTCGTGCCGTGGGTGGTGCCGACGGTGGTGACGGCGTTCAGCTGGCGCGCGCTGCTCGACCCGATCTTCGGCAGCGTCAACACGCTGCTCACCGCCACCGGAATCGGGCCGCTGCTGGCCAGCGCGCACCTGGTCGACAGCTGGCCGGCCGGTTGGTTGTCCGACGCGTCGCTGGCCATGCCGTCGGTGATCCTGGTCAACGTCTGGAAGGGGGTGCCGTTCTTCACCGTGTGTTTCCTCGCGGGTTTGAAGGCCATCCCCGCGGACCTCTACGAGGCGGCGACCATCGACGGCGCCTCGGCGTGGCAGCGGTTCAGAAACGTGACGCTGCCCGGCCTGCGCCACGTGATCACCGTGACGGTGACCCTGTCGTCGATCTGGACGTTCAACAACTTCGACCTCGTCTGGTTGCTGACGCAGGGCGGCCCGGGCGACGTGACCGCGCCGTACGTGCTCATCGCCTACTCGAAGGCGATCCTGCAACTCCAGTACGGCGCGGGCGCGGCGGTCACGCTCGTCATGCTGCCGATCATCGGCGGGCTGGTGTTCGTCCTGGTCCGGTTGTTGCGCCAGGACACCACGATCAAACTGCCGCGGCGACGCCGGACAGCACGGTGGATCGGGACCCGACGGTGGGCCGGGACGGCGCGGAAGGCGCTGCCGTGGGTCGTCGCCGCGCTGGTCACCGGCCTGCTGGCCTGGGCATCACCGCAGATCTTCTGGAAGGCGGCGGTGGTCCTCGGTGTGATCCTGCTGGTCGCGGCGGCGGTCGGCCGGGTGGTGTCGACCCTTCAGTCCCGGGGTGGTCGCCGGTCGTCGTCAGTGGTGTCGGGCCTGGGGTCCTGGGCCGCGCTGGCCGGGTTGCTCTTCTTCGTGCTGGGTCCGCTGTACTGGATCGCCGTCACGGCCTTCAAGTCCGAGGGCCAGGTCGTCATGCGCACCGACGACCTGTGGCCGACGCCGTGGACCCTGGAGCAGTTCGGCGCCCTGTTCGACAACCAGCCGTTCGGCCGCTGGTACCTCAACACCCTGCTGGTGTCCGCGGCGTCCACGGCGGTGGCCCTGGTCTGCGCCGCCCTGGCGGGCTATGCGCTGGCCCGGCTCCGGTTCCGCGGGGCGCAGGGCTTCACCGTCACGGTGCTGCTCACCTACGTGATGCCGGGCGCGCTGTTGTTCATCCCGCTGTACCAGATGCTCATCGGCGCCCGGCTCACCGACTCGTTGTGGTCCCTGGTGGTGACGTACCCGACCTTCACGCTGCCGTTCGCGACCTGGCTGCTGGTCGGGTACTTCTCGTCGATCCCCATCGAGCTGGAGGAGGCCGCGCTTGTCGACGGTTGCAGCCGCATCCAGGCGTTCGGCCGGGTGGTGCTGCCCCTCGCCAAGCCCGGGTTGCTGGCGGTCGCGCTCTTCACCCTGACCAACGCCTGGAACGAGTTCCTCTTCGCCTTCGTGTTCATCACCAAGGACGAGTACAAGACGCTCCCGGTGGGGATGCAGTCGATGATCGCCGGGGACGTCGTACCGCAGGGACAACTCGCCGCCGCGTCGCTGCTCGTCAGCATCCCCGTGGTGATCATGTACGCCCTCGGGCAGCGCTTCCTCACCGAAGGGCTGACCGCGGGCGCGGTGAAGGGCTGAGCGGGGGCAGCCGGCCGGCCAGCGCTACCAGGCCATGTTGATGGCGCGCTCGAAGTTGACGTAGCCGGCGCGGGCGAAGGCTTTCGCCATCGGGGCATTGCCCAGGTCGGTGGCGGCGCGGATGCGTGGCACGTTCTCCTCGGCCAGGATCCGGGTGCCTTCGGCGAGGAGCCCGTCGACGTACCCGTGGCCCCGGTGCTCCGGGACGACGCCGAGGTAGGCGATCACCGGGTGGTAGGCGTTGCGGGCCGGGACGACGAACCCGACGGGCTCGCCGTCCTCGCCCAGGGTGCCGATGCGCCACCACTCACGAGGGCTGGAGTACGTGGCGAACTCCTGCTCGTAGTGCTTGACCGCGGCCTCGTGCGGGGACATCTCCGCCAGGTCGCTACGACTGTGCGCGTCCAGGGTCCCGTCCAGGGTGCGGGTCATCAGCGCGATCAGTTCGTCGGTGTCGCCGACCGGGCGGAAGGCCAGGCGGCGGTCCGGCGTCGGTACGCCTGCCGCCGGGCTCCATTCCAGGCGCAGCCGTTCGACAGTCAGGTGTGCGCCGGCGTTCTCCAGCACGCCCATCCTCAGTCGCACCGCCCGGTACGCGTCCGGGTCCTCGCGCCAGTCCGCCGGGATGAAGCGCCCGTACTCGGGAGGGGTGGTCCCGGTCGGCAGAACCTGCCTGGCGGCCGTCTCGTACAGCGCCTGTGCCACCTCGGTCAGATCCTCGGCGGTGTCGTCGACGTCGAGGATGTCCAGCAGCAACGGGGTGCTGTCGCCGCTTCGGCCCCACCAGGCGACCCTGGCCAGCAGACGGTCGCCGTGCAGAGCCACCCACATCCACTCCGGCCGGCGGCGCTTGTCGGCGAGGTCGTCGGCGAGTTCGTGGTTGATGGTGTACGGGAGGCGGTTGAACAGATCGACCTCGTCCGGCCCGGTGATGGGACGGATCGTGACGCCGGGGAATGTGCTCATGCGGACTCGTCTCCGGCCTCGGTGCGGGTGTAGGTCAGGAAGAGGGCGCCGCTATCTAGAACGGTGTGGTCGGTCAGACGCCAGGTGCGCGGGGCGAAGACGGCGTCGCGGCCGAAGAGCGGGATGCCTGCGCCAATGGTCAGCGGGGCGAGTTTGACGATCAGTTGATCGATCTCGGGGTAGAGAGCACCGGCCAGGGCGCCGCCGCCGATCACCCAGACGTCCTTGCCGTCGTGCCGCTTGAGCTCTCGTACCGTGGCAATGGGGTCCTGGTCGATGACCTCGACGGCCGGGTCCGGGCTGCTGCCCAGGGTGCGGGAGAACACCAGATGGCGCAGGTGGGGGTACGCGTCGGTCACGCCGGCCTTCAGCCCCACCTCGTAGGAGTGACGCCCTTCCAGCACGGTGTCGAACCGGCTGCCCTGATCGGTGATGCCGAACGCCTGCCGGGCCGGGCCGGGGAGGGTCTCCGGGTACTCCGCGACGAGATGCCGCAGGTAGTCGTCTGGAACGGGCCAGAACCCGCCGGGGCCGGTGGGGTCGGCGCCGTCGGGGCCGGCGATGAAGCCGTCCAGGGTGGTGGCGATGTAATACACGAGCTTGCGCACGACGATCTCCTCGTTCAGGCTGCCGGATGCTGTTCTGCGGCTGCGTCCATCAGCCTGCCCGGCGGGGCACCGGGCTACAAGATCACAACTGGTAACGTGCCATAACCCTTCGCTAATGCGTGGATCGGGAACAGTACATGGAACTCCGCGACATCGAGATCTTCCTGACCCTGGCGGAGGAACTGCACTTCACCCGCACCGCCGAGCGGCTGCACGTAACCCAGGCCCGGGTCAGCCAGGCGATCAAGAAGCAGGAACGTCGGATCGGCGCCGCCCTGTTCGAGCGGAACAACCGGCAGGTGGCACTCACACCGATCGGCCAACGGCTCTTCGACGACATCCAACCCATGTACCGAGGTCTGCACGAGGGCATGGACCGGGCCAGGCTCGCCGCCCACGGCAAGACCGGGGTGCTGCGGGTCGGGTCGATCGCCGTCAACCTCCACGACTTCCGCGAGTTGTTCGACGGGTTCGCGAAGGACCACCCTGAGTGCGAGGTGCAGCTCCGGCATGTCGACTTCGGCGATCCCTTCGGTCAGCTGCGCGCTGGCGACATCGACGTGCAGATCGTGTGGCTGCCCGTCAAGGAGCCGGACCTCACCGTCGGCCCGGTCATCTACACCGAATCCATCGTGCTGGCCGTCGGGGCAGGTCACCGGTTCGCCAGTCGTGAGTCGGTCTCCTACGAGGATCTGGCGGACGAGACGGTGATGGGCGGGGCCCGGCCTGACTACTGGCGGGAGGTCCTGGTGCCCCTGCGCACACCCAGTGGCCGTCTGATCCGCATCGGCCCGTCCGTCTCCAACTTTCAGGAGATGATCCCGATCCTCGCCACCGGCGAGGCCGTCTCGCCCGTCCACGCCCAGGCCGCCCGCTACTACGCCCGGCCGGACCTCGCCTATGTGCCCATCAGCGATGCCCCGCCGGCACAGTGGGGGCTGATCTGGCGCACCGGCAACGAGACGGAACTGATCCGATCGTTCGCCGCCATCGCGGCGACAACAGCGTCCCGCTGAAATGCGAGCAGGGACCTGACCGACAGGCACCCGGACAGCCGACGCTTGCAGTGGGCGGAAGGCCCGGCCGGCGGGTTCGGTGGGGGACGCGACGACTACCCGTAGATGGTTTCCCGCAACGTTTCGACCCACACCAGTGAATGCGGTCCCAGCTGCGGTAAAGGCTGCCGATGTAGGTGGTTTGTCGCGCCTCCATGCTCGTGGCAGATCCGCTCAGATAGAGGCGGTACAGCGCGTCGAGGTGCCCGGGCACAGCGGCGTAGGGGTCCGCGGCGAGCCTGTCGAACTCACGCAACGCGCGATCCTCGAAACTGATGAGACCAATCCGCTGCTTCTCCGGGAAGGGCGCGGGCCACTCCCGGTCAGACAGTTGGGACCCTTGTAGCCGCAGCTCCGTCAGGGCGTCCTGCGCATCGCCGAAATCGAGGACGTGCAGCAGAGGCTCACCTCGCGGAAGGTGCTGGTCCCGGAGCGCCTCATGCCGCTGCCAGTCCCGGGCCGGGTGGGTCGGTTCGTACGTCGGGGCGTTGTCCAGCCAACGGCGGACCAGGTCCCGGGCTTCGTTGCGCTCTCGTTCCTCTCTGTTCCGCTTCTCCGTGACGAGCAGATCAAGGCAGGACCTGCACCACGGTGTGCTGTGTCTGCGCTCGACGTCGCTCCGCTCGCCCTGCGGGATCTGCAGCCCGCAACCGCGGCAGCGCTCCGACCGCCCCTCGAACAGTCGCTTGAACATCCATCGATACTTCCACGCCGGCAGCCCTTCGTCGGTTAGCCGCCGGCCAACCGGTGGACCCGAAGGACCGACGTCGCCCGAGAGCTGACCCGACCGCTACGCCGTCACCAGCCGTTTCTCGAACCAGTGGTGGGCGTAGTGCTCGGTGTTGTACGCCTCGATCTCCTGGTAACCGGTCGCCCGGTACAGCGCGATCGCCTCGGTGAGGTTGCGGTTGGTGTCCAGCCGGACCGCTGTCGCACCTCGCTCGGCTGCGTACCGTTCCAGCTCGCCCAACAGCCGCCGCCCGACGCCGAGCCCGCGTACGGTGTCGGCCACCCACACGCGTTTGACCTCGGCAGGCGCGTCGGGGTGGAGTTTGACCGCGCCGCAGCCGATCGGTTCGCTGTTGAGGGTGGCGAGCAGGAGAACCCCGTTGGGCGGGACGAGCGCTTCATCGGGGAGCGGTTTGCTCAGTGCGGGGTCGAACCCGCCGTCGAGTCGTCGTGCGATGTCGCGGACGTAGGCCCGCAGGCACGCACGGGCTCGCGGATCGCTCGGCGGGCACGGCTCGATGACGACCATCGAGCCCATGATCAGCCGTTCGACCTCGGCCATGGCGGTGACGAGTCGTTCGCGACGCTCTTCGGTGAGCGGTTCGAGGATCGAGGCGGCGAGATCGTCCGACCGCTGATCGAGGTCGGCCCACTGGGTCCGGCCGGCGTCGGTGAGGGTGGCGACGCGGACGCGGCCGTCGCCACCGGTCTGGTCGGCCGACCCCACGGCGATGAGGCCGTCGTTCTCGAGGGTGCGCAGGAGGCGGCTGAGGTAGCCGGAGTCCAGGCCGAGCCGGGCTCGCAAGGCGGCGACCTCGGCACCGGCGGGGCCGATCTCCCAGAGCAGTCGAGCCTGCCCCAGGGGGCGCCCCTGGGCCATGTACTCGTCGTCGAGCGCGCCCACCCGTTGGGTGACCGTCCGATTGAACCGCCGCACGGCGGCGATGAGAGCCGAGTCCATATACCTGACTTTAGTCAGGCTTCTTGCCTACGCGCCAGGTCGGTGGCGGTAGGACAGGATTCCGGCGTGGTCCAGGACGACCACCACGAGCACCACGCCGGTGGCGACCGCGCTGACCGCCAACAGCGGCAGCCGTGGGACCGCCGCCGCACCGATCAGCACGAACAGGGCGGCGACCCGGGGCCAGGAGAGTCGACGGTGGATCGCCGCCGAGAAGAGGATCCGCCCAGCGAGGAACAGCGTCGGACCGCTCAGGATGACCAGGACCGCCGTCGTGTCGCCGGTCCGCAGGGGATGGGCGATGCTCAGTTCGGCGCCGACGGCGGTGACCACCAGCCCGGCGACCATCACCAGGTGCAGGTATCCGGTGATGACGCCGAGTCGGGACGGGTCGGCGCGCTCGATGGCCGGGCCGAGGCGCTGACCGGCGGGCGTGACGTAGAGCAGACCGATCAGCACCCCGGTGGCGAAGACCAGCAGGAACGCGGCGGTCTGCGCAAGGGCGAGGTCGGTGGCGGCGTACGAGAGGCCGGCGACCAGGACGAGCTCGCCGAGCGCAATGATCATGATTTGTTGGTACCGCTCGGCGAAGTGCTCGGCGGCCAGGTGCAACTCCTGCGGCCGGGTCCGGCCCATCCGTGGAGTGGGCCAGCCGAGTCGGGGGCCGGTGAGGTCGACGGCGAGGGCGAGCAGCCAGAGCGGCACCCGCCACTCCGGCAGAAACCCACCGGCCAACCACGGTACGGCGGAGACGCTGAACCAGCAGAGGATGCGCAGCGCGCGGCTCTGCCGCGGGTGACCGCGCAGCGCGAGGACGGTGAACACGCTCCGGCCGACATGCACGAAGACGTACGCGCCGGCGAAGAGCAGGCCCCGCCCATCCAACGCCTGCGGGATCGCCACCCCGGCCAGCAGGCTGCCCAGCGCGGCACCGACCAGCAACCACCGCACCGCCGGGCTCTCCGGGTCGTACCAGTCGGCGAACCAGGTGGTGGTCACCCAGATCCACCAGACCCCGGTCAACAGCAGGGCGGTACGGAGCGCGCCGGCGACGCTGAGGTCGTGCAGCAGGTGGGTGGCCAGCTGACTGAGGGCGAGAACGAAGGCCAGATCGAAGAAGAGCTCCAGGAACGAGGCGCTCAGCGGCGAGTCACCGCCCCGCAGCAGCCGCTCGGGTCTGCTCGCCATCGGCGCTCCTCCCGCTGGCGCACGCCCTGCGTCCGTCGTACCACCCGAGGCCGGCCACCGGAGGCGAAAGCGGGGTCAGCGGCGGACGCCCACCCCCGCGTACCCGTGTGCGTCCACGGTCTCCGGCTCACCGTCCGGTCGCCACCGGGTGGTGGCGACCAGGCCGGGTTCCACCAGGTCGTACCCGGCGAAGAAGCGTGCCGTCTCGGCGCGCGTGCGGGGCACCAGTGGCGCGCTGCTGTTGCGGTAGACGGCCTGGCCGCGCTCGGCCAACTCCGGCGGGATGCCGTCCAACGTCAGGTGGGACAGCACCAGGTGACTGCCGGGCACGGTGGCGTCCCGCAGCCGGGCGACCGCCGCCCACGGGTCGTCGTGGTCCGGCACGAAGTGCAGCACCGCGAGGAGCAGCACCGCCACCGGCTGGTCCAGGTCGAGGGTGGCCCGCACGTCCGGGTCGGCCAGCAACTCGTCCGGCCGTCGTAGGTCGCCCCGCACGACCGCGGTGCCGGGTACGCCCGTCAGCAACTGCCGGGCGTACCCGACGGCCACCTCGTCGTAGTCGACGTAGACCACCCGCGCGTCGGGTGCCACGGCCCGCACCACCTCGTGCACGGCGTCCTGGGTGGGCAACCCGGCGCCGATGTCCAGGAACTGGCGTACGCCCTGCTCGGCGGCGTACCGGACGGCTCGGCGCAGGAAGCGCCGGTTGGTCTGGGCGGCGACCCCGGTCTCCGGGAAGATCTCCAGCACCCGGTCGGCGGCGGCCCGGTCGGCCGGGAAGTTGTGGCTGCCCCCGAGGAAGTAGTCGTACATCCGGGCGACGTTGGGTCGGGTGGTGACGTCAGGTGCCGGCTGGTCGGTCATGCGGGATCCCTTCGGCGGCGGGAGCGGAAACCGATGTCTAACACCTGCGGCGACGACCCGCTGACCCCTCGTGTCGTTGATCCGGCTGCGCCCATGGTCACCGCTGACCACGGTGGGGGCACCGACTCAACGAGGAGGGACGCCGATGACGGCTCAGCGCGAGACCGTGCAGGTCGATCACGACCTGTTCCGCGCCGTGTACGACTCGCCCGCATCACTGCCCGGCCGACACCGCTGGACCACCCCCGAGTCGGACGTCCGGCGGCTGGAGAAACTGCTGGGCATGCCGGCACGCAGCATCGGCGCCCCGCTCTGGGTCAGCGGCGACGAACCCGACTGCCCGAAGTGCCGCCGGCGGGTCACCTGGTACGACATCGTCTCGTCGGCGCTCTCCGGCCTGCACGACAAGGCGATGATCGCCACGGTCATCCTGGGCGAGCGCAAGTACGTCAACACCGAGATCCCGAATGCCATCGCCGGGGTGCGCTGCTCCGACTGTCACACCGCGATCGACGGTCTGCGCAGCTTCAAGTGCCACAACTGGGCATACGCCTTCGAGGAGCTGGAGGCCGTCCGCGAGCGGATGGCCGGCGGCCTCGCGCCGACCTGAGCCCCGGCCGCAGCAGCCCACGCCGCAGCGATCCAGGGCCCGGAGCCGCGGTCGGCTTGAGCCCGAGCCGTGGTCGGGCCCTGGACCGACCGAGGCGGCTCAGTCGGCCGAGCGGCGGGTGGGGCGGCGGCCGGGCGGGGAGGGCGGCTCCGGGCCGGGGTCGGGCACCGGCGGCATCGGCCGGGTGACCGGCTCGGTGCCGGTGACCCGCAGCGACTCGCCGTGGTGCCACAGCTCGACCTCGGCATCTCCGGAGGCGTCGGGCAGCTCGTAGCGGGCCTCGGCCGGAGTCAACGTGACCCGCAGCCGGTGGCCGCGCCAGCGCAGGCTGAACGCCAGCCGGTCGATCCGTCGCGGCAGCCGGGGGTCGAAGGAGAGCACCCGCCGGTCGTCGCGCAACCCTCCGAAGCCCTGCACCAGCGCGAGCCACGCGCCGGCCAGCGAGGCCAGGTGCAGCCCGTCGGCGGTCTTGTCGCCCAGGTCGGCCAGGTCCTGTAGGACCGACTCGGCGAACAGGTCGTACGCCAGGTCCAGGTGCCCGACCTCGGCGGCCAGCACGGCCTGCGGGGCCGCCGACAGCGACGAGTCGCGGACGGTGCGGGCCTGGTAGTAGGCCAGGTTGCGGGCCTTCTCGTCGGCGGTGAACTCGCCGGGGCAGAGCTGCATGGCCAGCACCAGATCGGCCTGCTTGACCACCTGTTTGCGGTACAGCTCCAGGTACGGGAAGTGCAGCAGCAACGGGTAGTCGTTGTCGCCGGTGTTCGCGAAGTCCCACTCGGGTTGTTCGGTGAAGCCGGCGGCCTGCTGGTGCACCCCGCGCTCAGGGTCGTACGGGATGGCCATCGCGTCGGCGACGGCCCGCCAACCGGCCACCTCGTCGCGGTCCACGCCGAGCCGGTCGGCCAGCTCGGGATGCCCCTCGGCGGCGTCCGCCGCGCCGCGCAGGTTGCGCTTCGCCATCAGGTTGGTGAAGACGTTGTCGTCGACAAGCGCGGCGTACTCGTCCGGGCCGGTCACGCCGTGCAGGTGGAAGTCGCCCTCGCCCGACCAGTGGCCGAAGCCGTGCCAGAGCCGGGCCGTCTCCACAAGCAGTTCCAGCCCCGCCTCGGCCAGGAACCGCTTGTCGTCGGTGGCCGCCAGGTAACGCAACACCGCGTCGGCGATGTCGGCGTTGACGTGCAGTGCGGCGGTGCCCGCCGGCCAGTAGCCGGAGCTTTCCCGGCCGCCGATGGTGCGCCACGGGAAGGTCGCGCCGGTCAACCGCAGCTCGGCGGCCCGCTCCCGCGCCTCGGGTAGGTGGGCGTGCCGCCACCTCAGCGCCGAGCGGGCCACCGCCGGGGCCAGGTAGGTGAGCACCGGCAGGACGTAACTCTCGGTGTCCCAGAGCACGTGCCCGTCGTAGCCGTTGCCGGTCAACCCCTTCGCCGAGATGGTCCGGTCGGAGTCCGGACGACCGGCCTGGATCAGGTGGAACATCGCGAACCGAACGGCCTGCTGAAGCTCCGGATCGCCGTCGAGCTGCACGTCGGCGACCTGCCAGGCCGCGCCCAGGGCGGCCCGCTGGTCGGTGAGCAGTGCGTCGAAGCCGTCCGCGCGGGCCGCGTCCGCCTCGGCGGCGACCAGGGCGGCCAGCTCGTCGGCGGGCGTCGCGTCGACCGCCGCCCACTCGTAGGCCGCGAACTTCGTCAGCCGCAACCGCTCCCCCCGGTGCAGGCGACCCGTCACGGTCAGCCGGACCCGGTCCGGGGTGCAGTCACCTGTGGTGGTCACCGTGCCCGGCCCCTCCAGCAGGTGACTGACCGCGACCGCGACACGCTGGCCGCTGCGCTCGGTGCGGTGCACCAGCACGCCGTCGAGGCCTGTCGCACGGTACGTCTCGGCGGTCAGCGGGTCGGTGGGCACCGAGGCGGCCCGAGGGTCGTCCGAACGCTCCGGCACCTTCTCGTTGGCCAGCAGATCCGAGCAGACCCGCAGCTCGACGGCGGTGTCCAACGGCTCGACCTCGTACCGGACGGCGGCCACCGGGCGACGCGGCAGGGACACCAACCGGGTGCTGCGGATGCGTACGCCCCGCCCGGCCGGTGAGATCCACTCGGTCTCCCGGCGCAGCACGCCGGTACGCAGGTCGAGCACCCGTTCGTGGCTGCGCAGCGTCCCGGTCCGGAGGTCCAGCGGCTCGTCGTCGACCCAGAGTCGGATCAGTGCGGCGTTCGGTGCGCTGATGACGGTGTCGCTGGCCGACGGGAACCCGTACCCCTCCTCGGGATAACTCAGCTCGCGCCGCTCGTGGAAGCCACTGACGTAACTGCCCGGCATTCCGCACGGGGCGCCCTCGTCGAGCACCCCGCGCCAGCCGATCCACCCGTTGCCCAACGCGAAGATCGACTCGGTCTCGCCGAGCCGGTCCAGGTCGGCCTCCGTACGCCGGATCCGCCAGGTCTCGTCGTCCGCCGTCGCGGCGGTGGGCTGCGGTTGATCGGTGGTCGAACCGGTCTGCACGAAGCCTCCCGTGGATGCGGACGTCGTCCTGGACCAGCCAACCAGAGCCGGCTGTGCGAATCCTGGACGAAGGTGGTGTGGAGCGTCCGACGTTCGACAGGAGCGGTGCCCGCTGGCGCGTTCATAGGGTGTGCCCAAGGTGAACAGGGTATGAACGTGGAGTGAGGTGATGCATGCTCGACAACGGCAGCATGGACGTTCCGGAGATCAGCGCCGAGTGGTACAGCGACGTCGTCGACGCCGCGGCCGGCAGCCCAGAGCCGGTGCAGTGGTTCGTCGGACACGCCACCGAGGGGGTGATCCTGCTGCTCGGCGCGTTGCTGCTGATGGCCGCGCTGAGCCGCCGGTCCGGCGGCCCGCACGACCGGGCACTCGCCCTGATCGCGCCGGTGCCGGCCATCCTGGCGTACGTGGGCAGTGAGTTCCTCAAGACCGTGGTGGACGAGGACCGTCCCTGCCGGAGCATCGGCCGAGAGATCATCGCGGGCGCCTGCCCACCCCCGGGCGACTGGTCGTTCCCCAGCAACCACGCCACGATCGCCGGCGCGCTGGCGGTCACCACACTGCTGCTGTCCCGCCGACTCGGCCTGGTCGCGCTGCCCCTGGCCGCGCTCGGCGCCTTCTCCCGGGTCTTCGTGGGCGTGCACTACCCGCATGACGTGATCGCGGGCGTGTTGTTCGGTGCCCTGGTCGCCGTGGTGGTCACCCCGTTGCTGGCCCGCCCGACCGGCGAGGTGCTCCGCCGCCGGGCCAACCGCTCCGACAGCCCGGTCCCCAAACTGGCCAGCCGCTCCCGCCCCTGACCACCGACGTACCCTCCCCGCCCGCCGGCGCGGCGACGGGTCAGGTTGCCAGCAGGAGGGCAGCCGTTGTGCCCAGCAGCAGGAACGGGCCGAACGGCAGGTGGCTGCTCCAGTTGGCGCGGCGGGTGGCCAGCAGGCCCAGACTCACCAGGGCGGAGAGCCCGAAGGTGAGCAGCAACCCGAACAGCAGCACCGGCCAGCCGTACCAGCCGAGCAGCGCCCCGACGCTGAGCGCCAGCTTTGCGTCGCCCAACCCGAAGCCGCGCCGGCCGAGGAGCAGCGCGGTGCTGGCGAAGAAGAGCGCCAGCCCGGTGCCGCCGATGACGGCCCGCAGCCAGTGCCCGGGCTCGGCGTCGAGCGCGGCCACGCCGAGCAGCAGCCAGGTCCCGGCCGCCGCGGGCAGGGTGAGCCGGTCCGGCAACCGGTGCACGGCCAGGTCGACGAAGATCGCCGGGATGGTCCAGCCGAGCCACCAGATCAGCGCCGCCAGCGTCCCGCCCGACGGACCGGCGACCGCCAGCAGCACCGCCGCCGCGAGCACGGCCAGCTCGACCGTGCCCGGCGGTGGGCCGACCCGGGCACGGCAGCGGACGCACCGGGCGGCCGGGCCCAGCGCCGGCCAGGGGCGGGTCAGGCCGACCGGCGCGCCGCAGGCGTCGCAGGCGGTCCGGCTGGGCAGGCCCGGGGGTACGGCGTAGCGCAGCGCGGCCAACCGCAGCAGCGGGCTGATCGCGAGGATCGCGAGCCCGGTCGACACCCTGTTGCCCGCCACGCCCGGAACGAGCCCCGCTGGCCGTTCGGGCGGCGGAGAGGACGTTGCCCGACGGGCGGATTCGGTCGTACCGCCGGACGGTGGGGGTGCCGGGCTCCGATCGGGCGGGTTTTCCCGACCGGGGACGGCCGCTGGGGGACCGGTCAGCGCCATATCGCCTCCAGTGCGGCCGGACGCTCCCCCGTGTTGACGAACACGGATCGTGATCGAGCACTCGCTGCGGTGTAGCGGATGGCGCAGAAAGCGACGTGCCGACCGAAGCCTGCGGAGGCGCTCTCGACCGCTTGCGAGTCGGACGAGGCGGTCCGCCGAGCGGCTGACAAGGCCGTTCGAATGCCGGGATGAGGCCACGATGTCCCACTCCCGGGACCGGTGGTGGGACTCCGGTGAGGCCATCCGATCCGGTGCCGCCCCATCAATAACGACAGTTCGCTCGACCATTGCTCGGGGCGCAGTGTGGACACCCGCCACCACCACCTGTCATCACGCAGAGTGTTCGCTTGAATTGCCTCTGTTGCATCGGCGAGCGTCAGCCTATGCTCGCCCCTTGGGTGTGACGCAAGCCTCACCTTCACCATCGGACGACACAGGACCCCGAATTCGTAAAAGATCCGTAACGGTGAATGCAGAAGCGCAATGAACGGCTCCGGATGTGCTGATCCGGGCGCGCTTCCGCATGCCCGACGGCGGTGAACCGTCACCGCCCCGGGCGACCACGAGGAGGCTCGACGGTGCGCGGACGGCAGCTCAGAAGAGCGGCAATCTGCCTGCTGGCGGTCGTGGCGGCGATGCCGGTCACCGCCTGCGCCAGCGGACGGGAAACGGCCGAACGGCCGACGGAAGTTCGCGACAACAGGCCCCAGACCGATCCCGACGTCGAACGACGCGCTGCCGAAAAGGCGGCACTTGACGCGTACTCCGGGTATCTCGCGGTCTCGCGCACGGCGGGCCTGCGCAGTGATCCGCGTTCGCCGGAACTGTCCCGGTTCCTCGGTGATCCACTTTTGACTCGGGTTCGCGTGTCCATTCGCGAGGCTAAGGAGCACGGCGCTATGCGTACCGGGACGTTCAAGTCCGACCCGACCGTGACCGCCGTCAGTCTGGACGCGAAGCCGGCCACCGTGGAGATCCAGGACTGCCTGGACACGACCGGCTACCGGCTGGTCTACGCGAAGGACAGGCGCCCGGTCCCGGGCAGCGGCGGCGGCAGACACCTCTCCACCGCCACCGCGGCCCGCTATCCCGACGGCCGCTGGCTGATCAACTACGGCGCGACGCACCGGGACCAGCCGTGCTGAGCGGGGCCGCGACAACCCGACGGGCGCTCGCCGGGATCGGCCTCACGCTCCTGCTGGTAGTCGGTGCGACCCCGTCGGCCGCCGCCGCCCTACGGGCCGACCCGGGAGCGGGCTGCCCACCCGACCAACCCGACTGCAGCGTCTGGGACGACGAGCCCGGCAATCCCGGTGATCCCGGGGGCGGGGACAACGGTGGGGGCGGGGACGACGGCGGCGGTGGCGGTGGCGGCGGCTGCCAGTGGAACGGGCGGACCATCCCCTGCTACGACGAGGACCTGGGCTGGTTCAACAACGGCAACGGGTGCTACTACAAGCTGACCGAGATGCCGACCGACCCCCCCGAGGGTCACCAGTGGTACCTGCAAACCTGCAACGGCGGCGACCTGGGTACCCAGCAGGTGGTGCCGCTGGCCGATCCGCCGGCCGGCTTCGGCGCGCCGCCGGACCCCGAGGAGTTGGCCCGTCGCGCCCTGGCGTCGATCAAGCTGCTGCCGGCGCGGCTGAAGGTCGCCCCCCGTAAGGACATCGGTCCGGGCCTGGTCGGCCTGCCCGTGTGGATGTGGGCAACCGCGGGCAAGAACTACTTCGGCCCGCTATACGCCGACGAGTCCGACCGGGGTTTGACCGTCTACATCGAAGCGAAGGTCGACCGGATCGTCTGGGACATGGGCAACGGCAAGAAGGTCACCTGCTACGACGCCGGCACCGAGTACGAGGCCACGGGCACGCGGGCGGGTGCCGCCTCCCCGGACTGCGGCTACGACGAGGGCTACTCGAAGGCAGACACCTACAAGGTCACCGCCACCACGCACTGGACGGTGAACTGGTGGACCAACAGCGACGCCACTAGGCGGGTGATCCCGCAGACCCGGAGAAGCGGCATCGTGCAGATCAGGATCAACGAACTCCAGGTGGTCACCAGATGAGCCTCGCGACGCGCAACGGGACCCCGTCGCTGGACGCGCCCGTCACCCCGCCCACGGTGGTCCGGCAGCGCCGGGTACGCCCCGGGTTGCTCGGTCTCGCCGTACTCCTGATCGCCCTGGGCGGGCTGGGCGCCGCGTTCGCGGTCACCTCCGTACGGGCCACGGGTAGCTATCTGGCGGTGGCCCGACCGGTGGAGGTGGGCCGCGAGATCAGCGCAGCCGACCTTGTCACCGTGCAGGTTGCCGGCGGCCAGGGACTACGCCCGGTGCCCGCCGGACGGCTCGACGAGGTGGTCGGGAAGAGGGCCGCCGTCGCGCTGCTTCCGGGCACGCTGCTGACCCTCGGACAGGTCACCGACGATCCGCTGCTCGGCCCCGGCCAGCAGCAGATCGCGCTCGGCCTGAAGACCGCCCAGGTGCCGGCCCGCGAACTGCACCCCGGCGACAAGGTCCTGCTGGTCAGCACCCCGGACAACAATGCCAACGGGGACGCGGCCGCCGCCGCCGGCACCCGGTTCGCGGCCACCGTCATCGACATGGTCAGCCCGGCCAACGACGACAAGGTCCTGTACCTGGCGCTGCTCACCCGTGATGTGCCCGCAGTGGTGGCGCTCGCCGCACAGGAACGACTCGCCGTCGTGCTGACCGAGGCGGCCTGAACATGGCGATCATCGCGCTGGTGTCCGCGAAGGGTTCGCCCGGCGTCACGACCTCGGCGCTGGCCTGCGCGCTGGCCTGGCACCGACGGCTGGTGATCGCCGAGTGTGACCCGGCCGGCGGCTCGATCCTCGCCGGATACCTCGGCGGTCAGCTGGACGGCCCGCGCGGCATCGGCGAGCTGGCCGTCGGGGAGTTGCGCGACGGCAACCTGGAGAGCGCGTTCTGGTCGCAGCTGGTCGACCTGGACGCACCCCGCCGGGAACGGCTGTTGCTGCCCGGTCTCGTCGACCCGGCTCAGAGCGGCAGCGTCACCCCACTCTGGCAGCGCTTCGCCGACTACTTCGACGCCCTCGACCGCGGCACCCCCGGCTACGACGTCCTGGTCGACTGCGGCCGACTGCACGTGACCGGGCCGCCCTGGCCGGTGCTGCGGGCCGCCTCGGTGGTGCTGTTGGTGACCCGGGCACACCTGCCGGACCTCTCCGGCACCCGCGCGGTGGTCACCGCGATCGAACGGGACTTCGTCGAGCACCGGGTGCCCCCGGGCACTCTACGGCTGCTGCTGGTCGGCGGCGGGCACGGGCGGGCCGAGATCAGCCGCGCCCTGAAACTGCCGGTCATCGCCCGGCTGCCGCACGATCCGCGTACCGCCGGGGTGCTCGCCCTGGGCGGGACGGTGCGGGCCGGACGGCCGCTGATGCGCGCGGCGGCCGCGCTGGAGGTCCCGATCGGGGCGCTCCTGGAGCGGCGACGGGCCCGGTTGGCGTGGCCCGTGCAGCAGGGGGTGCCGGATGCGGTTTGAGCCGGTCTCCACCGATCCGCGCCAACAACCACCGGCCGTGACCTCGACCGCGCCGCCTCTGGCCGTGCCGAACGGCCGGCACCACCAGTCCGTGCCACAACCGCAGCCGGCGCCCGCGGCCACCCCGCCGCCGGAGTCGCCGCCCCGGCCCCGGATGGACTTCCAGGTGGTCCGGGAGCTGCGTCGGGAACTCACCGAACGGCTCACCCTCTGGCAGCGCGGCCGGGAGTTCACCGTCGACGAGGAGGACACCGAGCGGGCCCGACTCGCCGTCACGGTGGTCGCCGCGTACGCGGACTCGGTACGCCGCGCCGGCACGCCGATGGCCGCCGGCGACGAGCGGCTGCTGCTCGACCAGGTGACCGCCGAGCTGGTCGGGCTCGGCCGGCTACAGACGCTGCTGGTCGACGACACGATCGAGGAGGTGCACATCCTCGGCTGCGACCAGGTACGCATCACCCGGCACGGCGGTGGGGTGGACTGGGCCGAGCCGATCGCCGACAGCGACGCCGAGCTGGTGGAGATCCTCCAGGCGGCGGCCCGCCGGGCGGGCGCGACCGAGCGGTCCCTCTCCACCGTGAAGCCCACCCTCGACCTGCAACTGCCCGACGGCAGCCGGCTGGCCGCGGTGTTCCTGGTCAGCCACCGCCCGTACGCGGTGATCCGCAAGCACAACACCCTGGACGTGAGCCTCGACGACCTCGCGGGCGCCCGAGGTGACCTGGACGAGATGATCGACCCGCTGCTGCGTGACTTCCTCCGCGCGGCGATGCGCGCCGGTCTGAACATCATGGTCGCCGGGTTGGCCGGCGCCGGAAAGACCACTGTCATCCGGGCGCTGATGAACGAGATCCCGCCCGACGAGCCGTACGTGCTGCTGGAGGAGAGTCGGGAGCTGCTCCCGGCCCGTCGCCGGGAACGACACCGGGCGGTGATGAGCTTCGAGGCCCGGGAGGGCCACGGCGAGCGCGGCTTCGACGGCCGCCCAGCCGGTGAGGTGACCATCGCCGACCTGATCCCGCTGTCGCTGCGGATGGGCGTGCTGCGGATCATCGTGGGCGAGGTGCGGTCCCGGGAGATCGTGCCGATGCTCCAGGCGATGACCACCAGCCGGGGGTCGATGTGCACCATCCACGCCCGTACCGCCGCCGGGGTGGGTGAACGGATCGTCGAGCTGGCCCTGGCACACGGCCGCGAGATGACCGTCGACCAGGCCCGCAGGATGGCCGGCAACGCGCTCGACCTGATCGTCTACGTGACCATCGAGGACGAGACCGCGATCGGCGGGCGGAAACACAGGTTCGTCTCCCACGTGGAGGAGGTGATCGGGGCCGGCGAAGCCGGGCGGATCACCACCACCACGGTCTTCGGTCCCGGCCCGGACGGTCGTGCGGTCCCCCGGCACCTGCCGGAGCGGGTCCGCGACCAGTTGCTGCGGGTGGGTTACGACGCACGGTTGCTGACCCGGTGGGTCGAGGCCGGTGCCGGTGCCTGGCGGCGGCCTCGGCAGACCCGACTGGCCCGGCGGTGACCTGATGCTCGGCAGCCTGGAGTTGATCGCGGTGGTTTCCGGGGCCGCCTGTGTGGCCGGGTTGCTGCTGGCCGTGGTCGCGCTGGTCGGCACCCGTAGACCCCCCGGGCCGCGCCCGGGCAGCGGGCCGGGGCTGAGCCGACTGTGGCGCGGGCCGGGCAGCACTCCGGCCGAGCAACGCGCCTACCAGGCACTGCTGGTCGCCGCGCTGGTCGCCGGCGCGTTGGCGTTCCTGTTGACCGGGCTGCCGGTGGTGGGCCTGCTGGTGGCGGTGGCGGTGCCCGGCACCCCGTGGCTGTTCGGGGTGGGCAAGGCCGAACAGCGGGCGATCGCCCGGATCGAGGCGGTCGGCGAGTGGACCCGCCGACTCAAGGACGTCTCCGGCACCGGGCAGGGCCTCCAGCAGGCGATCATCGGGACGATCGGGAGCGTGCCACCCGGCATCGAGGACGAGGTACGGCTGCTCGCCGCCCGCCTACAGGCCGGCTGGATGGCCCGCTCCGCGCTGCTGGCGTTCGCCGACGAGATCGCCGACCCGGTCTGCGACCAGGTGGTCGCGGCGCTGATCCTGCACCTGTCCGACCGGGGTGAGCGGCTGGGTGACGTGCTTGGTTCGATCGCCGGCGCGGCGTCCGCGGAGGTGGCCACCCGTCGGGAGATCGAGGCCAAGCGCACCCAGCCGCGGTTCGCGGTCCGCTTCCTCACCGGAATGACGCTGGCGACCCTGGCGTACGGGCTGGTCAACTCCGAGTACATCAGGCCGTACGGCACGCCGGTGGGTCAGCTGGTGATGGCCGCCCTCGGCACCGCCTTCATCGGTCTGCTGGCCTGGGTGCGGTCGATGAGCCAGCCGCAACGGCCGGCCCGGTTCCTGCCGGCGCCCGACCCGGCCGAGGTGATCGCGTGAGCGCGAGGAGTGCAGCGCAGCGGAGCCCCGCAGTCGCGAACGAAAGGCGGCTCCAGTGATCGTGAACTGGCAGTTGGCCATCGCGGTCTGCGGTGGTGCCGGGATCGGCCTGGGTGTGTTCCTGGTGATCCGGGAGCTGGTGCCGGCGACACCGGCGCTGGGGCCGGCGCTGCGCCGACTGCACCAGCCGCCGGGCACCGGTCGTCTCGCCACGCCCGCGTCCCGCCGACTCGACTGGCTGACCGGGATGTCCCGCTGGTTGCGGCCGCCGCAGATGCAGCTCGCCCTGATCGGCCAGACCTCCGAGCAGTACGCCCTGTCGGTGCTGCTCTCCGCGCTGATCGGGTTGGCCACACCGACGCTGCTCGGGGCGGCGCTGTGGGTGCTCGGCATCTCGTTCCCGCTGGTCGTGCCGGTGCTGGGCAGTCTCGGCCTGGCGCTGCTGGCCGGCCTGCTGGCGCACCGCGCCGTGCTGACCAAGGCCGACGCCGCCCGCGACGAGTTCCGCCAGGCCGTCTGCACGTACCTCGATCTGGTGGCGTTGCAGCTCTCCGCCGCGCACGGGCCGGTGCAGTCGCTGGAGCGGGCGGCGGCGGTCTGCGACGGTTGGGTGTTCGACCGGCTCCAGGAGTCGCTGCGGATCGCCCAGATGCAGATGCACGCGCCCTGGGACGAGCTGCGCGACCTCGCCGACAAGATCGGTATTCCGGAGTTGGGCGACGTCGGCGCGATCATGCGCTCCTCGGGCAGCGAGGGAGCGCAGGTGCACGAGACCCTGCGCAGCCGTGCCGACTCGCTGCGCGACCAGATCCGCACCGACAACCTCGCCCGAGCCGAGGCAGTGACCAGCAAGCTCGACATTCCGGGCGCACTGCTCGTCTTCGTACTGCTCGGGTTCGTCCTCTATCCGTTCATCGCCCGTGTCTGACCCCTCGTCTGAAGGAGTACGCCATGTCCATCCTCAGCTACCTGCACGTCGTGCTGACGACGCGCCTGGCCGAGCTGCGCCACGACGGTGAGCGCGGCGACAGCCCGGTGCCCACCGCAGTGATCATCGCCGGCCTGGTCGCCGTGGCCATGGCCGTCACCGCACTCGCCCTGGCCAAGGCCAACAACTGGATGAACGGCATCCCGAACCACACCAACCCGCAGTAACCGGCATGCGTCGAGCCGCGTACCCGAGGTGGAGCCGAGCGGTCACCGCCGCACGGCGCCGCCTCGCGGCCGGCGACCGGGAGCGGGGGGCCAACCCGGTGGAACTCGCCGTGATGATGCCGCTGATCCTGGTGCTGCTCTTCGCCTCGATCCAGGTCGCGGCCGTCTTCCTCGCCCGTTCCACCGCGTTGAACGCCGCGCAGAGCGGCGTCAACGCGCAGCGGACGTACCAGGCGAGCAACGGCGCCGGGGTGGACAGCGCCTCCCGCTTCCTGACGGCGGCCGGCGGTTGGCTTGTGGGCTGGGACAAGTCCGGCCCGACCTGCGTGACCACCACGACCGATGTGACCTGCACGGTGAGCGGCCGGTCCCTGTCGGTGGTGCCGGGTGTGGACTTCGCGGTACGGCAGACCGCCCACGGAACGGTGGAGAGGGTGACCCCGCCATGACCCGTACCGCCCAGCGGGGCTCGGTCTCCATCGAGGTGGCGGTGCTCGCGCCCGCGTTCATCGCGCTGATGGTGCTGGCCGGTGTGGTCGGACGCAGCGCGGTCGCCGCGGAGGCGCTCGACGCGGCCGCGCACGACGCGGCCCGAGCGGCCTCGATCTCCCGAAACTCCGACACCGCGCGGGAGAACGCGCGGGAGGCCGCCCAGAAGCAACTGGACTGGCACGGCCTGGCCTGCTCCAACGACCTGGACCCGACGTTCACCGGCTCGAAGGCCGGCAGTGACTCCAGCTTCGACGACGCCTTCAGCAGCGCGGTCGGTACGGACGCCACCGTGACGGTGACGATCAGCTGCGTGGTGTCCTTCCAGGACATCACCCTCGACATCCTGCCCGGGATGATGAGCGAACGGCTGGTCACCGCGCAGTTCACCTCGCCACTCGACCGTTACCGGAGCCGGCAATGACGGCCACTCCGAAGGCCGTCAGGTCCTCGCCGGCAGGTGAGCACGGTCGGGTGAGCATCTTCCTCGCGGTGACGATGGTCGGCGTACTGGCCATCATCGGCCTCTCCTTCGACGGCGCCGGGCAGCTCCGCACCCTGCAACGCGCCCAGAACCTGGCGGCCGAGGCGGCCCGGGCCGGCGGTCAGGCCATCGACCGGGCCACCGCCATCGAGGGCGGGCCGAAACGGATCAACGAGCCGGAGGCCCGGGTGGCGGTCGCCAACTACCTGGCTGCCGTGAACACCGCCGGCCACACCGTGAACTTCCCCGACGTTGACGGCGAAACCCTGATCCGGGTGACCGTCTCCATCACCTACCAGCGCTCGATGCTCGGACCGTTCGTCCAGCAGAAGACGGTCACCGTCACCGGCGAGGCGACCGCGCGTGCCATCACCGCAACACCGTAGGAAGGAAGGCAGCCATGCCCGTATCGGGTGGGTCCGTCGTACGGCGGACCGGACGGATCCTCACCGGCATCGGCGCGCTGGCCGTGCTCCTGGTGCTGCTGGTCGGCGCGCCGATCGCGCTGCTCGCCTTCGCCGGTAACCCCCTGCCCGATCACCTTCCCGCGATCAGCGAGGTGGGCACCGCGCTGACCAGCCGGGACGACGGTCAGCTCTTCCTGCGGGCGCTGGCCGTGGCCGGTTGGTTCGGTTGGGCCACGTTCGCCTTCTCGGTCCTCGTCGAGTTGGGTGCGCAGACCCTGCGCCGGCCGGCGCCGAAGTTGCCCGGGATGGGTCGCCAGCAGAAGGCAGCCGCCGCGCTGGTCGGCTCGGTGGCGCTGATCCTGGTCGCCAGCCCGGCCGCCGCCAGCGCCGCCGCCGTCTACGGCGCCCCGGCGTACGCGAGTCCCAGCGCGCCGGCCGTCACCACCCTGGCCGCGCCGGCCCACACCGCGACGACACCGGACACGGCCGCGCCGGTGGCCCGGGGCGGGCTGCTCGGCATGGCCGGGACCGGGCTCGCCGCACACGGTGCCTCGGCGGCGAACGACGAGGCCGCGCCGGTGTACCGGGTGGCGCGGGGCGACTACCTCGGCGAGGTGGCCGAGCGGTACCTGGACGAGTTCGGCGACTACCGACAGCTCGCCAAGCTGAACAAGCTCGACGACCCGGACCGGATCCGCCCCGGCCAACTGCTCCGACTACCCACGGAGGCCGCCGACCAGGGGGCCCGGCAGCACGCCACCGGCCGGCTCGTCGACCGGCCGGCGGCGCCGAAGCCGCCCGCGCCCCGGCCGGCGCCCGAGCGGGCCGCACCGCCGCGGGTGGCCCCGGCACCCCCCAGCGGTACGGAGTCAGCGGGCCAGCCGCCCGCGATGACGGTCGGCGCGGCCCGGGCCGGTGCCGCCGATCGAGTGAACCGCCCGCTGGCGGTCTCCGCCGTCCTGGCCGTGGCGAGCATCGTCGGTGCCCAGATCGGCGCAGTCCTGGGGCTGCGCCGACGTCCGGCCACCGCCGGGGGCGCTCCGCGCCTGGCCGCCTCCTCCCGCACGCCCCGAGGTGGCGCGAGCCGAAGCAGTGGCACGGGCCGAAGCAGCAGTGGCACGGGCCAGAGCGGCGGCGGCACGGGCCGAAGCAGCAGCGGCACGGGCCGGAGCGGCGCCACCCGGCGGGCCAGTGGTGGGGCGGCCGGGAGCGGCGCCGCGTGGGCTGCCAACCGGGCGGCGGCGGCGATCGAAGCCCCCGCGCCACCGAACGGCGGCACCGCGCCCAGCGGTAACAACTTCACACCTCGCAGCAGCGGGGTGGCACCTGCGGGCAGCGGGGTGGCACCTGCCGGCTACGAGGCGGCACCTGCGGGCAGCGGGTCGGCATCTACTGGCTACGGCACGGCACCTGCGGGAAATGGGGTGGCACCTGCGGGCAGTGGGATGGCTTTCCCCGGTAGCACGGCGTTCCCGGGCAGCGGGATGGCTCTCTCTGGTGGCACGGCACCTCCCGGCGGCGGAATGGCGACCGCTGGGGGCTGGAGTGGTCACGACGGCTGGGCCGGCGATGGTGGCGAGGGCGGATTGTTCGACGGCGGGCACGGTCTGGACTCCGTACCGGATGGTCCGCCGGTGGGCCGACACCGACGCACCTGAGCGGCCCGCACGACCTGCTGTCCCGTCCGCCCTGCGAAGGCTCCGCACACTCGGGCAGAGGGTGCCGTGTGCCGGACCGGCGACTCGGCTGGCCACCGCGTGCTTGATCGGTTCCTCCAGGTCGCACCGATCGCGGCCACGGCGGTCTGGTCCCAGCCGCCGGAGCCGGAGCCGGGGGGCATTGTGTCGGAGAGCGATATACCTCTGAGTCATAGAAATGACTCAGAGGTATAAGCGTCGATAGCGTCAGTGCCTCCGCGGCACCGAAGGCATCGGCGCCCGGTCGTACACCGCGACGATGGAGGGCGCACCGCGACGCTGGAAGCACCCGGGGCTGGTCACGGCAGGCGGGGTCAGGGCAGGCGGGGTCAGGGCAGGCGGGTCTGGAGCACGCCGTTCTGGATCCGGGTGGGCAGGATCTGCTGGTCGTTGCCGGACGGTCCCTGCACGACCTCGCCGCCGTTGAGCCGGAACGCGCTGCCGTGCCACGGGCATACCACGCAGGCGTGGCCGTCGATCTCCTGCACTTCGCCCTGGCCGAGTGGCCCGCTCTGGTGGGGGCAGCGCTCCAACATCACGGTCACCTCGTCACCGTGCCGGTAGAGGATCACCGAGATGTCGTCGTCCACCTCGCGGGTGATCAGGGTGCGTTGCGGCAACGTCGCCATGTCGGCCAGCGAGTGCCAGCCGTCGGACATCCGCCGCAGCTCGGAGATGCTCTGGTTGACCTGTGCCCCCTGCTTGTACGCGAGGTGGCCCCCGATGTACGCCCCGAGGCTCACCGTGGAGAGCCCGAGGAAACCGAGGGCGCGGCCCATCCCGTGGCGGCCGGACAGTCGGGCGGCCAACGAGCCGGCGTAGAGCGTCAGGCCGACGGTGTTGGCGGCGGCGTGCACCAGGCCGACCCGGCGCTGCTCGCGGGCGAGTGCCGCCCAGTCGTTCAGACCGGCGACCGCCGCGGGCAGCGCGCTGACGGTGCCCAGACCGACCAGTACGGTGGCGGGGCGGCGCTGCCCGGGCATGAGGTCCAGCACGGCGGCGCTGATCCACGCGCCGACCGGCACCTGCACCATCGCCGGGTGCAGCGGATGCCCGAGGGTCACCCCGTGCAGCAGGTCGCGCAGCCGGCGCGGACGCAGCGTCCCCAGCACGACCTTCTGCAACCGGTCACCCGCGCGGTCCAGCCGGGAGTCCTGCTCAACTTTCGTCAAAAGTGCTCGCACGAGTACCGACTTCCCGGCGATCGTCGTCGCAAACCGGTCGGTGGCGACAAACCTGCCGCAGCGCCCACGCCGCCGATCTTGCGGTTTCTGCTCCGATAATTCGGGACACACGCCGCGAACCGGCAACCGGAAGTGCAAGATCGACGGGGATTGTGGGGGTGGGGCGGGCCGGGCATGCTGGCGGGATGGGTGTGCGGGTGGAGCGGGTCGGGGCGGTTACCACGGTGGTGCTGGACCGGGCGGCCGCGCGAAACGCCGTCGACGGGCCGACGGCGCGGGCGCTGGCCGACGCCTTTCAGGCCTTCGAGGCCGATCCGGACGCGGCGGTGGCCGTGCTCTGGGGTGCCGGTGGCACGTTCTGCGCCGGCGCCGACCTCAAGGCGATCGGCACGCCGAGCGGCAACCGGGTCGAGCCGGAGGGGGACGGCCCGATGGGTCCGACCCGGATGACGCTCAGCAAACCAGTGATCGCGGCGATCTCCGGGTACGCGGTGGCAGGTGGGCTCGAACTGGCGCTCTGGTGTGACCTGCGGGTCGCCGAGTCCGATGCGACCCTCGGGGTGTTCTGCCGCCGCTGGGGGGTGCCGTTGATCGACGGCGGCACCGTTCGGCTGCCCCGGTTGATCGGCGAGAGCCGGGCCATGGACCTGATCCTCACCGGCCGCCCGGTGCCGGCCGACGAGGCGTACACGATGGGGTTGGTCAATCGGTTGGTGCCACCCGGCCAGGCGCGGGCCGCGGCCGAGGAGTTGGCGGCCGCGATCGCCCGGCACCCGCAGACCTGCCTGCGCAACGACCGGGCGGCGCTGCTGGCCGGCGTGGGGCGAGGAGAGCCGGAGGCGCTGGCGACAGAGTTGGCGTACGGGATGAACTCGCTGGCCACGGACGCGGCAGCCGGCGCGGCCCGGTTCGCGGCGGGCGAGGGCCGACACGGCACGACGCCGCCGGGAGGGGGGACCCTCCCGGCGGCGCCCGGTGCGAGCTAGCTCAGTTGCGGTTGATGGTGAAGGTTGTCGTGGGGTTCTGGATGTCCACCGCGTTGTTGCTCAACCGGAGGTTGTTGAAGGTCACCGACCCGACGGCCGGCCCCTGCCCGGCCTCCGGCATGGGGTTGGCCCAGATGGCGAAGCCGGACTTCGCGTCGTAGGCGTCACCACTCTTGCGGGCACCGCTGATCGAGACGTTCGTGAAGACCGTGTCGGTGATCGGGTTCTGCGGCTGCCCGCCGACGTAGTTGGTCTGGAACATGATGCCGCTGTAGGTGGGGTCGACGATGTCGACGTCGCTGACCCGGATGCCCTGGAACACCTTCGAGGCGGAGAAGACCCAGATCGCCGGGAAGGTCTGCGAGCCCCAGAAGTGCCCACCGGCCCGCACGATCGAGATGTTCTCGAACCGGGTGGGCGGGCTGGCACCGAAGCCGTTCATCGGGTAGCCGAAGTCGAGCGAACTGATGGTGATGCCGGAGTAGACAAGCGTGTCCGCGATGTAGATGTTGCGGAACGTGTTGCCGTAGCCGCCGTAGACGGCGACACCGGCGGCCCGCCAGGTGAGGGTCGAGGTCAGGTTCTCGTAGACGTTGTCCCTCATGTCGGCGCCGCCCGCGTCGATCGCCGAGAACAGCGCGAAGCTGTCGTCGCCGGTGGCCCGGGCGTCGTTGTTGCTGACCAGGTTGTTGGTGCTCCCGTTGGTCATGTTGATGCCGTCGGCGAACATGTTCCGGATCCGGGAGTTCTTGATGGTCATGTAGTCGGTGTTCGCGCCCCAGTAGAGGCACACCATGTGCTCGTTCCAGATGTTGTCGATCACGATGTTCGACACGTTGGAGAAGTCGAACACCTTGCCCGGGCCGTCGATGCGCGAGGTGTAGTTGCCGAAGTAGGCGAAGTTCTTGAAGGACGAGTTCGCCGCCGAGTTCTCGGCCCGGAAGCCGATGTCGGTGTTGTCCTGGCCCGACGGGGCGTTGAACCGGGTGTACCAGGGGCCGGCGCCGGTCACCTGGACCGCCTTGCCGTACACCTGGAACTTCGACGAGGTGGAGTAGTTGCCGGCCGGCAGGTAGACCCCGATCAGGTTGCCGGTGGTGTCCATCCGCACCCGGTCCAGGGCGTTCTGCACGTCCTGGTGGGTGAAGCCGGTCGGCGTGGTGTAGCGGGCCGGGTCCGGGTTGGCGATCGGCGCCACCTGCTCCGTGTTGATGAAGTCGATGGCGTACGTGGTGGTGTTGGCCGGGTCCTTCTGAAGACGGATCTTGCTGCCGGCCGGGACGGTGGAGTTGAGCATGACGTTGGCTTCGTCGTAGATGTGCCGCGGTCCGCCCGCGCTCGGCGAGTTGCCCGGGCTGGTCTCGTTGCCGTACAGCCAGGCGTACCGGGACGTCAGGTCGATGGCCTTGTGGAACGTGCCGTTGACGTAGACGTTCAGCGTCGAGTTGATCCCGCCGCCGCCCGGAGCGTCCGGGATGGAGAAGCGGGTGACAAGCGTGTTGGTGCTGGCCCGGGTGGTGAACTCGACGTAGCTGCCGGTCGAGTTGAGGGTCACCGCCCGCCGACCGGACGCCTCGCCGGCCAGGTCGCCGACCTCCCGGTTCGGCCCGACGACGGTGGCGCCGCCACCGACCGCGCCGTCCTCGGCCTCGTACATGTCGTACGGCATGTTGGCGCCGCGACCGACGAAGAGCGGACGGTCACTGGTGTTGTTGGCCTGCTTGACCGGCAACTCGTTGCCGTCGGCGGCGAGCACCACCCGGACGGTGTACTTACCGTTCGCGGCGGTCCAGGTGCCCAGGTTGATCGGGCCGACCGTGGCGCCGGCGTTGATCACGCCGGAGTACGAGCCGGTCAGGGTACGGACCACGGTGCCGGACTCGTTGAGCACGGTGAGCGTGATGCCGTGCGCGCCGGACGCCGAGGCCACACTGCCGGCGTTGCGCACCGACACCGAGAAGGTGACCGTGTTGCCGGCCGACGGGTTGCCCGGCGACCAGGCGACCGACGAGGCGACCAGGTCCGACGTGGCGACCGCGCTGACCACCAGCGGGCTGGGGTTGGAGTAGCTGTTGTTGGTGTCGTCCTGCTCGACGACGGTGTTCGACTCGTCGACCTTGGCGCTGAGCGGGTAGCTGCCCGCGTCCCGGGTGCCGATGCTGGCGCTGACCGTGGTCGAGGCACCGGCCGCGAGGCCGCCGACCGACGCGGTGCCGACCCGGGTGGAGCCCAGGTAGAAGTTGACGTTGGTCGCACCGGAGGCCGCCGAACCCGCGTTCCGCACGGTCGCGGAGAGCGTGATGGTGCTGGTCTCCACCGGTGCGGACGGGCTGAACGACATGCCGGTCACGGTCAGGTCCGGGTTCGGCGCCGGGGTGCCGAAGACCTGGAACTCGGCCACCTGACCGGCCGGAGCGCCGGTGTTCGAGGCGATCGAGAGCCGTACGTCGGCCGCCGCCCCGGAGACCGGGATGGTCACCGTGTTGCCGCTGCCCGGGTTGAAGGTGTAGTTCGCCGCGCCGACCAGGGTGGTGAAGCTCGACGAGCCCTGGTCCCGGCCGAGCACTGTGATGTTCTGGGTACGCGCGCCCCACGCCGAGTCCGGGTTGAGCTTCACGACGACCTGGCTGAGGCTGGCGTTCGCGCCGAGCTGCACGGTCAGCGTGCTCGGGTTGCCGTTGCCCTCCCAGTAGGTGGCCACGTTGTTGTCGTTGGCGTTGGTGGCCACGAACGTGTGCACGTACCCGGAGGCGGTGATCGGCTTGCCGATCGCCAGGTTGGAACCGGTGGGCGGGTTACCGGTGCCGGTCCGGGTCACGGTGTTGCTGTTCGCCGACTGGTTGCCGGCCGCGTCCTTGGCCCGCACGTAGTAGGACACCGTGGCGCTGTCCGCCTGGCTGTCGGTGTACGTGAGGGTCGAGCCGTTGACGCTGCCGCGCAGCGCGCCGTTGGCGTAGACGTCGTAGCCGGTCACCCCGACGTTGTCGGTCGACGCCGACCAGGCGAGCCGGATCTGTCCGCTGGCCGGCTGGGTGTAGGCCAGGTTGCCCGGGACGCTTGGCGCCTGGGTGTCGGTGCTGCCGGTGGCGCCGTACACCTCGACCTCGGACAGCTGGGCGGCCGGCCAACCGGTGTTGCCGGTGACCTGCACGCGTACGTAGCGGGTGCTGGCGGCGGTGAAGCTGACCGTCGCGGTGTTGCCGCTGCTCGGGTTGAAGGTGTAGCCGGCGGACGCCTTCAGGGTGGTGAAGGTCGAGCCGTTGGTCGAGCCCAGCACCGACAGCGTCTGCGTACGGGTCTGCCAGTCCGACGCGGGCGGCAGCTTGAGCACCACCCGGTCCACGCTGACCGTGGCGCCCAGGTCCGCCTGGATCCACTGCGGGAACGCGTTGTTGTTGCTCTCCCAGTAGGTCGACGCGTTGCCGTCGTTGGCGTTGCTCGCCACGTAGTTCTGGTTGAAGCTGCTGGCGGTCATGGTGGCGGAGAGCCCGGCGAGCATGGCCACGCGGGCGGCGGCCGCGGACGGGTCGGCCGCCGGTGCCGCGCTCGCCATGGGGGTGACGACCGGGGCGGTGGCGAGGAGCATCCCGGCGAGCGCGCCGGCGAGCATCCGACGGCGGCCCGTGCGGGCGGTGCGGGGGACGGTGGTGGGCACGCCGGTTGGCGGCGTGCCTCGTCTGGTGCCGGTCCTGGACATGGGGTCGCTACACCTCTTTCGGGGGTGGGTGTGGGTGCGTTGCCCGGTGACGGGTGCAGGGGTACGCCCGTCGTTCCGCGACAGGTGGGGGACGGTGCGGGTTGGGGACGGGGTCGGACGGCCGGCGCGGCGTTGCGCCGGAGCGCCCGGACCGGGTGCCCCCGCCCGGTCCGGGCGGGGGCACCCGACCTAGCTGGAGTAGACCTCGAACTCGCTGAGCTGGCCGGCTGGCCAGCCGCTGTTGCCGGTGACGGTCAGCCGCAGGTACCGCTGGGTGGTCGCCGTGAACGTCACGGTGACCGTGTTGCCGCTGGCCGGGTTGAAGCTGTAGCCGGCGGCCCCCTTCAACGTGGTGAACGTCGAGCCGTTGGTGGAGCCGAGCACCGCCAACGTCTGCGTACGCGTCTGCCAGGCCGATGACGGTGGGAGCTTCAGCACGACCCGGGACACCGACCGGTCGGCCCCCAGGTCCACAGTCAACGACTGCGGGAACGCGTTGTTGGCGCTCTCCCAGTAGGTGTTCGCGTTGCCGTCCACGGTGTTGGCGGCGGCGTACACGTCGGAGTGGCTGGTCTCGGTGACCGACCGTCCGGCCGCCAGGTTGCCGGTGGGCGGCGGGGTGGTCGGGGGCGGGGTGGTCGGCGGTGGCGTGGTCGGCGGTGGCGTGGTCTGGGTGCCGCCGTACACCTCGACCTCGGAGAGTTGCGCGGCCGGCCAGCCGGTGTTGCCGGTGACGGTGACCCGGATGTAGCGGCGGTCGCCGGAGGGCAGCCCGATCGACACCGCGTTGCCCGTGCCGGGGGCGAAGACCCGACCTGCGGACGACGCCAGCGTGGTGTACGACGAGCCGTCGGTGGAGCCGAGCACCGACAGGGTCTGGGTGCGTTGCTCCCAACCGCTGGGCAGCTTGAGCGCCACCCGGTCGACCGACCGGGACGCGCCCAGGTCGATGGTGACCGACTGGGGGAAGGCGCTGTTGGCGCTCTCCCAGTACGTCGACGCGTTGCCGTCCACCACGTTGGCGGCCGTGTAGCTCTGGTTGGTGCTGGTCGCGGTCGTCGACCGGCCCAGCGCCAGGTTCCCGCTGGTCGGGGGCGGAGTGGTCGGCGGTGGGGTGGTGGGCGGTGGGGTGGTGGGCGGCGGGGTGGTCGGCGGCGGCGAGGTCGGTCCGCCACCCCACTGGGGGGTCGGCCACGGGCCGCAGTACGGCGTCGGGGTGTACCAGCCGGAGTTGCCGGAGCCCTGGGTGATCTGGAACCCGGCGCCGACGCAGTTGTGCATCGGGTTGCTCTGCGCGATGTTGGTGGCCCGCACGTTGGTGAAGGACACCTGGCTGTTCGCCTGCACCTGGAGCGCGTACGTGCCGGCGCCGTCGATCCGTACGTTGTTGAGGTTGATCCCGTTGGTCTGGCCCTCGATCCAGTGCAGCGCCGCGTAGGAGCTGTCCAGGATGTCGGTGTCGGTGATGTTGATGGTGGGGTTCTGGAACGCCTCGTTGAGCGCGGAGAACCAGATCGCGCCGACCCCGAAGTTCCAGTTGTAGTCCGAGTTGCCGTTACGGATCAACGTGTTCCGGGCGATCGTCCAGGTGCCCTGGACCCCGGTGGCGCCCTGCACGCCGGGGTAGCGGTTCGCGACGTGGATGCCGCCGCCGTTGGTCAGCGAGTCGGCCGTCACGTTGTCGGTGATCTTGATGTCTCGACCGCCGTAGCTGACCAGATGGTTGGCCAGCAGGGTCACCCCGATGGTGTTGTGGGTGAAGGAGTTGTTGACGTTCGGCACGCTCTGCGCCCACATCGCCAACGCGTCGTCGCCGGTGTTGCGGACGAACGTGTTGGTCACCGTCGAGTTGGTCACGCCGGTATGGAAGTTCACCCCGTCCGCGGTCTGGTCGAGGATGCGGCTGTTGCGGATGGTGAAGTTGTCCATCGGGCCGTCCATCCACGCCCCGACCTTGGTGTTCTCCAACCACAGGTTGTCGACCACCGAGTTGGTCATCGCCCCGCCCAGGGCGTTGACCTGGTCGTCGTCGACCCGCTCGCGGATGTCGCCGATGATGGCGAAGTCCCGAAGCGTGACGTTACGGCTGGGCCCGTTCGCCTCGTGCGCGCGGACCGGGCCGGTGTAGCCGCCACCGGGGACGTACTTGCCGTAGATGCCGACGGACCTGTTCCGTTCGGTGGGGTGCCGCCCGCCGAGCACCGAATACCAGGGGCCCGCCCCGCGCAGGGTCACCCCGTCGACCACCACGTGGTCCCAGAGGGTGAAGGTGCCGGTCGGGATCCAGACCGCCCGGCCCTGAGCCTTGCCGGCGTCGACCGCGGCCTGGAACTTGGCCGTGGAGTCGGTCGCGCCGCTCGGGTCGGCGCCGAAGTCGGTGACCACGTCGAGCACACCGGAGGGCTTCGTGATCGCCGGGGCGACCAGCTCGAAGTCGGCCAGGTCGATGGTGAACGTGGGCGACTGCGCGGTAGAGGAGACCTGGAGCCGGATCTTCGTGCCGGCCGGCTGGGTGCTGCCGAACAGCGCCCGGGTCTCGTCGTAGAAGTGGTGCGGGTTGGTGTCGCCCGGGTTGTTGTTGAACGGGTATCCGCCGTAGTACCAGCCGTACCTCGACGTCACCGGGACCGACTTCAGCAGCGCCCCGTTGGCCCGCAGGTCGATGGCGGCGTCGCGGCCGGTGCCGGCCGGGCTGTCCGGCAGGCTGTAGCGGAAGGTGACCGCGTTGGCCGGGGCGGTGAGGGTGAACTCGACGTACTCGCCGACGGCGTCCAGGGTGACCGCCTCCCGGCCGGACGCCTCGGACGGCAGCGTGCCGTAACGCCGGTCCGGGCCGATCTTCGTGCCGTTGTGGGCGGTCTCCTCCGCCTCCTGCTCGACGAACGGAACGGTGGCGCCCCGGTTGGGGATGTCGAAGGGGGACAACCCCGCCGCCGAGGCCGGGGTCGCGGTGCCGGTGACCGCGAGGGCGGTCACCGTTGTGGCGGCGAGCAGGGTGGCGGCGATGGCGGCCAACCCTGTCCGGGCCGGGTGTCGAAGGTGGTGCGGGGTGCCGGTGGTGTGGTTGGCCATGAGCTGCGCTCTCCCTTTCGTCAGGCAGGCC
>NZ_JBIAFG010000005.1:0-147228 GCF_042869175.1 Micromonospora sp. NPDC007208 | reverse complement strand
ACGTGGGGGGGGGGGGGGGGGGGGGGGGGGGGGGGGGGGGGGGGGGGGGGGGGGCGGGGCGGGGGGGGGGGGGGGGGGGGGGGGGGGGGGGGGGGGGGGCGGCCCCCCCCCCCCCCCCCCCACGGCGAGCAGAGTCAGGTCAGGCCGGGCCGTCCGCCCCGTGCGGCCCGTCGGTGGATTCGGCGGTACGCAGCCAGACCGCGGTGTCGGACGGCAGCAACCCGTCGTCGAGCGGCCCGCTGGCCAGCAGCAACTCCCCCTGAGCTGGCATCGGCACCGCCTCGGCGGACAGGTTGACCAGGCAGCTGAAGCCACCGCCGCGGCTGAACGCGAGCACCCCGTCCGGGGCGGGCAACCAGGTCAACTCGCCGTCACCGAGCGCCGGGTCGGCCTTTCGGGCCTGGATCGCCGCCCGGTACAGCTCCAACATCGAGGCCGAGTCGCCGGTCTGCGCGCTGGCCGTCCGGTCCTTCCAGTCGGCCGGCTGCGGCAGCCACGGCGCGACGGCGCCCTCGGGGCTGAACTCGAACGGCGGCTCGTCCCCGCCCCACGGCAGCGGTACGCGGCAGCCGTCCCGACCGGGGTCGATCCGGCCGGACCGCTCCCACATCGGGTCCTGCCGCAGCGCGTACGGGATGTCCTCGACCTCGTAGAGGCCCAGCTCCTCGCCCTGGTAGACGTAGGCGGCGCCGGGCAGCGACAGCGATAGCAGCGCGGCGGCGCGGGCGCGGCGAGTGCCCAGCTCCAGGTCGGTGGGGATGCCCTCGCGCTTGGCGGCGAAGCTGAACCGGGTGTCCGCCCGACCGTAGCGGGTGACGTGTCGGGTCACGTCGTGGTTCGAGAGCACCCAGGTGGCCGGCGCGTTGACCGGCGCGTGCGCGCTCAGCGTGCCGTCGATGCTCTCTCGCAGCGCCGCGGCGTCCCAGGCGCAGCCGAGGAAGTCGAAGTTGAACGCGGCGTGCAGCTCGTCGGGGCGCAGGTAGTTGGCGAACCGCTGCCGGTCCGGCAGCCACACCTCACCGATCAGCGCCCGGTCGGGGTACTCGTCGGCGACCCGACGCCAGCCCCGGTAGATGTCGTGCACCCCGTCGAGGTCGTGGAACGGGTGCGGCTCGTCCTCCCGGACCTCGGGCAGCGTCCCGTCCTTGACCAGGAGCCCGGCCGAGTCGATCCGGATGCCGTCCACCCCCCGGTCGAACCAGAACCGCAGGATGTCCTCGAACTCCGCCCGTACCCGGGGGTGGTCCCAGTTGAAGTCCGGCTGCTGGGGGGCGAAGAGGTGCAGGTACCAGTCGCCGGGGGTGCCGTCCGGGTTGGTGGTGCGGGTCCAGGTCTCGCCGCCGAACTCGCCGATCCAGTCGGTGGGTCGCTCGTCGCCGTTCGGGCCTCGGCCCGGTCGGAACCAGAACAGGTCCCGTTCCGGCGCGCCGGGACCGCCGGCGAGCGCGGCCTGGAACCAGGGGTGCGCGTCGGAGCAGTGGTTGGGTACCACGTCGACGATGGTCCGGATGCCCAGCGCGTGCCCCTCGGCGATCAGCGCCTCCACCTCGGCCAACGTGCCGAAGACCGGGTCGATGTCGCGGTAGTCGGAGACGTCGTAGCCGGCGTCGGCCATCGGGGACGGGTACCAGGGACTGAACCAGATCGCGTCGACGCCGAGCGCGGACAGGTGGTTCAGCCGGGACCGGATGCCGGCGATGTCGCCGATGCCGTCGCCGTTGCCGTCGGCGAAGCTCCGGGGATACACCTGGTAGATCACGGCTCCCCGCCACCACGGACTTCTGTCAGCTGTGGACACGAGCACCTGCTTTCTGCGTCAGTACGTCGGCGGGATCGCCGGACCTGGTCGTGTGTCGGGCGAACGGTCGTTGTTCGCCGCGCGGAAGGATGCGGTAGGGGCTATCCCTTGATGCTGCCCGTGGTCAGACCGGACATGATGTTCCGTTGGAAGATCAGGAAGATGATGACTGTCGGGATCGCGGCGATGACCGACGCGGCGATGACCACGTTCATCGGTGTGCCGCCGGCGAAGGTGTAGATGCCGACGCTTACCGTCCGGGTCTCGGGCGAGGGCATGACCAGCTTCGGCCAGAGGAAGTCCTTCCACACCGCCGTCACGGCGAAGATCGAGACGACGCCGAGGATGGGGCGCGACAGCGGCAGGATGATCGACCAGAGCGTACGCAGCGACGACGCCCCGTCCATCAGGGCGGCCGCCATCAGCTCCTCGGGGATCGAGTCGAAGAACCGCTTCAGCAGGAAGATGTTGAAGGCGTTCGCGACCATCGGCAGCCAGATGGCGAACGGTGAGTCGAGCAGGTTGATATGCAGGATCGGCAGGTCGAGCACGGTCACGTACTGCGGCACGATGAGGACCATCGCCGGGATCATCAGCGTCGCCAGCATCAGGCCGAGGATCGCGTTGCCGAAGATCGGTCGAAGTTTGGACAACGAGTACGCCGCCGCGCTGTCGAAGACGAGTTGGAACAGCACCGCGCCGATCGCGTAGTAGAAGGTGTTGAAGAGCAGCTTGGCGAGGGCCAGGTTGTTCCACGCGTCGATGTAGTTCTGCGGCTGCGGGTCCTTCGGGAACAGCGACGGTGGGGTCTGCGCGATCTCCTGGCCGGACTTGAGCGCGCCGGTGACCATCCAGTAGAGCGGTCCGAGGAAGACGAGCGTGAACCCCGCCACCACGACGACCAGCAGCGTCCAGTAGATGACCCGGCCGCGCCCCCGGCTGAGCTGGGATTGGGAGATGAGGGTCCGGGTTCCGGAATCCTGTGCCATTCCTCGCCGTCCTAGTCCTGTTTCGCAGTCAGTCGCACGTACACCGCGGAGAAGCCGGCCAGCACCACGAGCATGATCACGCCCAGCGCGGCGGCGCCGTTGAGGTCGTTCTGGAAGAAACCGTGCTGGTAGATGAGGTACGCCACCGAGGTTGCGGAGTCCTCCGCGCCCGCACCGTTGGCGAGGATCAGCGGCTCGATGAAGAGCTGCATCGTGGCGACGATCTGCAACATCGCCAGGAGCGCGAGGATCAGCCGGGTCTGCGGGATGGTCACGTGCCGGATCCGGCGCCAGATCCCGGCGCCGTCGAGCTCGGCCGCCTCATACAGCTCGCCGGGGATGTTCTGCAACGACGCCAGGTAGATCAGCACCGCGCCGCCCATGTTCATCCAGGTCGACGCGACCACCATGGCCGGCATCGTCATCTCCGGCGACTGCATCCACTGCGAGGTGGGCAGGTGCAGTGCCTTCAGGATCGCGTTGAAGAGACCCGCCTCGCTGGGGTCGTACGCGTAGAACTTGAAGAGGAACAGCGCCGACGCCGGCGGCAGCATCACCGGCAGGTAGACCAGGATTCGCAGGTACCCCTTGGCGTGCCGGAACTCGTTGAGCAGGATCGCCACGAAGAACGGCACCACGTACCCGAGGGCGAGCGCGAGCACCGTGAAGTAGAAGGTGTTCTGCCAGGCCGTCCAGAAGCTCGGGTCGGCGATGATGCGGGAGTAGTTGTCCCAACCCACCCAGGTGGTCTCGCCACGCCGGGTGCGCTGGAAGCTCATCACGATGCCGCGGATCATCGGGTACCAGGAGAAGACGACGAAGCAGAGCACCGCCCCGATCAGGAACGCGTGACCGGTGAGGTTGTCCCGTACCTTGCGGCCGAGGCTCGTGCGCTGCGGCCTCGCCGAGTACGGCGACGGCGGGCGGCCCGGTTTCCTGGGGGTCTCCGGGACGGTGGTGATCGCCAAGGCAACTCCTGGGTGAGTCGGTGACGTCGAGACGTGGTGCGAGTGGCGTGGGGGTCGGGTCGGCGTCCCGACCCCCACACGATCGGTCAGCTCTCGGCGGCGAGGAGCTGGTTGACCTTCTCCTCGGCGGTCTTGAGCAGTGCGTCGATGTTCGAGTTCGGGTTGGTCAGCACACCCGACATCGCGGCGTCGAGCACCGCGTAGACGGCCTGCGCGTTGCGCGGCTCACCCTTGATCGGAACCGGGGTCGCCTCGAAGAGCGCGAAGTTCGCGGTGTCCACGTTCGCGTTCGCCTTGCGCAGCTCCAGTTCCTGCTTCTGCGCGTCACTGCCGTTGGCGAAGAGCAGCGGCTGGGGCAGACCCACCGGGTAGTTCTGCGGCTTGGCCCGGACGTAGTCGAACTGACCCTTGCCCGGGGTGAGCTTCTGGTACGCGATCCACTTCAGACCGGCCTTGACCTGCTCGGGCGTGAGGTCCTTCTTGAAGAAGTAGCCCTCGCCACCACCGAGCGTCCCCTTCGCCGCGCCGTCCTGGCCGGGCAGCGGAGCCATCGCCCAATCCTGGAACTTGCCCTGGAACTGGCTGACGATCGCCTGGGTCGCGTCCGGCGCGCCGATGAACATGCCGACTTTGCCCGCGCCGGCGTTCGTCAGCAGGTCGCCCCACTGCAGTAGCTGACGGGCGCCCATGCTGTTGTCGCCGTACCGCATGTCCTTGAGGTTCTGCAGAACCTGCTTGCCCATGGCGTTGTTGAAGTCGGCCTTCTTGCCGTCCTCGGTCAGCACCCGGCCACCCTGCGAGTAGAGCAGGGAGGTGAAGTGCCAGCCGCCGGTGTTGCCGGCGCTGTACTCCGAGTAGCCGGCGATGCCGTTGCCGAGGGCGGAGATCTTCTTGGCGGCGGCCCGGACATCGGCCCAGGTCTTGGGCGGGTTGTTGACGTCCAGCCCGGCCTGCTGGAACAGGGCCTTGTTGTAGACCAGGCCCATCGAGTAGTTCTTCACCGGAACGGCGTAGAGCTTGCCGCCGTCGGTGAAGACCTCCTTGAGCGCCGGGTCGACGCTGTCCCAGGTCGGGATCGTGTCCTTGCTGACCTGCTGACTGATGTCCATCGCCTGACCGGAGTCGAGCACCTGCTGGAGATCGGTCATGTACCCGTAGAAGACGTCGGTCACGGTGCCGCCGGCGAGGCGGGCGGTGAAGTCCGGCGGGTTGTTGCACTGCTCGCCGACGCTGACGCTCTTGATGGTGATGTCCGGGTTCTGCTTCTGGAACTCGGCGACGTCGTCGTTCCAGTTCTTCAACAGCTCTTTCTGGGCGCCGACCGGCTGACAGTCGACCGTGATGGTGACCTTGCCACCGGCGTTCGAGCCCTTGTCGTCGCTCTTCGTGGAGCACGCCGTGAGGCTGAGCCCCAGGCCGGCCACGAGCGCAACCGCCGCAGCCTTTCGGTATTGCGGTACGGACATCTGTCCATCCCTTCGGGAACGGGTGTCTCCAATGACCTTCGCTGATCTGCGGTGATACGACCTGACGCCCAGTAGCTGCGTCGGAGCCAGGTGTGAGTGGAGTCACTGTAGCGAGGCCGACTCATTTCGGCAAGGTATCGACCCTGTTCCGAAAGGACACGACGTGATTACGGCAGATGTTGGCAAGACACTGAAAGCAGCCCGATTTGCCAGCGATTGATCCCCTATGGCCGGTCATTCGACCCGGTCGATGCCGACCGTGGCGGGCAACGACGAAAACGGCCGCCGACCGCGGGAGGCGGTCGACGGCCGAAGCGTCGTACGGGGTGGTGCCTAGCGGCCGGGAGCGGGCGCGGTGGAACCCCGCACCACCAGCTCCGGCTCGAACAGCAACTCGTCCTGCAGTACGCCGGCGCCCTCGATCTGGGTGACCAGCAGATCCACGGCGGCCTGCCCCATCGTCTCGATCGGCTGCCGCACTGTGGTCAACGGCGGGTCGGTGCACGTCATGAAGGCGGAGTCGTCGAAACCCACCACCGACACGTCGGCCGGCACCGAACGCCCCAACCGGCGAGCCGCGCGGATCGTGCCCAACGCGAGCACGTCGCTGGCGCAGATGATGCCGGTCACGCCCCGCTCGACCAACTTCGTGGCGGCGACCCGCGCGCCCTCCATCGAGAAGCTGGAACGCTCGACGCACTCCGCGTCGCCCTCGTCCCAGCCGGCGGCCTGGATCATCGCGTCGAGCTTGCGCCGGGACGGCACATGCCCCTCCGGGCCGAGCACCATCCCGATCCGTTCGTGCCCGAGCGAGCGCAGGTGCCCGTACGCCTGCTCCACCGCCACCGCGTCGTCGGTGGAGACCCTGGGGAAACCCAACTCGTCCACACCGGCGTTGACCAGCACGACCGGAAGCCCCCGGTCGGTCAGCCGACGGTAGTGGTCGTGTCGAGCGTCGGCGAGCGCGTACGAGCCACCAGCGAAGATCACCCCGGAGACCTGGTGGTCGAGGAGCATCTCCACGTAGTCCATTTCGGAGACCCCGCCGATGGTCCGGGCACAGAGCGCCGGGGTGTAGCCGCGCTGGGCCAGAGTGCCGGTGACGACCTCGGCCAACGCCGGGAAGATCGGGTTCTGCAACTCGGGCAGCACCAACCCGACCAGCCGGGCGCGTTCGCCGCGCAACTTGGTCGGTCGCTCGTAACCGAGCACGTCCAGGGCCGTCAGCACGGCGGTGCGGGTCGCCTCGGAGACCCCGTCGCGGCCGTTGAGCACCCGGCTGACGGTGGCCTCGCTGACGCCCGCCTTCTTGGCAACTTCAGTCAACCGCTTGGTCACGGTCGCAATCGTACGTCACCTTAATGAAAGAAATGAACAGCGATTTGTCCAGCGTTTGCTGACCTGCTGCTTGATTGCTGCGCGGGCTGAGGGTCAGGACAGGTCGCGTAGGGCGGATTCGATGGCCCGGTGGAAGGTCGGGTACGCGTAGATCATGTGCCGGAGCTGACTCAGCGGCACCGCCGCGTGCACCGCCACCACCAGCGCGGACAGCACTTCGCCGCCGGCCGGGCCGACCGAGGTCGCGCCGATCAGTACGCCCTGGTCGGCGTCCGCCACGAGCTTGATGAAACCGTCGTCGCCGACCCGGTGGATCCAGCCCCGGGTCGAGCTGCCGAGCTTGGTGAAACCCACCTGCACGTTGATGCCGCGCTCCTGGGCCTGCTGCTCGGTGAGCCCGACCGCGCCGATCTCCGGGTCGGTGAAGGTCACCCGGGGCAGCGCCCGGTAGTCGGCGCGCGGGACGGTGCCGGCGGACCCGCTCGATCCGCTGGCGGCCAGCGCGCTGGACGCGCCCATCGCTCCGCCGACCACGCTGGAGGTGCCGCTGGCGTCCGCCCCGGCCTTCGTCTGGCGGGCGCGGGCCAGGAGGTCGGCGATCACGATCCCCGCCTGGTACATGGCGATGTGGGTGAAGGCGCCCTCGCCGGTGATGTCGCCGACCGCCCAGACGTGGTCGGTGACGTGCAACCGGTCGTCGACCGGGAGGTAGCGCTGGCTGGCGTCCACGCCGATGGTGTCCAGACCCAACTCGGCGAGGTGGGCCTTGCGCCCGGTCACCACCAGCAGCCGTTCGGCGGTGAACTCCGCGCCGCCGCCACCGCGCAGGGTGAACCTGGTCCCGTCGTGGTCGACCCGTTCGGCGCGTACCCCGGTGTGGATCTCCACGCCGTCGGCGCGCAGCGCCGCGGCGGCGACCTCGGACGCCTCGGGTTCCTCGACGGCCAGCACCCGGTCGAGTGCCTCGACGACGGTGACCCGGGACCCGAAGCGGGCGAAGACCTGCGCCAGCTCCAGGCCGATCGCGCCGCCGCCGAGCACGAGCAGCGACTCCGGCAACTCCTCGGCCTCGATCGCCTGGTGGTTGGTCCAGTACGGCGTGTCGGCCAGACCGTCGATCGGCGGCACCGACGGACGGGTGCCGGTGCCCAGCACCACCCCGTGTCGGGCCTCGAACACCTGGTCACCGACGCGGACCCGGCGTGGACCGTCGAGCCGGCCGCTGCCCCGCACGAGCCGGCCGCCCTTGCCGACGAACCGCTCCGCCGCGACCGTGTCGTCCCAGGTGTCGGTGGCCTCCTCGCGGATCCGCTTCGCCACCGGCGCCCAGTCCGGCTGGACCTGCGCCGTCCCGGCGAGCCCGTCGACCCGGCGAGCCTCGGCGAGAGCGTTGGCCGCTCTGATCATCATCTTGCTCGGGATGCAGCCCCAGTACGGGCACTCCCCGCCGACCAGATCCCGCTCGACGCCGACGACGCTCAGGCCGGCCTCGGCGAGCCGTTCGGCCACCTCCTCGCCACCGACTCCGAGCCCGACCACGACCACATCCACCAGCTCTGGCTCCGCCACACCGAACAGCATCCCCCAGCGGCACCACCCCGACCATCGGGGTCGGCGGAAAAGTCGGCACGCTCACCGGCCCGGACGCTTACCGTGGCCGGATGCACGCACGCTTCGCTCCGGTCCGGGACTGCTTCCACGACCTGTTCGCCTCCGGCCGGGAGACCGGCGCCGGCCTGACCATCTGGTACGACGGGCAGCCAGTCGTGGACCTGGTCGGCGGCTCCCGCAGCGGCCACGGGCCGGGCGGCGAGCCGTGGCTGCCGGACACGCTTGTGAACGTCTACTCGGTCGGCAAACCGGTGGCCGCGCTCTGCCTGTTGCTGCTCGTCGACCGGGGAGCTGTCGATCTCGACGCGCCCGTGGACCGGTACTGGCCGGAGTTCCGCACTCCCGCCACCGTGCGTCACGCGTTGTCGCACACCGCCGGGCTGCCGGCCTTCCCGGTGCCCCGGCCGGCCACCGCGGTCGCCGACTGGGCGTTGCTCACCGGCGACCTGGCCGCCGCCGACCCGGAGTGGTCGCCGGGCTCGGTCGCCGCGGAACACGCCTGGACGTACGGGCACCTGGTGGGCGAGCTGGTCCGTCGCGTCGACGGACGGTCGGTGGGCCGGTTCCTGGCCGAGGAGATCGCCGATCGGTGGCAGCTCGACCTCGGGTTCGGGCTGACCGAGGCGGCCCAGCGGCGCTGCGCGGACCTGCGGTACGGCGACCCGCAGTGGCCGACCCGCAAGCTCGGCGAACCGGGGTCACTGCGCGCTCGGGCGCTGGGCAACCCGACCGGCGGGCTGGACCTGGCCGTGCTGAACACCCCGCTGTGGCGGGGTGCCGAGATGCCGGCGGTCAACCTGCACGCCACCGCGCCCAGTCTGGCCCGGCTCTACGCCGGCCTGCTGGCCGGCGGCGTCCTGGACGGCGTCCGGCTGTTCAGCCCGGACCTGGTCGCGGAGGCGACCCGGGTCCAGTACGACGGGCCGGACCTGCTGCTGGACCGCCCGGTCCAGTGGGCGCTGGGCATGCAACGGGAGCCGGACGGCAGCTGGGGCATGGGCGGCCTCGGCGGCAGCAGCGCGTGGGCCGACCCCGAGCGCGGCTACACCTTCGCGTACGCCACGGCGCACCTCGCCGAGCACGACCGGGTGGACGAGCTGGTCGAGGCGTTGCACTCGGTCCTCTGATCAGCGCAGCCAGACGGGGTCGGTGCCGGGCACCGAGAGCGGCGGTGGGTAGTCGAACGCCTCGGGCAGTTTCCACGGTTGGTGGATGGCCTTGCCCCGCACCCCGGCCAGCTCCGGCACCCACCGACGCACGTAGTCACCGGCCGGGTCGTACCGTTCGGCCTGCCGGACCGGGTTGAACCCCCGGTAGGGCTTCGTGTCGTTGCCGGTGCCGGCGACCCACTGCCAGTTACCGGAGTTGTTCGCCACGTCCCCGTCGAGCAGCCAGCGGAAGAACACCGCCACCCCGGACCGCCAGTCCTGTCCGAGGTGCTTGGTCAGGTAGCCGGCGGTGATCAGCCGGGCCCGGTTGTGCATCCAGCCCTGCGTCCGCAGCTGCCGCATCCCGGCGTCGACGATCGGCATCCCGGTGCGTCCCTCGGTCCAGGCCGCCAACGCGTCGTCGTCGTAGCGCCACTGCTCGGTGGCGCCCCGCCGGTACGCCGCGGTCGAGATCTCCGGGAAGGCGGCGGTGACCTGGTAGTAGAAGTCCCGCCAGCAGAGCTGCCGGACGAACGGGCCGGACCGGTCCCCGGCGCGGTTCGCCACCGCCAGCGGCGATACGCAGCCGAAGCGCAGGTACGGGCTGAGCCGGGAGGTGTCATCGCCGGCCATGTCGTCGTGCTGATCGCCGTACCGGGTCAGGTCGGGCAGCCAGTCGGTGAGCCGCGCCTGGGCGAGCCGCTCGCCGCCGATGGCCGCGTCCGGCGAGTCGCCGGCCGGCAGCGCCGGCCGCCGGCCCACGTTCACCCGGTCGGGCAGCGCGATCCGGCGCGGCGCGGCCAACTCCTCGCGCCACCGGTCGGCCGCCCAGGCCCGGTGGTACGGGCTGAACACCCGGTAGTGGTCACCGCCGCCACCGGGCCGCAACGCGCCCGGCTCGACCACTGTCAACCCGGGAAACAGTCGCAGGTGCAGCCGGTGCCGCTCGCAATCGGCGCGTAGTCGTCGCTCCCGACGGGCGGCGTAGTGGCTGACGTCGGCCGAGAGCGCGACGGCGGTCGCCCCGACCTCGTCGGCCAGCCGGATCGTCTCGGCCACCGGGTCGCCGTGCCGGACCACCAGGTCGCCACCCCGGTCGCAGAGTTGGGCGCGCAGGTCGGCGAGGGCCTGGTGCAGGAAGCGGGTGCGGTTGGCGGAGAGGTCGGCCAGCGCCGGGTCGAGCACGTACAGCGGCACCACCTGGTCGAAGGCCGCACAGGTGGTGGCCAGCGCCGGGTGGTCGTGCACCCGCAGGTCGCGGGTGAGGAGCACGATCGCCGTGCTCGCGGTCACCGGCTCTCCGGGTGGATCGTCGGCCCGGGGATGACGACCGGGGTACCGGTCGAGCTGAGCAGGGCCCGCGCGGCCACCGCCATCCGTCGCCGCTGCGGCACCAGGGCCCGCCGGACGAAGACGTCGTAGTCCTGCGCGGCCACCTCGTCCAGGATGCCGCCGTAGAGCGCGTACGCGGTGCGCATGCAGGCCTGCGAGGCGGGCGCCAGCATGGTGATGCCCGGTGCGGCGGCGGCGTAGTGCGCCTGGGCGCGGGTCACCTCGTACTCGATCAGCTCGCGGGTCCGGGGCGTACCGCGGCCCCGGGCGCGGGCCTCGGCCAGCTCCTCGCGGGTGACCCCGAACTTCGCCAGGTCCTCGTCCGGCAGGTAGGTGCGGCCCCGGTCGAGGTCCTCGGCGACGTCCCGGATGAAGTTGGTGAGCTGGAAGGCGAAACCGAGCTGCCGGGCCGGCTCCCGGGCCGCCGCCGGGTCGGAGCTGCCCAGGATCGGCAGCATCATGGTGCCGATGACCGCCGCCGAGCCCTCCATGTAGTCGAGCAGGTGGTCGTAGGTGGGGTACGCGGTGACGGTGAGGTCCATCGCCATGCTCTTCAGGAACGACGCAAAGTCGTCCCGGTCGAGATCGAAGACGGCGATCGTGTGCAGCACGGCCGGCAGGAGTGGGTCGTCGACCGGCGCGCCGTGCAGACCGGCCACGAACTGACTGGCCCAGTGATCCAGCAGGGCGGCCCGCTCGGCCGGCGGCAACTCCTCGGTGCGGTCGACGATCTCGTCCGCGTACCGGGTGAACCCGTAGAGGGCGTGCACATGTCGTCGTTTCCAAGCGGGGAGCAGTCGGGTGGCGAGATAGTAGGTGCGGCCGTGACGTTTGTGCAGCTCACGGCACCGGTCATAGGCAGCGGTGAGATCAGTTTCCACCGGCCCTCCTCCATTTATCGACGCACCAATCGACGCAACTCGTAGCCTAGGGTACGCTCAGCCGCATGGCCAACGACGCAGTTGCGGGCAACGTGACCCGCGTGGCGCCGACAGGGCCGGGGGACGGGGACGATCCGGTCCGCGCCGTTCTGGCCGCGTACACCCACGATCTGGTCACGGCGGTCGACGAGACCCTGAACGCCTTCCTCACCACCGAGGTCGACACCCTCAACGACATCGACCCATCGATGGGCAGCTTCGCCGCCACCGCGCGGGAGGCAGTCCTGGCCGGCGGCAAACGCATCCGGTCCACGTTCGCCTACTGGGGTTGGCGCGGGGCGGTCGGCGGCACCGCGGCGCTGCCGCCCGTGCTGCCCGCGCTGGCCGCGCTGGAGCTGCTGCACACCTTCGCGCTGGTGCACGACGACGTGATGGACGCGTCCACCACCCGCCGTGGCCGACCCACCGCACACGTCGCGCTCGCCGAACAGCACGTCGCCGCCGGCCACCGAGGTGATCCCGGCCGGTTCGGTGACGCCGTCGCCGTACTCATCGGCGACCTCTGCATGGTCTGGGCCGACCAGTTGCTGGCCCACGCCTCGGTGCCGTCGACCCGACTCTTCGAGGTGCGCCGCTGCTACGACCAGATGCGGGTGGAGACGGTCGCCGGGCAATATCTCGACGTGCTCGGCGAGAACGACCCGGCCAGCTGGTCGGTCGACCGGGCACTGCGGGTGGCCCGCTACAAGACCGCCAGTTACACAGTCCAGCGACCACTGCTCTTCGGGGCCTGCCTGGCCGGGGTGCCCGCCGACGATCCGCTGGTCTCCGCGTACACCCGTTATGGCCTGGCCGTCGGCGAGGCGTTCCAGCTCCGCGACGACCTGCTCGGCGTCTACGGCGACCCGGCGGCCACCGGCAAGCCGGCCGGGGACGACCTCCGCACCGGCAAGCCGACCGCGCTCCTCATGCTGGCCCGGGAGCTGGCCACGCCGGCCCAGCTCACCGCGTTGGAGGCGGCCGCCGGTGGACCGGTCGACACGCTGGCCAAGCTGGTCGCCGAGACCGGCGCGGTGACCCGGGTGGAGCAGATGATTGGCGAGCGGGTGAGTGACGCGTTGGCCGCGCTGGACGCCGCACCCGTGGACCAGACGGCGCGGACCGCGCTGACCGGGCTGGCCACCGCCGCTGCCAACCGGCGGGCCTGATGAGCGACTTGAGCGAGGAGGTGGTCACGTGCGGACGGTGACAGGACGGACGGACCGGGTGGTGGTCGTCGGGGCCGGGCTGGGCGGGCTGGCCTGCGCGCTGCACCTGGCCGGCAGCGGTCGACAGGTGACCGTGCTGGAGCGCGAGCCGGTGCCCGGTGGGCGGGCCGGACGGCTCGGCGTGGACGGCTACGAGTTCGACACCGGCCCGACCGTGCTCACCATGCCCGACCTGATCGCCGAGGCGCTCGGCGCGGTCGGCGAGGAGCTGCGCGACTGGTTGGACCTGACCCCGCTCGACCCCGCCTACCGGGCGTACTACCCGGACGGCTCGACCCTCGACGTGCTCACCGACACCACCCGGATGGCGGCCGAGATCTCCCGGGTCTGCGGGCCCCGGGAGGCCGACGGCTACCTGCGTTTCGTCGAGTACGCGCGGGAGCTGTGGCGGCTGGAGCGCACCGACTTCATCGAGCGCAACCTGGACGCGCCCACCGACCTGATCACCGGCAACCTGCTCAAGCTGCTCGGCGGCGGGGCCTTCCGGCGCCTTCAGACGAAGATCAACCAGTTCTTCCGGGACCCGCGTACCCAGCGGATCTTCTCCTTCCAGGCGATGTACGCCGGCCTCGCGCCGCACGACGCGCTGGCCATCTACGCGGTCATCGCGTACCTCGACTCGGTGGCCGGGGTCTACTTCCCGCGCGGCGGCATCCACGCGGTCTCCAAGGCGATGGCCGGCGCGGCCGAGAAGCACGGCGTGCAGATCCGGTACGACACCAGGGTGACCCGGGTGGAGACCGCGAACGGCCGCGCCACCGGCGTGCTCACCGCCGACGGTGACCTGGTGCCGGCCGACGTGGTGGTGCTCAACCCCGACCTGCCGGTCGCCTACCGGGACCTGCTCCCCGCCGCGCCGCGCCGCCAGCTCACCTACTCACCGTCCTGCGTCGTTCTGCACGTCGGCTCCCGACAGGGCTATGCGAAGATCGCCCATCACAACATCCATTTCGGACGCGCGTGGAAGGGCACCTTCGATGAGGTCATCCGACGGGGTGAGCTGATGACCGATCCGTCGCTCCTGGTGACCAACCCGAGCCGGACCGACCCCGCGGTGGCCCCGCCGGACCGGCACACCTACTACGTGCTCGCCCCGGTGCCCAACCTGCACCGGGCGCCGTTCGAGTGGCGGGGCGACCTGACCCAGCACTACACCGACCAGCTGATCGGCACCCTGGAGGAGCGCGGCTACGTCGGCTTCGGCGCCGGGGTCGAGGTGCTCCGGGCGATCACCCCCGCCGAGTGGGAGGAGCAGGGGATGGCCGCCGGCACCCCGTTCGCCGCCGCGCACACGCTCTTCCAGACCGGCCCGTTCCGCCCGTCCAACCTGCACCGCGACCTGTCGAACGTGGTGTTCGTCGGCTCCGGGACCCAACCCGGCGTCGGCGTGCCGATGGTGCTCATCTCCGGCAAGCTCGCCGCCGGCCGGATCACCGGGGAAGGCCGATGAGCAGCCGGGAGAAGCACCTCGTCGAACTCGTCGACGAGACCGGAACGGCCCACGGCGAGACGACCGTGGCGGCCGCACACCAACCCCCGGGGCAGCTGCATCGGGCCTTCTCGGTGTTGCTGGTGGACCCGGACGGCCAGGTGCTGCTCCAGCGCCGAGCCGCCGTCAAGACCCGGTTCCCGCTGCGCTGGGCCAACTCCTGCTGCGGCCACCCGCAGCCCGGGGAGTCGCTCGCCGAGGCGGCCAACCGACGGCTGCGCGAGGAGTTGGGCGCGGGCCCGGTCGAGCTGACCGAGGTCGGCACCTACGTCTACTACGCCGAGGACCCGGCGACCGGTCGGGTCGAGTTCGAGTACGACCACGTGCTGCGCGGCGAGTTCCTGCCCGGCGCCCCACTCCTGCCCGACCCGGACGAGGTGGCCGAGCTGCGGTGGGCCGACCCCACCGCACTGGAGGCCGAGTTGAAGCTCGACCCCCGGTCGTACGCGCCCTGGCTGGGCGGGGTGGTGAACCGGCTGCTCCGCCCCTCGGAGTCCCGGTCGGGCGCAACCGGCCCGGCCCTGACCCCGCCCGGATCGTCGGCGGATGACACGGCGGAGCGGTCGGGTGGTCGATGAAGCGCTGAGCGCGGGCGCGGTCGCACGCCGGTTGGGGGTCGCGGTGACGACCCTGCGCACCTGGCACCAGCGCTACGGGCTCGGGCCCAGCGAACACATCCCCGGTCACCACCGCCGGTACACCCCCAGCGATCTGGCCCGTCTCGAGATCATGCGACGACTCACCGCCGAGGGGGTGAGCCCCGCCGAAGCGGCCCGCTGGGCCCGCCAGGCACCCGACCCGTCGCCCAACGGCACCGTCGCTCCCGTCCGGACCCACCCGCTCGGCCGTGACGGCGGCGGCTCCATCCCGGTCGGCCGTGCCGGCCCGGCAGCCCGCGGACTGGCCCGGGCCGCCATGCGGCTGGACGCGGCGGTGATCAGCGAGACGATCGCGCACGCCCTGGCCGCCGGCGGGGTCGTCGCCACCTGGGAGGGTCTACTACGCCCGGTCCTCGCCGGCATCGGCGAACGGCACGCCGCCACCGCCGGCCTGATCGAGGTGGAACACCTGGTGTCCCGCTGCGTCTCGGAGGCGCTCGCGGCGGCCAGTCGGGCCAAGGTCCCCACCGGGCCGGCCCGGATCCTGCTCTCCTGCGCCGACGAGGAGCAGCACACCCTGCCACTGGAGGCGTTGGCCGCAGCCCTCGCGGAGGCCGGTGTCAGCTACCGGATGCTCGGCGCCCGGGTGCCGGTGGCCGCTCTCGTCGAGGCGGTCAACCGGACCGGACCGGCCGCCGTGGTGCTCTGGTCGCACACCCGGGCCACCGCCGACCCGACCCAGCTCACCGCGCTGCTGGCCGCACCACGGCGCCCGCTGCTGGTGCTCGCCGCCGGCCCCGGCTGGCGGGCCGACACGCTGCCCGCCGGGGTGGTGCGGCCGGTCGACCTGGCCGAGGCGGTCTCGCTCTCCGCCGCCGTCCGCGACTCCCTGGACCAGTCGAGGCGTGACTGATCGCACTGTCGCCAACTGGCGGCGTGAACTACCGTCGGGCGGGTCCGCCTACCCCGACCCTCCGGGAGCGAGCAGATGCAAGCCCGCGCCATCCTGGCGTCCGTCCTCGCCGTGGCGCTGGTCCTGTCCGGCTGTGCCCAACCGGAGCGCACCATCGCGCCCGCCGCCGCTCCACAGCCGGTGCAAACGACCACGCCGCCCACCCCGACACCGCACCCCAGCGTCACCAAGCCGGCCAAGCCGCCACTGCGGCCGCTGCCGGCCAAGCTCCCCGCCGGTCTGGGTCGCAACACCGGCGTACGCCCGGTGGCCCTGACGTTCGACGACGGGCCCAGCCCGGCCTGGACGCCCAAGGTGCTCGACCAGCTCAAGGCCGCCAAGGTGACCGCGACCTTCTGCGTCGTCGGTCGCGAGGTGCAGCGCCACCCGGAGCTGGTCCGGCGGATCGTCCGGGAGGGACACCAGCTCTGCAACCACAGCTGGCGACACGACCTCGATCTTGCCCGGCGACCGGTCGCCGAGATCCGGGCCGACCTGGACCGCACCAACAAGGCCATCCAGAAGGCCGTTCCCGGCGCGAAGGTGTCGTTCTACCGGCAGCCGGGCGGCCGGTGGACGTCGGAGGTGCTCGGGGTGGCCAAGGGCCTCGGCATGCGTCCGCTGCACTGGTCGGTCGACCCGCAGGACTGGGACAAGCCGACCGCGGCCACGATCGGCAAGCGAGTCCACGCCGCCACCCGCCCCGGTGCCATCGTTCTCCTGCACGACGGGGGCGGAAACCGGGCCGCGACGCTCGCCGCCTGCCCGAAGATGATCGCCGACCTGAAGCACCGCTTCGGCATCACCCGACTCCGCTAGAACCGCTCTGACCTGCGGTTACAGCCCATCCCAAGCCCATGCGGATACCGATTTTGTCGACCGACAGAGCATCACGTATGCTTTCCAAGCCTCCGGCGGGGCCGGATGGGAGCAAGTCCGCTTGAAGTTGCGAATGTGCAATGATGGCGGGGCCGCCCTCATCGTCTAGCGGCCCAGGACGCCGCCCTTTCAAGGCGGTAGCACGGGTTCGAATCCCGTTGGGGGCACGACCGGCGCAAGCCGGAGCAAGGCAAGACCGGCGCAAGCCGGAGCAACACAAGCTAGGTCCTGTGGAGCAGTTGGAGTGCTCGCCGCCCTGTCAAGGCGGAGGTCGCGGGTTCAAGTCCCGTCAGGACCGCAGCGCCGACGCCGCGCCCCGCGCGGCGTTCTGCGTATCGGAGCAGGTTGCCTTGCCGCCGGTTCGTCCGGTTGCCGGGTAACATGAGCCGAGCGACACGGCCAGGTAGCTCAGTTGGTACGAGCGTCCGACTGAAAATCGGAAGGTCGGCGGTTCGACCCCGCCCCTGGCCACATAGCCTTTCGCCGGGCTACAGAGATCCCCACCAGCGGAAACGCAGGTGGGGATCTTGCTTTTTCCGGTGCTTCAGCCGACACACCCCGGCCTCGCCACACGTGATCAACCCTGATCGCGGCAGCACAGCGCCGCGACCCCGCGACCCCCCGACCCCGCGACCCCGCGACATCAGCGGCAGGTGCCGAAGAGAGCACCTCCAAGATCGTGCTCGATCCAGGAAACAGTGCCCTCCACCCGCGCGCGAGGCCACTACATCAAGGATCGAGCACGATCATGCGAGAAGGGTGTCCTGGCGCGCACCCGCTGCCGGCGACGCGTCAGACGACAACCGCGAGCGGCGTCCCACGCACTATCACCGAAACTGCTGCCTCCCGACCGGCCGATGCAGCAGTTTCCCTGAAGATGCGCAGATCTTGGCGCCCTACGTGCACGGCCACCCAGGTGGGACCGCCCGCGTAACAAGGAACGGGGCGGCGTCAGTGGTCGCGGCGACCCGGCGGGCGGTGCTGCGCCACGCTGCCCTGGATCGCCTCCCACACGCTGCGTCCGGCCTGCCACAGCGTCTCCCCCGCCTGCTCGGCAAGTTGCGCCGCGCTCTGGGCCGCAGCCTGCGCCGCGCCCGGCAGACCGCCGTCGCCATGCCCGGACGGGCTCGGGCCGGGCCCAGCTGACCGACCGGGCTGGTTCGGGGTCTCCCCGTTCGCCCCTCCCGCCGATCCCCCGGGGCGCTGCTGGTCCCGGCCCGCCCCTCCCGGGCGCTTCCCGTCGTCCGAGCCTTCGGGCCGCCTCTCCTCGCCGGAACGCGGTCCCTCGTGCCGCTGACCTTCCGGACGGTGGCCACCTGGCGCGCCGGCCTCCGGCTGCCGACCCTCCTGCTGCTGGCGCTCATGCTGCTGCTCCTCCTGCTGCCGACCCTCCTGCCGCTGGCGCTCAGGCTGCTGGCGCTCAGGCTGCCGGCCCTCCGACTGCTGCCCCGCCTGCGGCTGCTGCCCCGCCTGCGGCTGGCGACCCTGCGGCTGCTGGCCCTGCGCATGCGGACCCTCACGACGCCGACCCTCCGGATGCTGGCCCTGCGGCTGCGCCTGGTCAGCAGACCCCGGGCCGCCAGCTCGCGGACCGGGTCCTCCCGCACCCGGTTCCGCGCCGGCCGGACCGGACCGCCCCGCATCCGGCCGCTCAGAACCCGGCCGCTCAGAACCCGGTCGACCAGGACCCGGCCGATCGAGACCCGGCCGGCCCGAGCCCGGTAGAGCTGGACGCGGCCGAGCGGAACCCGGCCGGCCACGGTCGACGAAGGGGCCGGCGGCGCCGACCTGCCGGCCTGGCTCGTCGCGTACGCCGTCCGGGCGCCGATTCGACGCAGTGGTCTCCACCGTTCCCGCGGCCAGCTGCTGGGCGCTGCGGTTCACGTCGTCGACGGCGACGCCGGCCGTGTGCGCCAGCGCCTCGATGATGTGTGGGTTGTTGTCGATCGTGTCGAGCGCTCGTCCCAGGATCCTGGTCAGCTGTTCCAACCGCACCCGCAGCTGCGCCTCGGCGTTCACCCCGTCGACGTTCAACTCGCCGCTGTTGAGGTGCACCCGTACGCCGGCGTCGACCTGGAGCAGGTTGGCCACCCGGGCCCGCAGCGACAGGTCGGCCTCCAGACCGTCGACCGCCAGCCGGATGGAGTCGACGGAGACCTTCGGAATGTCGAGCAGGACGTCCGGGTCCTCGCTGTCGACGTTCCGGTCCGGCTCCCGCTGCTGCCCGCTCTCGCTCATGCTCTCCCGCCCCGCCTGCACACCGGCTCGGTCGTCCGAGCCGTCCGGCGCGGTTACCCGCTTTCCGGAGGGGCATCCCGTCCGTGACGACCCGGCGACCCTGTGTCTGGAACCAGGCACCTCGCGAAGCTGCACACCCGGGCATCAGCCGGTATGGTCCGGGCCTATGGGACAGGAATTGACTGATCCGGCCGACATCCGGCAGGACGCCGGCCAGTTCTCTCTCCGGTGCAGCCTTCTCGTCCCGGGCTCCGCCGAGCACGCGTTCGCGGTCTTCACCGACGAGCTGACCGACTGGTGGGTCACCGAGTACACGTGGTCGGGCCCGGACGCGCTGGCCGAGCTGGGCATGGAGCCGCGGGCCGGTGGCATGCTCTACGAGTTGGGCCCGTACGGTTTCCGCGCCGACTGGGGCCGGGTGCTCACCTGGGACCCGCCTCGCCGGCTGGTCTTCGTCTGGCAGATCGGCCCTGACCGGGCGCCGGTGCCGGACCCGGCCCGCGCGAGCGAGGTCGAGGTGCTGTTCCATTCCGAGGGGCCGGACCGCACCCGGGTCGAGCTGGAGCACCGGCACTTCGACCGGCACGGCGAGGCTGCCGAGGGTTACCGCAAGGCGCTCACCGCCGGCTGGCACGAGCTGCTCACCCGCTACGTCGCCACGGTGTCGCGCCACCGCCCCACCACGACGGCCTGACGACCCAGCGGATCACCGGCCGAGCCGCCGGTCGGCAGCGGGCCCGCCGAGGTCCCGGCCACCAAGGTTCGCGCGTTGGCCGGCCTCCGCCCCCGAGCCGAAGCCGGTGCCGCCCAACCGGCGCGGCGGCGCGGTACGCAGCCGCGGGTACTCCTCGGTGAGCCTTCGCTGCACGCGGTCGGACCGGTCGGCCAACACCAGCGCCATCGACGGCGCCCCCGACTCGCTGGCCGCCGCCGTCTCGGCCGCCCAGAGTCGACCGCCGACCACCTCCGCGAAGCCGGCCAGCCAGGAGCGGCGGAAGGCGGCGGGATGATCGTCGGCGGGCACCTCGGTGGCGGCCAGGCCGTGCGCCGCCTGCACGAGCAGTGAGGTGAAGAGCAGGTCGACCCGTTCCAGGTCGCTGGCGAAGCCGAAGAGGTGCAGGGCGAAGCCGTTGCCCTGCCGACGGCGTACGCAGCGGCAGCGCAGCGGCTCGGCCACCGCGGCGAGCAGGCCAACCTTGTCGCGGGCGTACGGGGCGACGACGTCCAGCACTCGGTCACCGACCGGGTCGGTGGTCGGGTCCCGGGCGGCGAGCAGCGCCCGGTCCACGCCGTAGCGGGCGATCAGCTCGGTCGCCTTCGCGGTGAACGCGGCCGACTCGGCCGGTGTGCAGGCCGGGTCCTCGGCCTGGGCCAGCAGCTTGCGCACCTTGCTGAGCATGGCCTCGGACATGCCTAAAGAGCTACCACACGGGCCGGACACCATCGGGGCCACGCTGCAATCGATCGATACGTATCATCGTCACGGCCAGATGATCAGTCCTATACGGACGGTTAGTTAACTGTTTCGGAGGAACGAACGAATGCCATCCCCGACCGCTCGCCTGCTCGCCGTCGCCACGGCCACCGCACTGCTCGCCACCGGTACGCCCGCCCGGGCGGAGCCGACCACACCGACGGCGCCGGTCAGCTCCGGGCCGAACGCGTTCGCCCCACTCGCCACCTGTTACGGCGGGGCGGTCCGGTCGTACTTCGAGACCGGCCGCTACGGCGGCTCGGCCGGCCAGTACCGCACCACGACGCGCTGTCGCGACATCAACGTCCGCAACGCGAGCGTGTACGCCACCGAGGCGTGCGTGATCTTCGTCGACAAGACGAGCGCCTGCAACTACTGGACCTACCTGCCGGCCAACTCGGGCTGGATCACGGTGGCCACCGACGTCCGGGACGGCGTCAACTTCCGGGTCCGCTTCGAGAACCTGCGGTACGAGTACGAACCGCTGATCGCGTACCACGCGTTCTGACCGACCCGCGCGGTCGCGGCGTCCGCCCCCCGACGGACGCCGCGCCCCGCCGACCCAGCCGCGACCCGCCGGCGCGTCACCCGGCGGGGTCGCTCAGCCGGCGCGGCTGCGTAGGGTGGCGATCGTCGAACCGGCGAGCATGAGCAGGCAGTCGGGGAGCAGCCCATCGGCCGCCGCCGCGCCGAACAGGGCCTCGCCGGTCGGTTCGTCCCGGTTCGCGTACGCACTGACGAAGCGGGCGACCCAGCGGGTGTCGTACCCGGCCTGGTCGATCCCTGGAAAGTCGAGCGCCGCCCCGCTGGCCGCTGGCGTGTCGCCGAGCATGGTGGCGGCCAGGCACCAGGCGACGCCGTACGCGCCGTTCAGGCCGGCCCGGTCGACGACCGCGTCGAACGCTCCCACCACCGCGTCTCCATCGCCGGTCAGCGCCGAACGGAGCACGGCGGCCGCGTCATCGAACGTCTGCTGTGGTAGGTCGGTCACGCAGCGCACAGTAGGACGGGTGGTCAAGCGCCCCTCGCAACCGTCACTGTCCGTGTTCAACGCGAGCTACCTGCGCATTACGCCACCTCCACGGTCCCGCCGCCGGCCTCGGCACGCTAATGTGCGCAGCGGACCTTCGCCGGAGGAAGGACGACCATGTTCGTATCACGCCGCTCGCGGGTAGCCACACTGGCTGCCTGCGCGACGATCCTGCTCGCCACAAGCGCTTGCGGGGATGACAAGCCCGAGGAGGCGAGCGCCCAACAGGTGCGCCTCTACGGCACGGACGGCAACATGCTCAACTCCTATCCCGCGGAGTTGAAGGAACGGGCCAGTCTCGTGGACGGGATGAAGGGCACCACGCCCCTCGTTCCGCTGCCGGACGACTTCAAGAGCCGGCTACGGGCCGTGAATCCGGCGCTGACGGACTACCTGTACTCCGCCGAGACGTACGACGCGGTGGTGATCGCCGTGCTCGCCGCCCAGTTGGCCGGAAGCACCGACCCGGCTGCCATCGCGAAGCAGATCGTCGCCGTGACCAACGACGGGCAGCGCTGCGAAGACCCGGCGAGCTGTCTCGCGCTGGCCCGCAACGGGCAGGACATCGAGTACCGCGGCGTCTCGCTGACCCGGGCGGGCTTCACCGACAAGGGTGAGCCGGCCACCGCGAGCTACGCCACGCTGACCTTCGACGGGCAGCAGATCAACGACGGTAAGACCGAGTTCGTCGGCGCGGGCATCGAGTCGGCGGCGAGCACCAAGACGCCGCCGAAGCCGAAGAAGCAGCGCCCGGGTGGCGACACCGACCAGGAGCCGCTGGTCCTTGGCGGCCTGTTGCCGAAGACCGGTGACCTCGCGATCGCCTACCCGCCGATGGCCGCCGGCGCCGCGCTGGCGATCAGGGAGATCAACGCCGCTGGCGGCGCACTGGGCAAGCCGGTGACGTGGCTGGACGGCGACGACGGCACCAACCCGGCAGTGGCCAAGGCCACGGTGGCCAAGCACGTGACGGACGGCGTCAGCGTGATCATCGGCGCGGGCGGTTCGGGCATCTCCCGGGCGGTGCTGCCGGACGTGGTGCAGGCCGGGAAGATTCTCTTCTCCCCGTCCAACACCGACAGCAGCCTGACCGACGTGGAGGACGGTGGCCTCTACTTCCGCACCGCCCCGCCGGACAGCCTCCAGGGCCGGGCGCTGGCCGACGTGATCCTCCGCGACGGGTCACAGAAGATCGTCATCGTCGCCCGCAAGGACTCCTACGGTGAGGGCCTGCAGGGCACCGTCCGCGACGAGCTGGAGAAGGCCGGTATCGCCAACGACCGGCTCAAGCTGTTGACGTACGAGCCGCCGGCCGACGCGAAGGCCGCCCCGGTCGACTTCAGCAGCGGCGCGAAGCAGATCAAGGAGTTCGGCGCGGACGCCGTACTGATCATCGGTTTCGGTGAGTCCGCCCAGGTGATCCGCGGCCTGGCCGACGCCGGGGTGCAGATCCGGCAGTAGGCAGGACCCAGAACCACGACGGCCGCACCGGCTTCCCGCCGGTGCGGCCGTTTCTGGTACGCGGGATCAGCGCGGCCGGCGGCGCTCCAGGAACTCGGTCATCCGGCGGTGCTTCTCGTCGTCCTCGAAGAGCACCGCCTGGCTGACCAGGTCGAGGTGCGGGTGCGCGGCGGCCGGCGCGTCCACCGCCAGCTTGGTCAGCCGCACCGCCAACGGTGAGCCCAGGGCGATCTCGTCCAGCAACGCGTGTGCCACCGTCAGCAGCTCGCCGGGCTCGTCCACCACCCGGTTCACCAGGCCGATCCGCAGCGCCTCGGCGGCGTCCACCCGCCGGCCGGTGAAGAGCAGCTCCTTGGCCCGGCCCTCACCAATCAACGCGGGCAGCCGGTGGGTCGCGCCGGCGCCGGCCAGGATGCCCAACCGCACCTCCGGCTGGCCGAAGACCGCCCGCGCCGTGCACACCCGCAGATCGCAGGCGTACGCCAGCTCCGCGCCACCGCCCAACGCCGGCCCGTCGACGGCCGCCACGGTCGGCATCGGCAGCGCCCGGATGCGTGCGAAGGCGGCCGAGTTGATCGCGGCGAGGGCGTCCGTACGGCCCCGTTCGCGGAGCTGGCTGATGTCGGCGCCACCGGCGAAGATGCCCGCCGCGCCGCCGGTGAGCAGCAGCAGACGCGGGCGCGCCTCCAACTCGGCGCAGACCTGGTGCAGCTCGGCGATCAGGTCGGCGTCGATGGCGTTGCGCTTCTCCGGCCGGTCCAGCGTGACCACCAGCCGGTCCGGCCGCTCCTCGATCCGTAACCCGCTCACTGGGCCGACCTTTCGTTCGCGACTGCGGGGCTCGCAAGCTCACTCCTCGCGCTCACTGAGCCGACCGTTCGTTCGCGACTGCGGGGCTCGCAAGCTCACTCCTCGCGTTCACTGTTTGCCCCCGGCTTCCCAGCGGTAGAAGCCCTGCCCGGACTTCTTACCCAGCCGCCCGGCGGCCACCATCTCCACCAGCAGCGGCGGCGGTGCGAAGCGGTCCCCGTACGCGGCCTGGAGGGTGCGGGCGATGTCCAGCCGCACGTCGAGGCCGACCAGGTCGGTGAGCTCCAGCGGCCCGATCGGATGCCGGTAGCCGAGCACCATGGCCTTGTCGATGTCCGCCGGGCTGGCCACCCCGTCGGCGACCATCCGGATCGCCTCCAGCCCGAGGGTGACTCCGAGCCGGGAGGTGGCGAAGCCGGGCATGTCGCGTACGACGACGGGGTCCTTGCCCAGCCGGCCGGCGAGCGCGACGGCCGCGGCGGTGGTCTCCTCGGCGGTGGCCGGGCCGACCACGATCTCCAGCAGCGCCATCGCCCAGACCGGGTTGAAGAAGTGCAGGCCGAGGAAGCGCTCGGGCGCGTCCAGCTCGGCGGCCAGATCGCCGATGGCGATGCTGGAGGTGTTGCTGCCCAGCAGCGCCGGGCGCAGCGCGGCGGCGTCCCGGAGCACCGCACGCTTCAGGTCGAGGCGCTCCGGCACCGCCTCCACGATCACCTGGGGGGCGGGGGCGACCTCGGCGAGGGTCGGGCGCAGCGTCACCCGCTGCCGGTTCGTGGCGGCCTCGTCGGCGCTCAGCTTCCCGCGCTGCACCGCCCGCTCCCACAGCTCGGCGAGCCGGTTCAGCGCGGCCGCACCCCGCTCGGGGTCCACCTCGACCACCTCGACGGCGTGCCCGGCGCCGGCCGCCACGTACGCGATGCCGAGCCCCATCGTGCCGGCACCGACGACCACGAAACGATCGCTCATCACGCCTCCCTGTCCCGTCCGCCGACGCGCGGGGTCCCCGCCCCGCCGGCCCGGGTGTCCCGCCCGCTCCGCTCGCTCATGGTGCGACCCTAGACAGCGCGACGACCCGGCCCATGCGTGGGGGAGCGCCGGATCGGGTAATGACGGCCCGTCAACCGAGGGAAGGACCGCATCGACATGAGCCAGGCACCGGAGAGCGTCACCGACGGGGAGACCGTGGAGACCCGAGGCGACGAGCGGGTCGAACTGCTGCGCGCCGACACCAACAACGACGGCAAGACCGACGTGTGGGTGGTGGACACCGACGGCGACGGCAAGGCGGACCTGTTCCAGTTCGACACCGACGGTGACGGCAAGGTGGACATCACCATGGTCGACATCGACGAGGACGGCCAGCCCGACGAGGTGGTCGACGGCGACGGCGGCCTCCCGCCCGAGCAGCTCCCCCCGACCGTCCAGGTCTGAGACGTACGGCGGCCCCCGCCCTCCGCCCGGCGGAGCGCGGGGGCCGCCGCTCAGTCGACGAGGCGCAGGGTGGCCAGGTAGTAGGGGGCGTCGCTGTCGTCCACATCGGTGAGCCGCCAACCGGTGCCATGCACCAGGCCGGCGAACTCGTCGGCCGAGCAGACCAGGTAGTCGAACCATTCGGTGCTCAACTCGCGGTAACGCAGCCGCAGCCGCAGCTGGCCACCGAGCCGGCCGCGCCGACGGTTGCGCTCGTGATAGCCGGTGTGCAGCGGGTCGCGGGTGCCGTACGGGTCGGTGCCCTGCGCGATGATCTGCGCCCCCGGGCGGGCCAGCGCGGCGAGCGCGGCCAGGAACCCGGGAGCGCGCTCCCGCCCCTCGAACAGCCCGAGGTTGTTGCCGAGCAGCAGGAACGTGTCGTACCGCGGACCGTCGGCGACGTGCGTGTCCACGGTGCCGTGCACCAGCCGCCGGACCCCGCGACGCCGACTCACCTCCAGCGCTCCCGCGGAGGTGTCCAGCCCGGTGACCGGTACGCCGCGCTCCTGGAGCAGCAGCGCGATCCGGCCGGCTCCGGTGCCGATGTCCAGCGTCTCGCCGCGCGCCCGGTCCACCGCGCGGTGGTCGTACGGCTGCCACTCCGCCGGCCCGTCCAGGTAGTGCGCGGCCGGCGCGCCGTTGATCAGACCGTCGTCCCGTTCGATGATCTCGATGACCGGTCGCGGCAGTCGCCCACCGACCAGGGGCCGGGGGCCCACCCCGGTGGCCACGGCGAGCGTGTCCCGCAGCAGTTCGCCGATCACGTCACCGATTAGAGGCTCACCCGTCACGACGTTCACGCTATCCGGCCACTCAGTGGCCCGCGCCGGCCGTATCCTGGCGGCGTGACCACGCTGGACCGGCTGTCGGCCGAGAAGTACATCCTGCTCACGACCTTCCGCAAGGACGGTCGGGCGGTGCCGACCCCGGTCTGGGCGGTACGCGACGGTGAGGCGTTGGCGGTCTGGACCCGGGCCGACTCGGGCAAGGTGAAGCGGATCCGCCACAACGGCGAGGTGACCGTGGCCCCATGCGACGTGCGGGGTCGGCCACACGGGGCGGAGGTGTCAGCTCACGCGACGATCTACGGCGGTGGTGACACCGGTCGGGTCCGCGACCTGCTCAAGCACAAATACCGCCTGATCGGCCGGCTGAGCCTGCTGGGCAGCCGGTTGCGTCGCGGCGAGGGCGGCACGGTCGGCATCCGGGTGACGTTGACCGAGCCGCAGCGCTGACCGGCGCCGGCGTCGTGCTCGGCGGGCATGGAAAAGGGGCGGCGGACCGAGGTCCACCGCCCCTGACGTAAAAAAACTGTCGCCGTTTCAGTCGCCCTGCCGCTGCTGCGGGATCTGGCCCTGCAGCAGCGCCCTGACCTCCGACTCGCGGTACCGACGGTGGCCACCCAGGGTGCGGATGGCACTGAGCTTGCCAGCCTTGGCCCACCGGGTCACCGTCTTCGGGTCGACCCGGAACATCGACGCCACCTCGGCCGGCGTGAGTAGCGGCTCTGGTTCGTGCGTTCGCGATGCCATCGGTCACTCCTCCACATGTATAGACATCGGCCGGGGTCCCGCCGGCCGACGCGTCTCCCATGGTCCGGCTAGTCCCCGATGTCCGACATGGGCCGAACGGATGAAGGTCCCTAGACGGACGGATGAACCATGCCCGATTTTTACGACTTTTACACGGCAGAAAGTACCTTATTCGGACTCATGATCACGGTTCGTGATGCGTCAACTACGAGCGCAACTCACCTTGGGAGCGCTCCTAGGGTGATATGCCCTAGTTGCACCGCTCCAACAGCTGCACCGCGCGCCACCGAGCCACCAACTTGTCGTACGCGGCCGACGCCTCCTCGGCCTCGCCGCGGGACAGCCCCGCGAGGCCGCCGGCAACCAGCTCGGGCGAGTCGTCCGCGGTCAGGGTCTCGTCGGAGAGCAGGTCGACCAGACCGCCGTAGTCAAGCTCCACCACGGACCGCGGATGGAACTCCTCCAGCCAGCGGGCCGCCTCCTCCACCGCCTCGGTGATCGGCGCCTCGCCCACCGACTTGCGCAGCACCGACAGCGCCCGCGACGAGCGACGTCGAGCCTTGGAGATCTCGGTGCGGTAGCGCAGCGCCCGCCGGCCCGGCTGGGTGACCAGGTCGCGCTCCGCCGGGTCGAAGAGCACGAACCACCGCAGCGGTACGCCCCAGGTGGCGATCTGCTCGTGCACCCGGGGCACCCCGTGCTCCAGCACCCGGGCGCCGCTGCGCCAGTCGTCCACCACCGCCCTGGCCTGCCCGGCGAGCACCGGCGGCACGAAGGCGTCGGCGAGCACCGAGGGCACCCCGTCCCGGGCGCTCAGTGCCGCCTCAGCGACCCGGATGCGCAGGTTCCATGGGCAGACCAGCAGGCCGTCGTCCGTCTCCAGGACGTACGCCTCCTCCGGCAGGTCCGGTAGGCGGGTCCAGCCGGCGCCCAGCGCCTCGATCACCGCCGTCCGCTGCCGACCGGGCCCCTCGACCGGGGCGACCGCGCGCCCCTCCGAGACGTAGCGGCGCCAGTAGCTCTGCCGGTCTCGGTCGAAGGCGGCCAACGGTTCGTACACGCGCAGGTAAGAAGCGAAGAGCGACGGCACCGCGCGATCCTCCCACGAACCACGCCCGTACGCGCCCAGCGGCCGGAGCACGCGCGCCGCAACGTGGGACGGCGGTGGCGCGTCGAGCGCCCGCAGGGCAGCCGATACTAGGCTCGATCACACCGGCAGCATCTCCGCCGGGGTCCACCAGGTCCGCGTCCCACAAGGACGCACACCACCGTAGGAGCCAACCATGGGCGTATTCGCGAGCACCGACGACCCGATATCGACCGGTCACGAACAGGTCGTGTTCTGCCAGGACAAGCAGAGCGGCCTGAAGGCGATCATCGGGATCTACTCCACGGCGCTGGGCCCGGCGCTCGGCGGCACCCGCTTCTACCCGTACGCGAGCGAGGACGACGCCCTCGCCGACGTGCTGGACCTGTCCCGCGGGATGGCGTACAAGAACGCGCTCGCCGGGCTGGACCTGGGCGGCGGCAAGGCCGTCATCTGGGGCGACCCGGAGCAGATCAAGAGCGAGGCGCTGCTGCGCGCGTACGGCCGCTTCGTGGAGTCGCTGGGTGGCCGCTACTACACCGCCTGCGATGTCGGCACGTACGTGGCGGACATGGACGTCGTGGCCCGGGAGACCCGCTACGTGACCGGGCGCAGCGTGGAGCACGGCGGCGCCGGCGACTCGTCGATCCTCACCGCCTGGGGTGTCTTCCAGGGGATGCGGGCCGCGGCCGAGCACGTGTGGGGCACCCCGAGCCTGCGGGGCCGGCGGGTCGGTGTGGCCGGCCTGGGCAAGGTCGGCAAGTACCTCACCGGGCACCTGCTGGAGGATGGCGCCGAGGTGGTCGCCACCGACGTCAACCCGAAGGCGCTGGCCTGGGTACGCACCAACCACCCGCAGGTCACCCTCGTCGACGACTCCAGCGCGCTTGTCGCCGCGGACCTCGACGTGTACGCGCCGTGCGCGCTGGGCGGCGCCCTGAACGACGACACCGTGCCGGCGTTGCGCGCCAGGGTGGTGACCGGGGCGGCGAACAACCAGCTCGCCCACCCGGGCATCGAGAAGCTGCTGGCCGACCGCGGCATCCTCTACACCCCGGACTACGTGGTCAACGCGGGCGGTGTCATCCAGGTGGCCGACGAGATCGAGGGCTTCAACTTCGACCGGGCGAAGCTGCGGGCGACCCGGATCTACGACACCACCCGCGAGATCCTGCACCTGGCTGACGCGGAGGGCGTGCCCCCGGCCGTGGCCGCCGACCGGCTTGCGGAGCGGCGGATGGCGGACGTCGGCCGGCTGCGCGCGATCCACCTGCGCTGAGCGGTCCGTTCCCGGGGGCGGATCGACGAGATCCGCCTCCGGGCCCCCGACGTCGGGCCCAACTGGGTAAGCTGAGCCCGGGTCAATTTTGATGCGGTTTGTCCGGTGTCACGGGCGCTAACCGTTCCGCTCCTTACCCGGTACACTGGGTGACGGCCGGATCGACGCGACGCGCAGAGCCGGCTGACGGTAACCCGAGGTGCCGAACGGTGGCATCCCCATGTACCGTAAGAGCCACGAGAGATGCCTGACGTCATCGGGGCCCGCCTTCGGGCTGCCCCGCATTCTGTGCGAGGGGGTCGAGCCATGGGGCGCGGCCGTGCTAAGGCCAAGCAGACTAAGGTGGCGCGGGAGTTGAAGTACCACTCCCCGAACACCGACCTCACCGCCTTGCAGCGCGAACTGGCGGGTGCTGGTAAGTCTGAGCACCACTTCGACGACGACTCTAAAGAGTTCGTCGACGACGATGATGAGGATCACGCGGACGACGATCCGGATCCCTGGGTCCGTCCGACCCGCTGACCTCTCGACGCAGCTGAGCACGCGGTAACCCCCGCGTGCTCACGCGCGTCCTGAGCAGGTGCGGCCGCCGACGATCAGGGGCCTGGCCCGACCGGAGCCATCCGGCCGCTCGACAGGCCCCTGACAACGGCGCCCCTCAGCGCGGGCGATTGTTCCAGTTGTAGAACGTCGGGATGTTCTCGAAGTGGTTCCAGGCACAGACCGCGCTGGAGCCGTCTCCGCCCGACACCTCCGAGCGCAGCCGCCGTGCGTCCTCGGCCTCCTGGAGCAGCGCGACGAGCGCGGGAGCCGCGTCTCGCACCCGTTCGGTGACTCCGTCGTCCGCTTCGCGTTCAGGCCGCCGGTGACTCGTGGTCTCGGGCATGCTCCAACACTCCCTCCAGTAGGCGGATCTTGCTGTTGCGGCAGTGCTCGGTCTCCGTACCGTCAAAACGCCCCAGCTCGAAGTAACGGTTGGCGGCATGGCCACCACCGCAGAAGCCGAAGTACGGGCAGGACGCCCGACACGCCTCCACCCCGGCCAGGAACTCCCCCACCCACGGCGTCGCCGCCGCGTTGCCGAGGATCTGCGCCAACGGGGTCGTCAGCACGTTGCCGCTGCTGAAGTCGCCGTAGCGGGGGTCGGTGAAACCGGCCAATTCCGGGCTGAGGACGATCACCGAGCCGTCGTGACCGATGGTCGGGATCGGGTCCAGTTGGCGGGGCAGCACCCGGTCCGCCGAGTTGTCGAGCACCGCCGCGGCGTAGCGCAACGACCACTCGATCTCGCGGAGGTGAATCCGGGGCTCCCGGCGCCACGCCCCGACCAACTCCGCCCAGAACGCCGACACCGCCAACGGGTCGTGGCGGTTGTCGCGGGTGTTGACCCCCTCGGTCTCCTCGATGTTGATGCCCAGCACATCGCAGCCCAGCTCAAGGAAGTACTCGTACAGCTCGGTGGCGAGCCCCGGCTCCGGCCGGGACACCACGGCCAACGCGGAGAAGGGCAGACCGCGACGGCGCAGCGCCGAGATGCCGTGCAGGATCCGGTCGTACGCCGGCTGACCGCCCCGGTTGACCCGGTCGCCGTTGCGCGCCCGGGGCCCGTCGACGCTCACGCTCACCCGCATCTCGTGCCGGACGAAGAAGTCGCACCAGTCATCGTCGATGAGGGTGGCGTTTGTCTGCACGTGGTGCTCGACCTCGGGCCCGAATGGCGCGATCAGATCGGCCAGGTGCTCTCGACCGGCGGCCAGGGGCTCGCCACCATGCCACACGACGGAGAAGCGACCGTTCGCCGCCCAGGGGTTGACCGCGACCGCGACCGCCTCGGCCACCGCCACCGGCATCCGGCGGTCGGCGGAACGAAACGGCAGGTAGCAGTACGCGCAGTCGAGGTTGCAGAGGGTGGTGGGCTGCATGACGACGTACGACGGGACGGCGGCCAGACCGCGCATCCCGCTGAACGACTGTCCCCGAGCAGCCATCGCCCTCCTCCGCCTAGCCTGAGGGTGCCCTTCAGGCTAGGCGGCATTGGCCACTCGGGTGAAGCCCTGATCAGGTGCCCGTACGATCACCGGAGGGTGATCAGCCTCGGGTGTGCTGACCGACCATCTGCACGTTGCCGGTGCCCTCGATGATCTCGCCGGCCTGCCACGCCTCGACTCCACGGCCGGTCAGGGTGGCCAGCGCCCGGTCGGCGTCCTCGGCCGACACGATCGCGAACATGCCGACGCCCATGTTGAAGGTCGACTCCATGTCGTGGTCGTCGATCCGACCCTTCGTCTGGATCAGGTCGAAGATCGGCTGCGGCTTCCACGTGGACCGGTTGACCACCGCGTCGACGTGCTCGGGCAGAACCCGGACCAGGTTGCCGGGGATGCCGCCGCCGGTGATGTGGGACAGCGCCCGCACCTCGGCCTCGGCGATCAGCTTGAGGCAGTCCTTGGCGTAGATCTTGGTCGGGGTGAGCAGCTCCTCACCGAGGGTCCGCTGCCGACCGAAGTCGTCGATCACGATGTCCAGACGCATCCGGGCCGCGCCCAGCAGCACGTGCCGGACCAGCGAGTAGCCGTTGGAGTGCAGGCCGGAGGAGCGCATGGCGATCACCACGTCGCCCACCTCGACCCGCTCCGGGCTGAGGATGTCGGCTTCCTCGACCACACCCACACCGGTCGCGGAGATGTCGTACTCGTCCGGGCGCAGGACGCCGGGGTGCTCGGCGGTCTCCCCGCCCAGCAGCGCGCAGCCGGCGTAGCGGCAGCCGTCGGCGATGCCCGCGCCGATCTCGGCGACCTTGTCCGGGACGACCTCGCCGGTGGCGATGTAGTCGAGCAGGAACAGCGGCTCGGCGCCGCAGGCCACCAGGTCGTCGACGACCATCGCGACCAGGTCGATGCCGACCGTGTCGTGGATGTCCATCTGCTGGGCGATCACCAGCTTGGTGCCCACCCCGTCGGTGGAGGACGCCAGGATCGGGCTCTTGTACTTCTTCGTGTCCAGGCGGAACAGGCCGGCGAAGCCACCGAGGTCACCGAGCACCTCGGGGCGGCGGGTCTGCCGCACCTTCGACTTGAGCAGCTCCACCGCGCGGTCGCCCGCGTCGATGGAGACGCCGGCGTCGGCGTACGAGACCGAGCGTTTGCGCGCCTGGCGGCCAGCACCGCCCGTCCACGGCTGGCGGTCGCCGCCGGCGCCGGTCGGGCTGCTTCCTGCGCCGCTGCGCTCGGACACGTGCGTCACGGTTCTCCCCTTTGGTTCTCGGTGCCGCCGGCGGTAGCCGGGCCGCGCCGGTTGGTGCTACGGGCGGTTTGCGGTAACGCCACCCGGAGTGGCGACGGACGAGCCGTTGGTGTGCGGGGCCTCCGGCGCCGAGTTGGCGACGCGTCGACCCACCCCTTCGAGCACGTGCTTGCCGATCAGGTTGCCGGCCGGCAACTCGATCGGGTACTCCCCATCGAAACACGCCCGACACAGCCGGGTCTTCGGCTGCTCGGTCGCGGCGATCAGGCCGGGAAGGGAAACGAACCCCAGCGTGTCGGCGCCGATGGAGCGCCGGATGCCGTCGTTGTCCAACCCGTTGGCCAGCAGCTCCGCCCGGGTGGCGAAGTCGATGCCGTAGAAGCACGGCCAGCTGACCGGCGGGGAGGAGATCCGGACATGCACCTCCAGCGCCCCCGCCTCACGCAGCATCCGCACGATGGCGCGCTGGGTGTTGCCGCGCACGATCGAGTCGTCCACCACGACCAACCGCTTGCCGCGGACGTTCTCCCGCAGCGGGTTGAGCTTGAGCCGGATGCCGAGCTGACGCAGGGTCTGCGACGGCTGGATGAAGGTGCGCCCCACGTACGGGTTCTTCATCAGACCGGCGCCGTACGTGATGCCGGACGCCTCCGCATACCCGATCGCGGCCGGAGTGCCCGACTCGGGCACCGGGATCACCAGGTCGGCCTCGACCGGGTGCTCCTTGGCCAACTGCCGGCCGATCTGCACCCGCGCCGAGTGGACGTTGCGCCCGGCGATCGTGGCGTCCGGGCGGGCGATGTAGACGTACTCGAAGAGGCAGCCCTTCGGCTCCGGCGCGGCGAACCGGGTGGAGCGCAGCCCGTTCTCGTCGATCGCGATCAACTCGCCCGGCTCGACCTCGCGCACCACGCTGGCGCCGACGATGTCCAGTGCGGCCGTCTCGCTGGCGATCACCCAGCCACGCTCCAGGCGGCCGAGCACCAGCGGGCGGACGCCGTGCGGATCGCGGGCCGCGTAGAGGGTCGACTCGTCCATGAAGACGAAGCTGAACGCGCCGCGCAGCTGCGGCAGCACCTCCAGCGCGGCCGCCTCGACCGACAGGTCCGGTCGGCTGGCGAGCAGCATCGTCACCAGGGAGGTGTCGTTTGTCGAACCGTCCGCGATGAGGCCGCGCTCGGCGACCTCCTTCTCCAGCTCGGCCGTGTTGACCAGGTTGCCGTTGTGGGCCAGCGCGATGGTCGTGCCGGAGGTGGTCGACCGGATCGTCGGCTGGGCGTTCTCCCAGTTCGACGCGCCGGTGGTGGAGTATCGGGCGTGCCCGATCGCCAGGTGACCGCGCAGGCTCGCCAGGGTGGGCTCGTCGAAGACCTGCGCCACCAGGCCAAGGTCCTTGTAGACCACCACGCCCGAGCCATCGCTCACCGCGATGCCCGCCGCCTCCTGGCCGCGGTGCTGCAGGGCGTAGAGGCCGAAGTAGGTCAGATTGGCAACCTCTTCGCCGGGGGCCCAGACGCCGAAGACGCCACAGGCATCCTGGGGGCCAGGTCGTTGGGGGTCAAGGTCGTGGCTCAGCCGGCCGTCGCCTCGGGGCACCTACCGCTCCCTCATGCTGGTCTGGACCGGCTGGGCGGGATCACGGGCGGATCCACACTTCTCTGCCGGGACCACTGTCATCGCCTGACAGTGTACGCGAATCGACGTCAATACAGAAAGTCACGATTCCCCTGCTCTGCGTCACGCTGAGTGGGACATCGGGACAACTAGAGGGGCAGATACGCCGAGAGGTCCGCGCGGTTGCCACTCATCTGGACGCGACCGTCGGTGACGGCCTCCGCCCAGCCAACCCTGCCGGTTGCCAACTCCAACCAGGTGTTCGGGGCCATCTCGACCACGTTTGGTGGATTTCCTCTGGTGTGTCGAGGCCCCGGTACGCACTGGATCGCCCCGTATGGTGGGACGCGCACCTCCACCGATCGGCCGGGGGCGCGCTCCGCGAGGACGGCCAACAACGACCGGACCGCCTCTCGGAACACCGGCCGTTCGGGTGCACGCCCCTCGTCGAGCGCCGACAACGCGGCCGTAACGGCAGCGGACTTACTGTGCGGAGAGGACACGACGGGACGATACGACCCCCAGGCCAGACACGCGACGCTGGCCCTGGGTCGCGCTCATGCAGTCGGACAAGGCATAGTTGCCGACGGCGTATTCGTACCGTGATGATCCCCGGCCCGGCGCCCCGCCGGTCAGAGGGAAGTCAGCCCGGAAGGCGGTGGACGTGTCAACACACCGACGTGCCTGGAAGCAGCGGGCCGGTGTGGTCGTAGCGCTGGTTGCCGGCGCTCTGCTCGCCGTCCCCGCCACACCAGCCATGGCCGCAGATGTCGATGTTTCCCCCGGCTCGATCACCGTTAACGCCGGCAGCGATGCCACGATCACCGTGCGCGTCACTCCGGGTAACGGCGACGAGACGGCGAAGATCAGTCTCTCCGGTCTGCCGTCCGGCGTCAGCTGCGCCAGTGGTTGCGGCGATGTCACCTTCAACGGCGGCCTGGGCAACCCGGCAAAGACGGTGCTTGTCAGGATCGCGGCCAGCGCCAACGCAGGCGACGCGACCGCGACCGTCACGGTTGCGGTCGAGGCCGAATCGGGCCCGGACACCGGGACCGTCTCGCTGACCGTGAAGGGCAAGGCCGCTCCGCCGCCGCCGCAGAACCAGACCGTGCGGTCGATCTCCGGGAAGGTGGTCTCGCAGGCCGGCAGCAAGGCGGTCGCGAACGCGGTGGTCATGCTGCGTGACAGCACCGGCCGGCAGCTCGACACCACCAGCAACGGCAGCGGCGACTTCCGCTTCACCGGTACCACCGAGAAGCCGATCGCGCCCGGCCGGATCGATCTGGGCGCCAGCTTCGACAACGTGGTGGCCACCAAGACGATCAACGCCGCCGCGGGGCAGGCCGTCACCGGGCAACGGATCAGTCTCGCGATCAAGGTCGAGACGACGCCGAGCGCCACCCCGTCCGCCACCCCCGAGGCCACTCCCACCGATGAGGTGACCGAGGAGGGCACCGAGGAGGAGCCCACCGAGGAAGCCAGCCAGGGTGCTCCGGCGAACGCCGCGAACAACGAGGACAGCGGCGGTCTCGGCTCGTACATGATCATCCTGCTGGGTGGTCTCCTGGTCGCCGCCGGTGTCGGCACGATCGTGCTGCTCTGGATGAAGCGCAGGGAGAACGGCGACGACGACGACGCTCCGGCGGCTGCCGGTGGCGGCGGTGTGGTGCCGCCCTCGCGGGGCGGGTTCCGCGGTCCCGACGACCAGACCCGGGTGGTCGGCGGTCGTCCCGGCGGCGGACCGGACCCGACCATGGTCGGCGGCGCGGCGCTGAGCGAGGCACCGACGATGATGCACCGTCCGGTGGTCGACGACGTTCCACCGGACCCGTACGGCGCGCCTGCGCAGGCGTACGGCGGCGCGGGTCAGCAGGGCTGGGGCGGCGCCGGTTACGGCGACGAGCCGGCACCCGGTGGCTACGGCGCGGGCGGTTACGGCAACGCCCCCGCCTCTGGCGGCGGCTACGGCGCTCCCGCCGGCCCCGAGGGCGGCTACGGCGCCGGCGCGGCCGGTGACGGTTACGGCGCCGCGCCCGGTGCCGGCTACGGCAACGCGCCGGCTTCCGGCGGCGGCTACGGCAGTCGTGACTACGACGCCCCGGCCGGCACCGCCGCCTACCCGCCGGCTCCCGCTGGCGGAGCGGCCTACGGCGAGCGGTTCGACGAGCCGACCGGCCGGTACACCGGCGACAGCACCCAGTACCCGGCCCCGGCCGACCCGTACGCCACCGGCGTCTACCAGCCGGAGCAGGGGCAGGGGTACGGCCAGCCCGAAACCGCCCCGTACGGCGGTCGCGCTGCCGAGCCGACCGCGGGGTACGGCGGTGCGGAGGCCGGCGGGTACGACCAGGGCGGCTACGGTCAACCGGCCGGCGGGTACGGCCAGGGCGGCAACTACGGCCAGGAGCCTCCGCCGCAGCGCGGTGGCGGCTACGACGACCGGAGTTACGACCAGGGCGGCTACGGCCAGCCGGCCGGCGGGTACGACCAGGGCGGCAACTACGGCCAGGAGCCCCCGCCACAGCGCGGCGGCGGCTACGACGACCGGGGCTACGAACAGGGCGACTACGGCCAGCCCGCCGGGCGGAACCGACCGGAGACCCCGCCCCCGACCGAGCGCGGCGGTCGCCGCCTCGACTGGCTGGACGACTGACCCCACCACAGCACGTGGAAACGGCCACCCGGATCTCTCCGGGTGGCCGTTTCGCTGCAAGACCCACTCGCGTTTCGTGAAGTCGGGCCCTCCCGCAGTCCCGGACAGCCCGACTTCCGGAAAGCCGAGTTGATCACAGAGTCGGGGCCCGCGCGGTCAGGCGGCGGAGAAGACGCCCTGGTGGAGCACCGGCACGACGTCCGACACGCCGATCCGGACGGCGACGTCCACGTCCGCGGCGAAGCCGTTCTCGGTCAACTCCCGCCCGGAGACGCTGCCACGAACGGCGGCGGGCACATCCGGGGTGCTCGCCAGCGCGGCGAGCGCCATGGCCGCCTCCACCGAGAGCCCACCCGGTACGCCGGAGAGGGCGTCCAGCACCGAGGCGGCGCCGAGTTGGTCCTCCACCGACGGGCGCAGCGACCCGTCGGGCCACCGCTCCCCCGAGGCGATCACGCCGATCGGGGCGTTGACCGTGCCGTACCCCTGGCGGTGCAGCCAGCGCCCGACGGCGCGCGCGTTGCGCAGACACGCCGCGACCACCGGCACGCCGGTGGCGCTGGCGGCGGCGCTGATGGCGGAGCCGTTCGGGGAGGGCAGTACGAGGTCCGCCACCACTGGCGCGCTGCTCAGCGCGGCGGGCGAAAGCGACCACGGATGGTCGGCGGTCGTCTGCCGCCGCCCCACAGCAGCGGTCGCGCCGACCCGGACGGCGTACTCGGCGGCCTGCTCACCCCAGGGGAACGGGTGCACCCGCATCCCCCGGGCGACCGCCACCTCAACGGCGGTGGTGAACGAGAGGACGTCCACCACCACCAGCGCCGCGCAGACCCGACCGAGCTCGGCCGCCCCGGTCAGCCCCCAGTCGAACCGGGCACCGGATCCGGGTTGGCCGTAGACAGCGGCCGTCAACGCCTCAGCGCTCGTCAGGCGACGGCTCGGTGACACCGGGGTCAGACTCGGACGCCCCGCCGGGCCGCTCAGACCCGCCGGGCTCGACCGCGCCGGTCTCCGGGGAAGGGCCCGAGGAAGCGATCGGCTCGGAGACCACCTCGGCCGGGTCCAGCGGCTCGGCCGGTGCGACCGGCAGCGGGACGGCCTCGACCGCACCCGCCACACCGGCGGCCGGCGCGGGCACCTCGACCGCCGCCGAGCCCCCGAAGAGGCGCGGCAACGTCTCGGTGTGCGCCTTGCGCAGCTCGTCCAGGCCGATCCGGAACTGACCGTGCACCTCGAGTGCCCCACCGGACGGGTCGGTGACGCCGATCAGCTCGAACGGCACGCCCCGCTCGGCGCAGAGCGCCGCGAACGCCTTGTCGTGGCCACGCGGCACCGAGACCAGCGCCCGCGTGGCGGACTCGCTGAACAGGTAGACGAACGGCATCGAGCCCTCGGTGAACTGCTCCGGCACCGCGACCCGGGCACCGACGCCGCGACGCAGGCAGGACTCGACCAGGCTCTGGGCGAGGCCCCCGTCGGAGAGGTCGTGCGCCGAGCTGAGGTGGCCGACGCGAGCCGCCTCGGCCAGCAACTCGGCGAGCGCCTTCTCCCGCAGGAGGTCGACCTGCGGCGGAATACCGCCGAGGTGCTCGTGCGTCACCCAGGCCCACTCCGAACCGGACAGCTCCACGTTCGTCTCACCGAGCAGGTAGAGCTGGTCGTGGTCGCCACCGGCGCGCGGCACGAAGCCCATCGGCACCCGGTCGGCGACGTTGTCCAGCACGCCCAGCACGCCGACCACCGGGGTCGGGTGGATGGCCGCCGCGCCGGTCTGGTTGTAGAAGCTGACGTTGCCGCCGGTCACCGGGATGCCCAGCTCCAGGCAGCCGTCCGCCAGGCCACGCACGGCCTCGGCGAACTGCCACATCACGCCCGGATCCTCCGGGGAGCCGAAGTTGAGGCAGTTGGTCACGGCGATCGGCTTCGCGCCGGTCACCGCAACGTTCCGGTACGCCTCGGCCAGGGCCAGCTTGGTGCCGTTGTACGGGTCCAGTCGGGTGTACCGGCCGTTGCCGTCCACCGACAGCGCCACGCCGAGGCCGGTCCGCTCGTCGATCCGGATCACGCCGCCGTCCTCCGGCTGGGCGAGCACGGTGTTGCCCAGCACGTAGCGGTCGTACTGCTCGGTGACCCAGGTCTTGTCGGCCAGGTTCGGCGACGCGATCATGCGCAGCACGGTCTCCCGCAGCGCCTCCGGGTCGGCCGGGCGGGGCAGCGTCTCGGCCCGGTCGGCCTGGAGCAGGATCAGGTCGGCCGGCTCACGCATCGGCCGGGCGTAGACCGGGCCGTCGTCGACGAGCGAACCCGGCGGCACGTCGACGACCAGGTGGTCCTGCCAGGTGATCAGCAGTCGACCCGGGCGGCCGTCCGGCTCCGGTGCGGTGACCTCACCGATCGCGGTGGCGAGGACGCCCCACTTCTCGCAGGTCTTGAGCACCGCGTCGAGCTTGTCCGGCTCGACGACCAGCAGCATCCGCTCCTGCGACTCGCTGGCCAGGATCTCGTGCGGGTCCATCGAGGGCTCGCGCAGCGGAACCCGCTCCAGCCAAACCCGCATGCCGGTGCCGGCAGCGGCGGCGGTCTCGGTGAGCGCGCAGGTCAGGCCGGCGCCGCCGAGGTCCTGGATGCCGACGACGAGTTGGCCGTCGTACAGCTCGAGACACGCCTCGATCAGCAGCTTCTCGGTGAACGGGTCGCCGACCTGCACGGCGGGCCGGCGGGCCTCGCTGCCCTCGTCGAAGGTCGCGCTGGCCAGCACGGACACGCCGCCGATGCCGTCGCGGCCGGTCTTGGCGCCCATCAGCACGACAACGTTGCCCGGGCCGGCGGCGGCCTTGTTCTGCAGCCGGTTGACCGGCAGCACGCCCAGGCAGAGCGCGTTGAGCAGCGGGTTGCCCTGGTAGGAGGGGTCGAAGACCAGCTCACCACCGATGTTGGGCAGGCCCAGGCAGTTGCCGTAGCCGCCCACGCCGGCGACCACACCGGTGAGCACCCGGGCGGTGTCCGGGTGGTCCGCGGCACCGAAACGCAGCGGGTCCATCACCGCGACCGGGCGGGCGCCCATGGCGAGGATGTCCCGGACGATGCCACCGACGCCGGTCGCCGCGCCCTGGTACGGCTCGACGAAGCTCGGGTGGTTGTGCGACTCGACCTTGAAGGTGACCGCCAGCTCGTCGGAGATCTGCACGACACCGGCGTTCTCACCGATGCCGGCGAGCAGCCGGTCGCTGTGCGGGGCCTTCTCGCCGAACTGGCGCAGGTGCACCTTGCTCGACTTGTAGGAGCAGTGCTCGCTCCACATGATCGAGTACATCGCCAGCTCGGACTGCGTGGGCCGGCGGCCGAGGATCTGCCGGATCCGGTCGTACTCGTCGTCGCGCAGGCCCAGCTCGGTGTACGGCTGAAGCTCGCCCGGGGTGCCACCGGCGCGCGGCACGGTGTCCACGCCCTCGGTCCAGACGGCGGCGGTCGGCTCGGCGGGAGCGGTCGCCGGTGCGACCGGCTGCGCCGGGCTCGGCTCGGCCGGCTGCGCCGGGGCGGAGTACGCCTCCGGTGTGTCCCGTACCGGGTCCGGATGGGTGGTCATGACCTCTCCTCGCTGCGCTCGTGCCCGCCAGACCGACGGTTGAGCTGACCGATGATCGTGCCGCCGGTCATGCCGGCGCCCCCACCAGGTGCTTGAGGACCGACGTGAAGAAGCCGAGGCCGTCCAGCGAAGGGCCGGTGAGCGCCTCCACCGCGTGCTCGGGGTGCGGCATGATGCCGACCACGTTGCCGGCGGCGTTGGTGATCGCGGCGATGTCGCGCTGGGAGCCGTTGGGGTTGCCGCCGACGTAGCGGGCGACGACCCGACCCTCGGCTTCGAGCTGGTCCAGCGTCGCGGTGTCCGCGACGTAGCAGCCCTCGCCGTTCTTGACCGGGATGAGCACCTCCTGGCCGGGCTGGAACGCGTTGGTCCACGCGGTCCCGGCCGACTCGATGCGCAGGACCTGGTCCCGGTTGCGGAAGTGCAGGTGCTGGTTGCGGGTGAGCGCGCCGGGCAGCAGGTGCGCCTCGCACAGGATCTGGAAGCCGTTGCAGATGCCGAGCACCGGCAGACCACCCTGGGCGGCGTCCACGATCGTCTCCATCACCGGGGCGAACCGGGCGATGGCACCGCACCGCAGGTAGTCACCGTAGGAGAACCCGCCGGGCAGGACGACCGCGTCGACGCCGTGCAGCGCCGGGTCGCCGTGCCAGAGCCGGACCGGCTCAGCGCCGGCGATCCGGACGGCCCGGGCCGCGTCCCCGTCGTCGAGCGAGCCGGGGAAGGTGACCACACCGACCCGGGCGGTCACGAGCGGGCGTCCGCGGTCTCGTCGGCCTCGACCAGGCGGACGGTGAAGTCCTCGATGACCGGGTTGGCGAGCAGTTTGTCGGCAATCTCCCGAGCGCGGTCCAGGTCCGGTTCACCGGTGAACTCGATCTCGATCCGCCTGCCGATCCGGACCGAGGCGACGTCACCGACGCCGAGCCGGGGCAGCGCGTTTGCGACGGCCTGGCCCTGCGGATCGAGGATCTCGGGCTTGAGCATGACGTCGACGACGACGCGAGGCACTGGGCACTCCTGACTGTGTACGCAGTTGGGTGCCGACCCACAACGGGCGAGCGCAGCCAGCGTACCTGGCAGATATCGCCGCGGACGCACCGGCCGGGTGCGGTTCAGGCAGTGATCGACATTACCGACGCTCAGGGTGGCCCGCCAGGCGCTACAGGTGGCCTCAGCAGGACATACACGGCGCAGCGGGTGGCCGAATCGTTACATTGGCCAATCTCGATCAAATCCTTGATAACGATCGCGTCGGGCCCTACTGTACATCGACGTAAGTCGATTCAGGCGCTCGCGGGAACCCCCCGCTGCCGCCCCACCCGCACCCGGCGATCCCGGGCCCGCCCCCTCCAAGGAGTTCCCCCGATGCGCATCCGCCCCCTGCTCGCCGTACTCAGCACCGCGCTGGTCGGCGCCCTCGGCGTCACGTCCGCCGCGTCCGCCACCCCGCCCAGCCCGCTCATCATCGGTGGCGGCACCGTCTCGTCCGCGCCCTGGGCCGCCGCGGTGCTCAGCAACGGCTCGTTCACCTGCTCTGGCAGCGTCATCGCCGCGCAGTGGGTGCTCACCGCCCGGCACTGCATCAGCGGCACCATGTCGGTGCGCGTCGGAAGCGTGAACCGCACCTCCGGCGGGGTCACCCGCACGGTCAGCGCCACCTACACCCGCAACGACCTCGCGCTCATGCGACTCTCCAGCACCGTCAGCACCTCCGCAGTGAGCCTGGCCAGCAGCAACCCGCCGATCAACTCGACGAACTCGATCTACGGCTGGGGCATGACCTGCTACAGCGGCTGCTCGGCGTCCACCGTGCTGAAGACCGCCACCGTCCGGGTGACCAGCAACAGCGCCACCGACGCGTACGGCGGCCAGGCGATCCGCACCACCCGGATCAACGGCAACGCCTGGCGCGGTGACTCCGGTGGCCCGCAGTTCTACAACGGTCAGCAGGTCGGCGTCGCCTCCACCGCCGACGGATCGAGCATCCAGAACTACGGCAGCGTTGCGTACAACCGGGCCTGGATCACCTCGGTGGCCGGTGTCTGACGGTTAGCGCCCCGCTCGACGCGGATGGTCGGCCACGTGCCGGCCGTCCGCGCCGCGTCGTTTTGCAGCATCCGATCAGGTGAACAATGCACACGATCGGGTCGCGCCACTCCTGACAGCATCGGAACCGTGCTGGTCGTGACGACAGAGCAACTGCCCGGCTACGAGATCCGCCAGATTCTCGGTGAGGTGGTGTCATCGATGGCCAGGACGCGCAACCCGTACCGCGAGGGTGTCAAGAACCTGCGCGGTGGCGCGTACGACCCGATGGCCCCGGACAACCTCACCCGCTGGCGCACCGACTCGGTGGCCCGCCTCGGCGAGGAGGCCCTACGGCTCGGCGCGAACGCGGTGATCGGCATGCGGTTCGACAGCCGGGACTGCGGCGAGATGTGGATGGAGATCTGCGCGTACGGGACGGCCGTGGTCGCCGTACCCAAGATGCCCGAGGTCATGCCGGCCGACCAGCCGGCGGTGGCGGCGGAAACCGCGGAGGTCGCGGGCATCACGGAGTCTCCCGGCGGCATCGCCGAACCGGCCAGCGCCCCCAACCTGAGAACCGCCGCCGAAACCCCAACCGGCGAATAACCCACCACCCACCCACCCCGCCCAGCCCGCCCAACCGTCGTCCCCGTTGATCATGAAGTTATTGCCCTGCGCACCGGCGTGTCGCAGTAATAACTTCATGATCAACGCGGCGAGGGGGTAGGCAGGGGGAGGTGGGGGGAGAGGTCGGGTTAGAGGATGGGGGGTGGAGAGTAGGTTGCAGCCTCTGGGTGGGCTGTTACTACCTTGGTGATTCGGCTTGTTACCGCTGCTACCTGGGCTTGGGCGGCGCCTACGAAGGCGTTGCGGTCGGCGACCAGGGTGTCGATGTCGGCGCGGGACAGGCCGAGTCGGCCGTCCGCCGCCAGACGGTCGAAGAGGTCGTTCTCCGGTGCGCCCTTCTCGCGCATCCCCAGGGCAACCGCGACCGCGTGCTCCTTGATCACCTCGTGGGCGACCTCCCGACCGACGCCCCGGCGGACCGCCGCGACCAGGATCTTCGTGGTCGCCAGGAACGGCAGGAAGCGCTCCAGCTCCCGGTTGATCACCGCCGGGTACGCGCCGAACTCGTCGAGCACGGTGAGGAATGTCTGGAACAGCCCGTCGGCGGCGAAGAACGCGTCCGGCAGTGCCACCCGTCGGACCACCGAGCAGGACACGTCCCCCTCGTTCCACTGGTCGCCGGCCAACTCGCCGACCATCGACAGGTAACCCCTGATGATCACGGCGAAGCCGTTCACCCGCTCCGAGGAACGGGTGTTCATCTTGTGCGGCATCGCGCTGGAACCGACCTGGCCCGGCTTGAAGCCCTCGGTCGCCAACTCCTGGCCGACCATCAACCGGATGGTGGTGGCCAGCGACGACGGCGCGGCGGCGGTCTGGGCCAGCGCGGCCAGCACGTCGAAGTCGAGCGAGCGCGGGTAGACCTGCCCGACACTGTCCAGCACCCGGGAGAAGCCCAGGTGCTCGGCGACCCGCCGCTCCAACTCGGCCACCTTGTCGGCATCGCCGTCGAAGAGGTCGAGCTGGTCGGCGGCCGTGCCGACCGGTCCCTTGATCCCCCGCAGCGGGTAGCGGGCGATCAGCTCCTCCAGCCGCTCGTACGCGATCAGCAGCTCCTCCGCCGCCGACGCGAAGCGCTTGCCCAGCGTGGTGGCCTGCGCCGCCACGTTGTGCGAGCGGCCGGTCATGACCAGCTCGGAGTGCTCGTGGGCCAGCCACGCCAACCGGGCGAGGGTGGCCACCACCCGGTCGCGGATCAGCTCCAGCGAGGCACGCACCTGGAGCTGCTCGACGTTCTCGGTGAGGTCCCGGGAGGTCATGCCCTTGTGCACGTGCTCGTGCCCGGCGAGCGCGCTGAACTCCTCGATCCGGGCCTTCACGTCGTGCCGGGTGACCCGCTCCCGCTCGGCGATCGAGGCGAGGTCGACCTGGTCGAGCACCCGCTCGTACGCCTCGACCACGCCGTCCGGCACCGGCACGCCCAGGTCGCGCTGAGCGCGGAGCACGGCGAGCCAGAGCCGCCGCTCCATCCGGACCTTCTCCTCCGGAGACCAGAGGGCGACCAGTTCGGGCGAGGCGTACCGGTTGGCCAGCACGTTGGGGATCGTCGTCACGTGCCTCATTCTCTCCTACCCGGTGGCTCGCTCGGCCGGGAGGCCGGGACGGGTGGCGGTGGGGCTGATTGGCCGTTTTGTCGGCCGGGACGTCGTGCTACCGGGCGGTAGCCGATCATCGTGGGCGTCCGACTTCCGGCGAAGCCGGTTCCTCCACCTCGACAGAGGGCACGAATGCTCAAAGCCCCCCTAGCCAGCCTCGCCGCGATCGCGGTGACCGGCGGCACCCTGTTGGCCACCGGCGGATCCGCCCAGGCGGCCGAACCACTGGCCCTGTACGTCAAGCAGGCCGACGCGAGCTGCTCCGATCAGGGGCCAGGCTCGGCGACCACGCCGTTCTGCACGATCGGTGCGGCAGCGGCCGTGGTGACCGCCGGCCAGACGGTCCTCGTCGACGGCGGCACCTACCCCGAGCGCGTCACCATCACCCGCTCCGGCACGCCGGAGGCGGCAATCGCCTTCGTCGCCAACACCCCTCGCACACCTGTGACACTCAGCGGTCCGACCGCGGGTCTGGTCATCGACGGCCAACACGACATCTACATTCAGGAAATCAACTCCAGCGGGTCAGCCGATGTGCCCGCCCTCGATCTGCGTAACGCCTCGAACATCTTGATCTCGGGCGGCAGCTTCACCATGGCGAACGTCGCGACCGCGCCCGCCATCCGGCTCGCCAGTGTGACGATGGCGGGGCTGGAACAGGTCATCGCCAGCGGGACGGCACTCGCTGGCGGACTGACGATGGATGCCTCCACCAGCGAGGTGATCATCGACGACACGATGGTGTCGACCGACCCGAAACACGTCGCCGCCGGTGACGGCGTGGGCATTCGAGTCGACGGGCCGCGCAACACGATCCTCGACGGCGACGTTGCCGGCTTCTCGGGCGCTGCCATCTCGGTTGGCCCTGCCGCCTCCGGGACGGTGATCGCCAACAACCGGCTCAGGGGCGGGATCGGATACGGCATCCACAACCGCGGAGCCGTGGGCACGAGCATCGCCAACAACGACATCCAGGACCGTTGCCTGGGCGGCGTCCGGATCGACGGGACGTCGTCCCGGGTCTCGGTGCAGAACAACGTGCTCCGCAACAACGGCGCCTTCTCCGGCTACTGCGATCCGCAGGCTTCCGAGGGGATCGAGATCGGGGTCTACGACGAGGCGCTGAGCGGCACGGTGATCGATCACAACAACACCTGGCACCAGTCCACGTCCGCGACCAGCTACTCGTGGAACGGAACCAGGATGGGTCTCACCCAGTTCCGTGCCGTCTCCGGGCAGGCTGCGCACGACCGGTACACGTGGGATGCACGAGACAACGTCGACTCGGCGAACTCGGCGGCACCCGGCTACCAGGAGCTCGACGCCGACGGGAAGCCACGCCGTGACGATCCGGCCGTGCCGAACACTGGCGCCGGCCCGATCACGTACGCCGACCGTGGCACCGCGGAGGCCGTCAGGCACCCGGTGGCGTCCTTCGACGCCACCGTGGACCTCGGCACGAGCACGGTCAGGGTGGACGCCTCCGCCTCCACGCCGGGCTTCACCCCGATCGACTTCTACGAGTTCAGTTGGGGCGACGGCACCTCAGTCACCCAGTCGACGCCGATCGCCACCCACAAATACGCCAAACCGGGCACCTATGACGTCACCGTCAGCCCCAGGGGGACCGACGGTCTGTCCGGCAGCAGCACCGAGCAGGTGAGCGTGCTGCGGCGGACGGCATCCGTGGGCCTGCTCGCGTTGTCCAACCTCCGCTACGTCGGTGCCGTGCCCATGCGACCGAACCAGGTCGGTCTGACCGCGTCCGCGCAGTACGACCTGGCGGACGCCGGTAACGGACAGGTCGCCCTCGTCGCCCGGGCCAACGGCCGCTACGTCGCCCAGTTGGCCGACGGGACACTGAACGCCGAAAGCCAGGTCGTCAGCGCCTCGGAGAAGTTCACCGTCGTCCGCAACGGTGACGGCACCGTCAGCCTCAAGGCGAGCAACAACCTGTACGCCACCGCCGATCCCAGCGGTGCCCTGACGCTGTCGGCGAGTCGGCCGACGGTCAGCATCTGGGAGAAGTTCCTCCAGGTTCCGGTAGCCGACGCCAACAGGTCGCTGAAGGCCAACGTGAACGGCCGTTTCGTGATGGCTGACGGCGCCGGTGTGAAACCGCTGATCGCGAGCCAGGCGGCCGCCAGCACCTGGGAGCGGTTCGACATCGCCGACCTCGGCAACGGGCAGATCGCCCTCTTCGCCCGTGCCAACAACCGCTTCGTGTCCGCCGACGGCGCAGGCACCAAGCCGTTGATCGCGAACGCCCCCACGGCCAGCACCTGGGAACGGTTCACCATGACCCGCAACAGCGACGGCACCGTCAGCTTCAAGGCCGCCATCAACAACAAGTACGCCAGCGCCGACGGCGCGGGCAGCAAGCCACTGATCGCCAACGGCCCCACCATCAGCACGTGGGAGAAATTCACCCTCGGCTGAGCCATACCACACGATCGACGCCCGCCAGACCCTCAGGTCCGGCGGGCGTCGTCACGTAGGGGTCGGTGCAGCTTGTCAGACGGTGACGGAGGCGACCGGACGACCTTGCCAGCGACGGGCCAACCGATGAAGAGATCACGAACTTCCTGTTGCACGTCGCTCAGATCCGTACGCCCACGACGATCACGGTCAGGGCCCCGCCTCCCGATGCTGCATGATCATCTTCATCTGATCCCTGCGTACTCCGGATCCCCTCCCTGAGGACACTCATGCGCGCACCGCTCCTCGCTGGTCTCGCCACCGTCGTCCTGACGGCCGGAACCTTTGGCACTACCGTCCCGGCCCAGGCCGACGACCTGAAGATCCTGTACGTCCGGCAGGCGGCGACGGACTGCTCCGACCAGAACGCCGGCACGCTCGCCCAACCCTTCTGTTCGATCGGGGCCGCAGCAGCGATCGTCACCGGCGGGCAGACCGTAGACATCGGTGCCGGCAGCTACCGCGAACGCGTCACCGTAAAAGCCGCCGGCACCCCGGAGCAGCCGGTCGTATTCGTCGGCACCTCGGCGAGTCTGGTCGGGGAGAATGCTGGCTTCGTCATCGACGGCCAGCACGACATCGTGCTCCAGAATATCCAGGTCATTGGGTCGGGCGACCTGCCCGCCGTCGACGCCCACGACGCCTCGGGCATCACGATCCGTGGGGGCCGCTACTCGTTGAACAACTCCTCAGCAACACCCGTGGTCCGATTCGCGACGGTGACCAGGTCGAGCCTGTCGCAGACGAGCATCGTCACGGCGAAGGCCGCCAGCTCTGGAGTGACCATGGACGCCGCGAGCAGCGGCGTGGACATCTCAGGCACGAGCGTGTCCGGCAACGTCAACCGTTCCCTTGACGTACCCAGCGTGGGGATCCGGATCGACGGGCCCGGCAACACGGTCATCGGAGGCAGCATCGGCGGTTTCACCGAAACCGCTGTCGTCCTGGGGACCGGTGCGACCGGCAAGGTGGTGGCCAACAACGTGATCACCGGCGGAGCCGGTCTCGGCATCCACAACAACGGGGCCACCGGCACCGCGATCACCAGCAACAGCATCAAGCAGCGCTGCCTCGACGGCATCCGGGTCGACGGGGCCTCGTCCGGTGTCTCCATACAGAACAACGTGCTCGTTTCCAACGGCTTCGTCGGACAGGTCGGGTGCGATCCGAAGGCTCTCGACGGTGTCGAGATCGGGATCTACGGTGACGCTGTCGGCCGGACGGTGATCGACTACAACAACGTGCACCACCATCGCACCGACTCCTATGCCTGGAACACCCCGATGAGCCTCGCCGGGTTTCGGGCAGCATCCGGCCAGGCCGCGAACGATCGGGAGACGGAACGACCGCAGGACACCTACGATTCGGCGAACTCCGCCGCACCCGGGTTCCAGAAACTGGACCGGACCGGTACCCCGCGCGTGGACGACCCCACGGTGCCGAACACCGGCGCCGGCCCGGTCACCTACGCCGACCGGGGCGCGGTGGAGACGATCCGACCTCCGGTGGCCTCCTTCGACGTCGCGCTCAACCTTGCGGCGCAGAGGGTGACGGTGGACGCAACGGCCTCCACCCCGGGCCTGAATCCGATCAAGTCCTACGAGTTCACGTTCGGCGATGGCAGCGTCGTCACCCAGTCGGGCCCGGTGGTCGCGCACACCTACGCCAACCCGGGCACCTACAACCTGTGGATCAAAGTCACCGCGACCGACGGCCAGTCGGCGACCAGCTCTGAACCGGTCAGCGTGCTACGCCCAACCTCGACCGTGGGTCTGCTCACCGTGTCCAACCGCCGCTACATCGACTCGGGCAACGCCATCACCGGCCTTCGGGCGAACCAGCTCCGGCTGGGCGCAACCGCGCAGTTCGATGTCCTGGAGGTTGGCAACCACCAGGTCGCGCTCTTCTCTCGCAGCACCGCTCGATACCTCGCCATCGGAACCGCCGACCCCACCGCCATGACCGCGACAAGTCAGTCGGTGGACGCCCGGGCGACGTTCACCGTCGCGAGCAACACCGATGGCAGCATCAGTCTCAAGGCGAGCACAGGTCAGTACGTCACCGCCGATCCGAGCGGCACCGTCCCGCTGACCGCGAGCCGGCCCACGGTCGACACCTGGGAGAAATTCCGCCAGGTGTCGACCGGTGACGCGAACAGGACGCTGAAGGCCCGGGTCAACGGGCGCTACGTCAGCGCCGACGGTGCCGGCACGAAGCCGCTGATCGCGTCCGCCCCGACCGCCAGCACCTGGGAGCGGTTCGACCTCGTGGACCTCGGCTACGGGACGGTCGCCCTGCTCGCGCACGTCAACAACCGCTTCGTTTCCGCAGATGGCGTCGGCACCAAGCCGCTGATCGCGTCCGCCCCAGCGATCGGCAGCTGGGAGATGTTCTATCTCGACAACGCCAGCGGCACCGTGAGCTTCAAGGCCGCCATCAACAACAAGTACGCCAGCGCCGACGGCGCAGGGTCCAAGCCACTGATCGCCAACGGCCCCACCATCAGCACCTGGGAGAAATTCACCCTCGGCTGAGCCACACCACACGATCGACGCCCGCCAGACCCTCAGGTCCGGCGGGCGTCGCCGTGCGAAGGCGCGGTCAGCGCTCCAGGATGGCGGTCACGCCCTGACCACCGGCGGCGCAGATGGAGATCAGCCCGCGCCCGCTGCCCCGCTCGGCCAGCAGCTTGGCCAGGGTCGCCACGATCCGCCCGCCGGTGGCGGCGAACGGGTGCCCGGCGGCCAGCGAGGAGCCGTTGACGTTGAGCCGGTCGGTGTCGATCGCGCCCAGCGGCGCGTCCAGTCCGAGCCGGTCCTTGCAGAACTCCGGCGACTCCCAGGCGGCGAGGGTGGCCAGCACCTGCGACGCGAACGCCTCGTGGATCTCGTAGTAGTCGAAGTCCTGCAACGTCAGCCCGGCACGGGCCAGCATCCGGGGCACCGCGTACGCGGGCGCCATCAGCAGCCCTTCGTCGCCGTGCACGAAGTCCACCGCCGCCGTCTCCGACCAGCTGAACCAGGCCAGCACGGGCAGGTGGTGCTCCCGCGCCCACTCCTCCGACGCGAGCAGCACGGTGGACGCGCCGTCGGTGAGGGGCGACGAGTTGCCGGCGGTCATGGTGGCCTGCTCGGCGTCCGGACCCTTGGCTCCGAAGACCGGCTTGAGCTTGCCGAGCTTCTCCAGACTGGTGTCGGCGCGGAGGTTCTGGTCGCGGGTCAGCCCCAGGTACGGCGTCACCAGATCGTCGAAGAAGCCCCGGTCGTACGCGGCGGCGAGGCGCTGGTGTGAGCGCAGCGCCAGCTCGTCCTGGGAGCGCCGGTCGATCTGCCAGCGCACGGCGGTGCGGGCCGCGTGGTCGCCCATGGACAGGCCGGTACGCGGCTCGGCGTTGCGCGGGATCTCCGGCTTGAACGGCTGGAGCGGGCGCAGCTTCGCCGCGATCTTGAGCCGTTCGCCCAGCGTGCGGGCCGAGTTGAGCTTGAGCAGCGTGCGGCGCATCTCCTCGTTGACGGCGAGCGGGGCGTCGGAGGTGGTGTCGACACCGCCGGCGATGCCCACGTCGAACTGACCGAGGGCGATCTTGTTGGCGACCAGGATCGTCGCCTCCAGGCCGGTGCCGCAGGCCTGCTGGATGTCGTACGCCGGGGTGTGTGGGTCGAGCCGGGAGCCGAGGACCACCTCTCGGGTGAGGTTGAAGTCGCGGGAGTGCTTGAGCACGGCACCGGTCACCACCTCGCCGATGCGCTGCCCGGCCAGCCCGTATCGGGCGATCAGGCCGTCGAGCGCCGCGCCGAGCAGGTCCGCGTTGGACGCGTCCGCGTAGCGGGAGTTGGAACGGGCGAAGGGGATGCGGTTGCCCCCGATGACCGCGACCCGCCGAATGCTCTGCACGATCCGCCTCCTCTACATGTGTTGCTCGAACCCTACTGGCCAGTAGGCTACGCCCATGACCGACAGGTACGCGAGCTTCGTCCAATCGGCCGCCGGCCGCGCGCTGGTCAAGCGCCTCGGGCTGCCCGACCCGCCCCGACTGCGCCGGCACCACCCCGGCGACCCCCTGCTGACCGGGCCGGCCCTGCTCGGCGCGGCCACCGGCGCCCGGTACGCCAAACCGGTGGCCATGAGACTGACCGCCGCCGGGGTCGAGCTGGCCGACCCGGCCGCCGCCGCCCCGCAGCGGTACGGGGCACTGCTCTTCGACGCCACCGGGATCACCGACTCGACCGAGCTGCGCCAGCTCTACGACTTCTTCCACCCGCAGGCCCGGGCCGTGCTGCCCAGCGGCCGGGTGATCGTGCTGGGCACCCCGCCGCAGGAGTGCGCGACGCCCCGCGAGGCGACCGCCCAGCGCGCCCTCGAAGGGCTGGTCCGCAGCATCGGCAAGGAGTTCGGCCGGGGCATCACCGCGCAACTCGTCCAGGTGTCCCGCGCCCAGGGCGACCCCAGCGTCGGCCTCGAATCGACTCTCCGGTTCCTGCTGTCCGGCCGCTCCGCGTACGTGTCGGGGCAGGTCATCCGGGTCGCCGGCGGCGCGGCGAGCGTCCCGGCCGACTGGGACCGCCCGCTGGACGGGCAGGTCGTGCTGGTCACCGGCGCGGCACGGGGGATCGGCGCGGCGCTCGCGAAGGTGCTGGCCCGTGACGGCGCGCAGGTGGTGGCCCTGGACATCCCGGCCGCTGGCGACGCGCTCGCCGCGGTGGCGAACGACATCGGCGGCACCGCCGTCCAACTCGACCTGACCGCGCCGGACGCGCCGGCCCGACTCGCCGAGCACCTGGCCAGCCGGCACGGCCGGGTCGACGTGGTGGTGCACAACGCCGGCATCACCCGGGACAAGACGCTCGGCCGGATGGACGCCGACCGGTGGGACCAGGTCCTCGACGTCAACCTGTCCAGCCAGGAGCGGATCAACGACGTGCTGCTGGAGCGGGAGCTGATCCCGGCCGGCGGGCGGATCATCTCGGTCTCCTCGATCGCTGGGATCGCCGGCAACCGGGGGCAGACCAACTACGCCACCAGCAAGGCCGGCGTGATCGGGCTGGTCGACTCGCTGGCGCCGGCTCTGCGGGAACGCGGGATCAGCGTCAACGCGGTGGCCCCGGGCTTCATCGAGACCCGGCTGACCGCGCGCATCCCGCTTGTGGTCCGCGAGGCGGGCCGGCGGATGAACAGCCTGGCCCAGGGCGGGTTGCCGGTGGACGTGGCCGAGACGATCGGCTGGCTGGCCTGGCCGGCCAGCGGAGGGATCAGCGGAAACGTGGTCCGGGTCTGCGGCCAGAGCCTGCTGGGGGCGTGATGGGCGCGCGGCCGGAGTCGGGCAGCCGGACCCCTGTCGAACTGCCCCGGATGCCGGCGGCCGGGGCGCTGCACCGACGGGCGATGCTCGGCGCGCTGCCGGGCCTCGGCGGTGGGCGGCGCGGGCCCGACCTGCCGGCGGTCGAGTTGACCGTGCGCGGGGTGACCGTGGACCGGGCGCACCTGGCCGACTACGACCGGGTCTGCGGGTTCCGGCTCAGCGACCGGCTGCCCGCGACGTTTCCGCACGTCATGGGCTTCCCACTGGCCCTGCGCCTGATGACCGCGCCGGATTTTCCCCTCCCGCTGATCGGCCTGGTGCACGTCGGCAACCACATCACCACCCACCGCCCGATCACCGCCGACGAGACCCTCGACTTCACGACGTACGCGGAGAACCTGCGTCCACACGACCGGGGGCGGCAGGTGGACGTGGTGCTGGTCGGCTCGGTCGACGGGGAGGAGGTGTGGCGCGGCGTCTCGACGTACCTCGGTCGGGAGGGCGAGCCGGGCGGGCGCGACCGAGGCGAACGTCCGGCGGCGCCGACGGCCACCGCCCGCTGGCGGGTGGAACCGCGCGTCGGTACGGAGTACGCGCGGGTCTCCGGTGACCACAACCCGATCCACACCTCCCGACTCGGGGCGCGGCTGTTCGGCTTCCGCCGCCCGATCGCGCACGGCATGTGGAGCAAGGCGCGCTGCCTGGCCGCCCTGGAGTCCCGGCTGCCGGACGCGTACACCGTCGAGGTCGCCTTCAAGCTGCCCGTACCGCTGCCGAGCACGGTGAGTTTCGCGCGCCTGCCGGACGGCGGGTTCGCCCTGCACGACTCGCGTGGCCGACCCCATCTGGCGGGTCTCGTGCGCTGAGCGCACTCGGCGGGTTCGGGCGCTGAGCGCACTCGGCGGCTTGCCCCTTGGCAGGCGCACGCTTCTGCGCTAAGTTGTTCTCACAGCGAGATGTTCTCAGGATGAGAGAGACATGATGAACGAGCAGGAGTTCCTGGCCGCGTACGACCCCCGGGCCTACCCGTCGGTCGCCGTGACCGTCGACGTGGTGGCGCTGACCATCCGCGACGGCGCGCTGCACCTGCTGCTGATCCGGCGCGGCGAGGCACCCTTCGCCGGGCACTGGGCGCTGCCCGGGGGCTTCGTCCGCCCCGACGAGGACCTGACCGCCGGCGCTCGACGGGAGCTGGCCGAGGAGACCGGGCTCGGCGGCGAGGCGCTGCGCCGCGTACACCTGGAGCAGTTGGGCAGCTATGGCGCCCCCGACCGTGACCCGCGCATGCGGGTCGTCTCGATCGCCCACCTCGCGTTCGCCCCCGACCTGCCGGATCCGGCCGCCGGCAGCGACGCCGACGAGGCGATCTGGCTGCCGGTGACCGCGTTGACCAGCCGGCAGCTCGCCTTCGACCACGGCCGGATCATCGACGACGCGTTGGAACGGGCCCGGTCCAAGCTGGAGTACACCCCACTCGCCACCCGCTTCCTCGCCGCCGAGTTCACGATCAGCGAGCTGCGCGCCGTCTACGAGACGGTCTGGGGGCACCCGCTGCACGCCGGCAACTTCCACCGCAAGGTGCTCTCCGTGCCGGGCTTCGTGGAGAGCACCGGCGCCAGCACCGAGCGCGGCGGGGCCCGGGGCGGCCCGCGCGCCCGGCTCTACCGGGCCGGCGACGCCCGGCTGCTGCACCCGGCGCTGCTGCGCCCCGCCCGGGAGGAGACGGTGCGGTGAGGGCCACGGAGGCCATCGGCCTGGTCGCGGCCGCCCGCACCGACGCCGACCTGTTCGGCGCGGACCAGCCGGCCCGCCGCTACCGCGAGCTGGTCGCGGCCCTGCACCCCGACCGCCTGCCGACCGACCCGGCGGTACGCGCCGAAGCCCTCGACGCGTTCATCCACGTCACCACCCGGTGGCAGGCACGGCGGACCACAGTCCTCGGCGACTACCGGCTCGGCGCGCCGGCCCACTCGGGTGACCTGGCCGACCTCTACGACGTCGGCGACGACCGGCTGCTCAAGCTCCCCCGACGGCCCACCGACAACGACCTGATGGCCCGCGAGGCGCACGCCCTGCGCACCATCGCGGAGCGGGGCGACCCGCGCTACCTGCCGTACGTGCCCCGGCTCGTCGACGAGTTCCGGCACCGCGACACCGCCACCGGCGCGGAACGGCGGATCAACGTGCTCGCCACCGCACCCGGCCTGCACGACCTCGACGAGGTGCGGCGCGCGTACCCCGACGGGCTGGACGCCCGGGATGTCGCCTGGATGTGGCGGCGTCTGCTGGTGGTGCTCGGCCTGGCCCACCGGGCGGGCGTGGTGCACGGCGCGGTCCTGCCGCGACACGTGCTGATCGAGCCGGACGCCCACGGCGTGGTGCTCGTCGACTGGTGCTTCTCCGCGGCCGTGGGCAGCACGATCCCGGCGCTGGTGCCCGGCCAGGAGGACTGGTACCCGGAGGAGGTCACCCGGAAGCGGCCGACCGGGCCGGGGACCGACATCGCGATGGCCAGCCACTGCATGAGCTGGCTGATGGGGCCGCGCTCGCCCGGCGAGCTGCACACCTTCGCGCAGGGCTGCCGGCAACGGTCCCTGGAGGCCCGGCCCGACGACGCCTGGCGCCTGCTGCGCGAACTCGACCAGGTGCTGGAGCGCCTCTACGGGCCGCGCACCTTCCGACCCTTCACCCTCACCCCCTAAGGAGCTGTCATGGGCAGTGGAATCTGGTCCACCGACGTGTACGACGCCGCCGACCGCTACCGCCGGTCCACCGGCAAGAGCGCCTTCTCCTACAGCGACAGCGGGGCGCGCACCGTGCACCCCGCGCTCGACCCCCGGGACGCGACCCGGGAGAGCCGGGACTCCGACGAGCACCCCCGGTCGACGCCCGTCGCGGTGCTCTTCGACGTGACCGGCTCGATGCGCACGGTCCCGCGGGTCCTGCAGACCAAGTTGCCGCAGCTTCTTGGGCTGCTGCAACGACAGGGCTACGCCAGCGACCCGCAGATCATGTTCGGCGCCATCGGCGACGCCACCTGTGACCGGGTGCCGTTGCAGGTGGGCCAGTTCGAGTCGGACAACCGGATGGACGACGACCTCGGCCGGATCGTGCTGGAGGGCGGTGGCGGCGGGCAGATGAGCGAGTCGTACGAGCTGGCCATGTACTTCATGGCCCGGCACACCGTCACCGACAACTGGGAGAAGCGCGGCCGGCGCGGCTACCTGTTCATCATCGGCGACGAGTTGGCGTACCAGCGGGTGAAGGCCCGGGAGGTGGCCGGCCTGATCGGGGACGACCTCTCCGAGGACGTGCCGCTGCGGCAGGTCGTCGACGAGGTGACCCGCCGCTGGGACACCTACTACCTGCTCCCCGCCGGCAGCCACTACGCCGGCAACGCGAAGGTGCTCGACTTCTGGCGGGAGCTGCTCGGGCAGAACACCGTCGTGCTCGACGACCTCGACGCGGTCTGCGAGACCATCGCGCTCACCATCGGCCTCGGCGAACAGGCAATCGACCTGGACGAAGGCCTTCGCGACCTGGACCGCGCCGGCTCCGGCGCCACCGGCACCGTGTCGAAGGCGCTGGCCCGCCTCGGCCGGGACCGGCGGGCCGAGGTGTCGACGCTGCCGGCGTTCCGCGACACCGCCAGCGGGGTGACCCGGCTGTGAACCACGTGGCGGTGGTCGACCTCGGCTACGGCGACGCCGGCAAGGGCACGGTGGTGGACTGGCTCTGCGCCACCCGTCGGGTGCACACGGTGGTCCGCTTCAACGGGGGCGCGCAGGCGGCACACAACGTCGTGCTGCGCGACGGGCGGCACCACACGTTCGCGCAGTTCGGCGCCGGCACGTTCCATCCCGGTGTCGGTACGCACCTGTCCCGGCACGTGGTGGTGGACCCGTTGGCGCTGGCCGCCGAGGCCGACCACCTCGCCACCCTCGGGGTGCCCGACGCGCTGGACCGGCTGACCGTCGACGGGGACGCGCTGCTCGCCACCCCGTACCACCGGGCCGCCAACCGGGCCCGCGAGACCGCCCGGGGAGCCGACCGGCACGGCTCCTGCGGGCTGGGGGTGGGCGAGGCCGTCGCGTACGGTCTCGCCCACCCCGACGACGCGCCCCGGGTCGCCGACTGCCACCACCCGGAGCTGCTGCGCCGGCGGCTGACCACCCTGCGGGACCGGCTGACCGCCGAGCTGGGCCCGCTCGATGCGCCACCGATCGAGGACTGCCTGCCCGCGTTCACCGGGTTCGCCGGGCGGATCGCCATCGTCGACGGCAGGTGGCTCGCCGAGGCGCTGCGCACCGGGACCTGCGTCTTCGAGGGCGCGCAGGGGGTGCTGCTCGACGAGTGGCACGGCTTCCACCCGTACACCACCTGGAGCACCACCACCTTCGCGAACGTGGACAGCCTGCTCGCCGAGGCCGGCCGGGCCGGTGACGTGACCCGGATCGGGGTACTCCGGCTGGTCACCACCCGGCACGGGCCCGGCCCGCTGGTGACCGAGGACCCGGCGCTGCCCTTCGCCGACCCGCACAACCCGACGAACCCGTGGCAGGGCCGGTTCCGGTTCGGCCACTTCGACGCGGTCGCCCACCGGTACGCCCTCGCCGCGACCGGCGGGGTCGACGGCCTGGCCCTGACCCACCTCGACCTGGCCGGTCCCGACCTGCGGATCTGCCGCCGCTACGACACCACCGACCGACTCACCCCGGGCCCGCCCGGCGACCTGGACCGCCAGGCCGCGCTCACCGCCCGTCTGCTGCGCTCCCGCCCGGTGTACGACGAACCGCCGACGGACTGGGTCGAGGCGGTACGCGCGGAGCTGGGCGCACCCGTGGTGCTGACCTCGCACGGCCCCACCGCCGACGACAAGACCCCGTCCGGTCCACTGCTCGCCCCACCGGCCCTGGTGCACGCCGACTGACAACTCGGGGCCGCGATCCGGCGACTCGCCCACCGGGTAGGTCGCGCCCGGCAAGCATGGGGGCATGGACGCCCTGCTCGACCTCCTCCGTGGGACGGTCACGTCGCCGTGGGTCTACCTGGTGATCTTCGGGCTCACCGCGGTCGACGCGTTCTTCCCCGCGGTGCCGGGCGAGGCGGCGGTGATCACCGCGGGGGTGCTCTCGGCGAGCGGGGGGCACCCCAGCCTGACCCTGGTGATCGTGACCGCCGCCACCGGGGCGCTGATCGGCGACCACGTCTCGTACGCCATCGGGCGGGGCGGGGGCGCCCGCCGACTGGCCCGCCTCCCCGACGGCAGCCGGCGGCGGGCCAGCTCCGAGTGGGCCCGTCGGGCCGTGGACCGGCGCGGCGGAATCATCCTGACCACCAGCCGGTACGTGCCGGGCGGGCGGACCGCCGTCACCCTCACCATGGGCGCGGTGCGCTATCCCCGCCGGTCATTCCTGCTCTACGACAGCATCGGCGCGGTCACCTGGGCGCTGTACTGCGGGCTGCTCGGCTACTTCGGCGGGCTGGCATTCGAACGCGACCCGGTGAAGGGCTTGCTGGTCGGGGTGGGCATCTCGGTGGTCGTCACGTTCGGGCTGGAGGGGATCCGGTGGCTACGCCGCAGGGTCCGCCGCCACGCCTCCTCCCGCCACTGACCGGCCTCGCGGCGACGCTGTCTCCGCCGGGGTCGTCAGTCGGCCGGCGGACGCCAGGTGACGCCGTGCAGCAGTTGGGCGGCACCGAGCCAGGCCACGTTCATCATCCGGGTGGCCGTCTTCTCCGGGTCGGTCTCCGGGTGGTCCGCGAGCCAGTCGGCCAGCGACTCGGTCGCGCCGACCAGGGCGTACGCGACGACCTCCAGGTCGATGGCGGCGATCTCGCGGCCCTCGGCGCGCAGCGCGTGGTCGAGCATTCCGGCGACCACCTCGACCAGCCGGGCCCGCATGGTGGCCAGCTCGCCGGCGAACGGCTGCTCGCCCCGGGCCTGCCGGTAGAGCACCGCCCAGCCGTCCCGGTGGGCGCCCACGAAGCCGAAGAACGCCTTGAGCCCGCGCCAGAGCCGCTCGTCGGCCGGCAGGTCGGGGGCCGCCGCCCCGGCGATGGCCTGCATCATCCGGGTGCCCTCCCGGTGCAGGCAGGCGACGAACAGCTCCTCCTTGGTGCCGAGGTACGCGTACACCATGGGTTTGGAGATGCCGGCGTCCTCCGCAATCTCGTCCATGCTGGCGGCGTGGAAGCCGCGGCGGGAGAAGACCTTGACGGCTGCGTCGAGCATCTGCTGCTCGCGGACGGCGCGAGGCAGGCGCTTGAAGGCGGGGACGCTGGACACCTTGCGAGCATACCTACTCGTGCGTAGGGTTACGCGCGAGTAGCCAATTCTTCCGGAAGGCGCACCTGATGACTGACTTCGACCCGGCCACCTTCGCCAACGTGGGCCCCAAGGAGTTTGCCCAGCTGGTCAAGTCCACCCCGGACGACAAGATCGCCCAGGTGATGTCCGGCGACCTGCGCGACAAGGTCCTGGGCGAGGTGTTCGGCCGGATGCCGTCGCTGTTCCGCGCGGACCGGGCCGGTTCCACCAACGCGGTCATCCACTGGATCATCACCGGTCGCCCCGACGGCGGCAGCGACACCTACGAGGTGGTCATCGCCGACGGCACCTGCGTCGTGAACGAGACCCCGCAGCACGACCCGAAGCTGAGCCTCACCATGGGCCCGGTCGAGTTCCTGAAGATCGTCTCCGGTGGCGCCAACCCGGTGATGATGTTCATGACCGGCAAGTTGAAGGCGAAGGGCGACCTCGGCCTCGCCGCCAACATCGCCAACCTTTTCGACATCCCCAAGGCCTGACATGTCTGAGTTCTCGCTCGACCTGAACGAGGAACAGCGGGATCTACGCGACTGGGTGCACGGCTTCGCCGCCGAGGTCGTGCGCCCAGCCGCCGCCGAGTGGGACGAGCGCGAGGACACCCCGTGGCCGGTGATCCAGGAAGCCGCGAAGGTCGGCCTCTACGGCTTCGAGTTCCTCGCCACCTGCTGGGCCGACCCGACCGGGCTCTCCCTGCCGATCGCCAGCGAAGAACTCTTCTGGGGTGACGCCGGCATCGGCCTGAGCATCTTCGGCACCTCGCTCGCCGTCGCCGCCATCTACGGCGCCGGCACCCCCGACCAGATGGTCGAGTGGGTGCCGCAGTGCTTCGGCGACGTCGACTCGCCGGCCGTCGCCGCGTTCTGCACCAGCGAACCCGAGGCCGGCTCCGACGTCGGCGCGATGCGCACCCGGGCCGTCTACGACGAGGCCACCGACGAGTGGGTGCTCAACGGCCAGAAGGCGTACGCCACCAACGGCGGAATCGCCGGAGTGCACGTGGTCACCGCCTCGGTGGACCCCGCGCTCGGCTCCCGGGGTCAGGCGGCGTTCGTCGTACCGCCGGGCACCCCCGGCCTGGCGGCCACCCGCAAGCTGCGCAAACTCGGCCTCCGCGCGTCCCACACCGCCGACGTCTTCCTCGACGAGGTACGCGTACCCGGCCGCTGCCTGCTCGGCGGGCGGGACGCCCTGCAGGAACGTCTCGACCGGGCCCGCTCCGGTCAGCGCGCCACCGGACAGGCCGCGATGCGCACCTTCGAGCTGTCCCGACCCACGGTCGGCGCCCAGGCGCTCGGCGTGGCCCGGGCCGCCTACGAGTACGCGCTGGACTACGCGAAGGACCGGGTCCAGTTCGGACGCCCGATCATCGAGAACCAGGCGGTCGCGTTCGCGCTGGCCGACATGCGGATGGAGATCGACGCGGCGCGGCTGCTGGTCTGGCGGGCCTCGTGGATGGGCCGCAACAACCGTCCGTTCACCGCGGGCGAGGGGTCGATGTCCAAGCTCAAGGCCGGCGAGGTTGCGGTGTCGGTCACCGAGAAGGCAGTGCAACTGCTCGGCGGGGCCGGCTTCCTGCGGGACCACCCGGTCGAGCGCTGGTACCGGGACGCCAAGATCTACACGATCTTCGAGGGCACCTCCGAAATCCAACGACTGGTCATCTCCCGGGCGATCTCCGGGATGCAGATCCGCTGACCGACCGTCGGCCCGACCCTTCGCCACGGGTCGGGCCGACGGCGGCCCGGATTCCACGATCTGTGCCGTCTTCGTCACCCCACGCCGACGCCAACTGGGCCTCCAGCCGCGCCCAGTGCATGATCAAGGAAAGAAGCCCTGATGGGCGGGGAGTCGGTCGCCCCGTCCGCGCACCACCCCGAGGAGGTCTGCGGCATGGACCTGCCGTTCATCGTTGGCACGCTGACCCGTCGCGGGCTGCTCACCCCCGGCAGCCCGATCCGGGTCGCCTCGCAGCTCAACGCGTTGCGGACGTGGGGGTGGAGCCTGGCGGGCGAGCTGCGCCAAGCGGCCGCCCGGGACCCGGGCCGCCCGGCCGTCATCGACGAGGACGGCGTCGAGCTGACCTACCACGACCTGCTCGACCGGGCCGAGCGGATGGCCCGCTCGATGCGGGCCGGGCTCGGCGTGCAGGCCGGCGACCGGATCGGCGTGCTCTGCCGCAACCACCACGGGCTGATCGAAACCATCGTCGCCGCCACCCTGCTCGGCGTCGACGCGGTGCTGGTCAACACCGGGCTCAGCGCCGCCCAACTGGGCACCGTCGCCGAGGAGCAGCGGCTGCGGCTCCTGGTGCACGACGACGAGTTCGCCGAGCGGGTCCTCGGCCTCCCCGCCGAACTGCCCCGGCTCGACGAACGCGCCCGCGAGGAGTTGGTGGCCGGGGCGCTGCCGGGTGACCTGCACCCGCCCGAGCGCGACGGCCGGATCATCGTGCTCACCTCCGGCACCACCGGTACGCCCAAGGGCGCTCGCCGGCCGACGCCCGGCGGCTTCGGCCCGCTGGTGTCCATCATCGACCGCATCCCCCTGCACGCCCGGGACCGGGTGATGATCGCCGCGCCGATCTTCCACACCTGGGGATTCGCCGCCCTCCAGGTCTGCCTGGCACTGCGGGCCACCATCGTGCTGCACCGCCGCTTCGACCCGACCGCCACGCTCGCCGCCCTGACCGCGCACCGGTGCGACGCGCTCTTCGCCGTACCGGTGATGGTGCAGCGACTGCTGGAGGTGCCCCCGCCGGACCCACGCCCCCCGCTCAAGGTCGTCGCGGTCAGCGGCTCCGCCCTGCCCGGCGGGCTGGCCCCCAAGTTCATGGACGTCTACGGAGACGTCCTCTACAACCTCTACGGGTCCACCGAGGTCTCCTGGGCCTCCATCGCCGACCCGCAGGACCTGCGTCAGGCGCCCACCACCGCCGGTCGTCCGCCGCACGGCACCCGGCTGGAGATGCTCGACGAGGACGGCCAACCCGTGCCGGACGGACGGGTCGGGCGGATCTTCGTCGGCAACGAGATGCTCTTCGAGGGCTACACCTCCGGTGCCAGCCGGGAAACCCACGACGGCCTGCTCGACACCGGCGACCTCGGCCGGCTCAACGCCGACGGGCTGCTCTTCGTCGACGGCCGGGCCGACGACATGATCGTCTCCGGCGGCGAGAACGTCTTCCCGTCCGAGGTGGAGGACCTGCTCGCGCAACTGCCGCAGGTCCGCGAGGCGGCCGTGATCGGCGTGCCCGACCCCGAGTACGGCCAGCGCCTGTCCGCGTTCCTCGCCCTGCACCCCGGCGAGACGCTCGACCCCGAGGCGGTACGCGAGTACGTCCGGCACTTCCTGGCCCGGTTCAGCGTCCCCCGAGACGTGATCTTCGTGAAGTACCTGCCCCGCAACGCCACCGGCAAGGTGCTCTCCCGCGAACTACGCCGCTACTACGGCTGACCGCTGGCGCTCAGCCCGGGATCGTGATCCGATCCTCGATCGCGGCGGCGGCGATGTCGGTGCGGTGCTGCGAACCGGCCAGCTCCACCCCGTCCACCAGCGCGTACGCGGCGTCCCGCGCGGCGGCCAGGTCGGGGCCGGTGGCCGTACCGCAGAGGACCCGGCCGCCGGCGGAGAGCAACGCGCCGTCGCTGGCCCGGCGGGCGGTGCCCGCGTGGATGATGCCGGCGCGGTCCGCGCCGGTGATCACGTCACCGGTACGCGGCGCGGCCGGGTAACCCGGCGAGGCGAGCACCACGGTGACGGCGCTGCCGTCCCGCCACCGCAGCGGCGGGTGCTCGGCCAACGTGCCGGTGGCGGCCGCGTGCAGCAGCCCGCCCAGCGGGGTCTCCAGCAGCGCGAGCACCACCTGGGTCTCCGGGTCACCGAAGCGCGCATTGAACTCGATCACCCGAGGGCCGGCGGCCGTGATCGCGAGCCCGACGTAGAGCAGGCCGGCGAACGGGGTGCCCCGACGACGCATCTCCGCGAGCGTCGGGTGGACCACATCACGCATCACGTCGTCGACCAGGCCGGGCGGAGCCCAGGGCAGCGGCGCGTACGCCCCCATGCCGCCCGTGTTCGGCCCGGTGTCGCCGTCGCCGAGCCGCTTGAAGTCCTGTGCCGGCACCAACGGCAGCGCCGCCTCGCCGTCGGTGACCACGAAGAGGCTGACCTCCGGGCCGTCGAGGAACTCCTCGACCACGACCCGACCACACTCGCTGGCGTGCGCCAACGCGGCGGACCGGTCGTCGGTCACCACCACGCCCTTGCCGGCGGCGAGCCCGTCGTCCTTCACCACGTACGGCGCGCCGAACTCGTCCAACGCCCGAGCGGTGCTCTCCTGGTCCGTGCAGACGTACGCCCGGGCGGTCGGCACGCCGGCGGCGGTCATCACGTCCTTGGCGAACGCCTTGGAACCCTCCAGCTGAGCGGCCGCACCGGACGGGCCGAACACGGCGATGCCCTTGGCGCGTACCGCGTCGGCGACCCCGGCGACCAACGGCGCCTCGGGCCCGACCACCACCAGATCAGCCGCCAACTCCACGGCCAACGCCGCCACCGCGGCCGGATCTGTGGCAGTCACCGTCCGCAGCTCGGCCACGCTCGCGATCCCCGGATTACCCGGCGCGGCAACAAGCGCGGAAACCCCCGGATCGCCCGCCAACCCAAGCGCAAGCGCATGCTCCCGCCCACCACCACCCACCAAAAGAACCCGCACAACCCGAGATCCTACTGTCCCCCCGCACCCTCCCGTTGATCATGAAGTTGTTGCCCTCCACCACGGCGTGTCGCGGCAATAACTTCATGATCAACTGCACCGGTCAACGGCGCCGGGCGGCCGTGATCGCTTGGCGAACCGTCCAGGGGATGTAGTCGGGGCGGAGGGTGTCCTGCCAGGTGAATCGGAGGACGGTCCAGCCGGCGTTGACCAGGCGATTCTGGCGGCGGCGGTCGGCGTAGGCGGCTTCTGGGACGCCGTGTGGGCCACGGCCGTCGGCCTCGGCGATGATCCGGGGACCACGCCAGCCGAGATCGCCGATCCCCAACAGGTAGCCGTCCTCGTCGCGGACCTCAAGTTGCAGTGCGTCGGGTGGCACCTTCCCGTCCACGCAGCGCAGCCGGGTCCGCGTCTCAAGCGGGGACTGCGCACGCCCATCGGCTTCGCTGAGATAGCCGCGTGCCACAACCGCACCGCGTCGTCCGCGAATGAGGCGCGGAACGGACAGCAGGTCATCGGTGGTCACGAGCCGACGATTCAGCGCCGAATCCAGCACGCTCACCGCCGAAAAACGATCAACCCTGAGGCTCACGTCAGCAAGGGTCCGCAGCGGTTCGGTGGCGGTGACTCCGTTAACCCGGACAAGCTGCTCGGGCTGGATGACCAACTGATGGACCACCACCTCCGGATGGGCGAGCCGAGCTGGCCTGGCGATCGGGCCTGGCACCGACAGGTCGATCACGTCAGTGGCGCGCAGGCCAGCCAACCCGTGCAGTTCGGCAGCCGTTGCGAGCACAGCGGCTGCCGATGGCCCGAAGGAGGCCACCGCAGCCCTGATCCGCGCCGCCCGAGGAATGCCGTCGTACAGGTCGGCGTCCACCAGATAGGTCCCACGCGCCACGACCCGCCAGCGTCCAACGCGGCAGAGCCGCTGCACCTCATGCGTGGTCAGGCCGGCCGCACGCGCCTGCCCGAGCGTCACAATTCCGTCCCGCGCGGCCGCAACCCGCCGCACCACATCCAACGCGTCCACCCGGCCACCCTGGCCCAACCCGAAACCCGAAACACCCCCCTGTGGACAACCCCTCCGCCCCTGTGGATAACCAGGGGATCAACACGCGTCGATCATGAAGTTATTGCCATGACACGCCGACGTGACTGGCAATAACTTCATGATCAACGCGAAGGAGGGGGTGGGTGGGGTGGGTGGGTGGGTGGGTGGGGTTAGGGGAGGAGGGGGTGTAGGTGGACGTTTTCTTCTCGGCCTGGGCCTACGCCTACGACGCTCACCCTCGTGTTGCAGAGTTCCTCTACCCGGGCGATGTAGCGGCGGGCGTTCTCCGGGAGGTCGTCGATGGTGCGGGCCTTGGTGATGTCCTCCCACCAGCCGTCGAGTTCCTCGAAGACGGGCTTGGCGTGGTGGAAGTCCGTCTGGCTCATCGGCATGTCGTCGACCCGGACGCCGTTGATCTCGTAGCCGACGCAGATCGGCACCTTGGGCAGGCCGGTGAGCACGTCCAGCTTGGTGATGACCAGGTCGGTGACGCCGTTGAGGCGGCACGCGTACCGGGCGACGACCGCGTCGAACCACCCGCACCGGCGCTCCCGCCCGGTGGTGGTGCCGTACTCCGCGCCGATCTTGCGCAGGTGGTCACCGTTGGCGTCGAACAGCTCGGTCGGGAACGGCCCGGCGCCGACCCGGGTGGTGTACGCCTTGCTCACCGCGATGACCTTGTTGATCGCGGTCGGCGGGATGCCCGCGCCCACGCAGGCGCCACCGGCGGTCGGGTTGGACGAGGTCACGAAGGGGTAGGTGCCGTGGTCCATGTCGAGCATGGTGGCCTGGGCGCCTTCCAGCAGCACCGTGTCGCCCCGGTCCAGGGCGTCCCAGAGCATCGCCCGGGTCTCCGCGATGTACGGCTTGAGCCGCTCCGCGTACGCCAGGTACTCCTCGACGGTCGCCTCGAGGTCGATCGCCTTGCGGTTGTAGACCTTGAACAGGATCTGGTTCTTCTCGCGCAGCGCGAGTTCCAGCTTCTTGCGCAGGATGCCCGGGTCGAGCAGGTCCTGGAGGCGGATACCGATCCGGGCGACCTTGTCCCCGTACGCCGGGCCGATGCCGCGGCCGGTGGTGCCGATCCGGGACGAGCCGAGGTACCGCTCGATGACCCGGTCCAGCGCCCGGTGGTGCGGCATGATCAGGTGCGCGTCACCGGAGATCCGCAGCCGGGACACGTCGACGCCGCGCTCGGCCAGGCCGTCGATCTCGGCGAGCAGCACCTTCGGGTCGACCACCACACCGTTGCCGATGACGATCATCGCGTTCGGTGAGAGCGCGCCGGACGGCATCAGGTGCAGCGCGTACTTCTGGCCGTCCGGGGTGATCACCGTGTGTCCGGCGTTGTTGCCGCCGGAGTAGCGCACGACGTAGTCGACCCGCTCACCCAGCAGGTCGGTAACCTTGCCCTTGCCCTCGTCGCCCCACTGAGCGCCGATGAGCACGATCGCTGGCATCTTTTCCGCCTCCAGAAGGCTCGGGTGCCAGGTGGCGACCGCTCGGCGAGCCCGGGGTGTCAGGTTAACAAGTAGTGACGGCGTGGCCGGCAGGGGTCGCGTCGAGAGGCAGGAGGCTCCTTCCGTGTACGACGTGGTGCTGCTCACCCTCGGTTCGGAGCGGGACGCTCCCGGGGGCTGCGGCAGCGGCGGGGCCTGCTGCGGCGGTGCGACCGCAGCCGACACCGCCCCGACGAGCCAAACCGACACCGGCCAGACCAGCACCGGCCAGACCAACGCCGGCCAGACCGACACCGGTCAGGCCAGCACCGGCCAGGCGAAGACCGACCGGACCAACGCCGGCCAGGGCAACACCGGCCAGGCCGACGCCGAGCAGTGCGCCACCGAGCGGCCACGGGTGCCGGTGCTGGCGTGCGCCGACGCGCTGAACGCCCGGGGCGCCCGGGTGGAGACGGTCACCGCCCGCTCCGACGCGGAGATCGACGCGGTGTTGGCGCGGCTCGACGGCCCGGCCCGCCCGGACGGCCTCACCTGGCCGGACCCGGACAGCAAGACCCGGCTGGTCGTCGCCACGGCCAGCGACGGGCAGTTGCGTGCCGTGCTGCGCCGGCTGGTCAAGCGGTACGCCCCGGCGCCGAGCAAGCGCCCGGCGGACCTGCCCGGCAACCGGACCCTGCCCGATCTGCCGCCGGTGGCCGTACTCCCGCTTGATCCGGCCCGTGGCGGCACCCACCGGGACCTTGCCGCACAGCTCGGGCTGCCCCGTGACCCGGCGGCGGTGGCCGCCGCGGTGCTGGACGGCACGCCGCGCCGGCTGGACCTGCTCCGCAACGACGGCGGCTCGGTGACCCTCGACGGCGCGCTCCTCGGCGCTGCCGACGACGCCGGCCGGCCGCTGCACTGGCGGGCCCGGGTGGAGGTCGACGACACCATCCTCACCGACGGTGCGGAACCGCTGCTGGCCTGCGCGGTCGGCAACGCCGGCGGGTACGCGACGCTTGACGACGTGACGCTGCTGACCGCGCCGGACCCGGCCGACGGCCAGGTCGAGGTCGCGGTGGCCGTGCCGGTGGTCGTCCGCTCGGCGTGGGGGCGCAAGCGGGTACGCCTCGAAGTTCGGCGGGCCCGTGGACGGGCGGTGTCGGTGCTGCCCAGGGAGGGCAAGGTGCCGTACCTCGACGATGGTGTCGAGGGCGAACTGACCCGCAAGCGTTCCTGGTGGATCGAGCCGGGCGCCTGGGCGGTCTGGTCGATCTGACCTCGATCGCATCGACCGGCGACCTACCTGCACCGATCGGCCCTGCTGGGCGAATGGGCCTATCCTCGCAGGAGGACTGGGGAGGGCCGTAATGGACGAGAACGCCGACCGGGCGCAGGTGCCCGGCCAGCAGCCGGTGCCGGAGCGGGACGTCGAACCACTCTGGCCGCCAGATCCCGGCGACCGGGGCGCGGTGCCGCCCTGGGCCGCGGTGGCCGAGCAGCGGGGTGGGCCGTCGTCGGTCGCGCCGCCGGTCACGCCACCGGTGGCAGCGCCGCCGATCGGACGACCGCCGGTTCCCGGCCAGCCTGGCGCTCCGGCCCAGCCGCCGCCCTCACCGTCGGACTACCCGTCGCTCACCGGCGCCGTCCCGGCGCCCGGGGGGTGGGGGGCCGGTGGTCCGTCCGGCGCCGGGTCGGGTTGGGCGCCCGCGCAGCCGAGTTGGCCACCACCGACCGACCCGGCCGCTACGCCTCCGCCGCCCGCTCCGCCAGCGACCGGTGCCCAGCCGACGCCGCCGGCAACCGGTGCCCAGCCGACGCCGCCGGCAACCGGCCCCGGGAGCAACGGCGGGCCAATTGGCCCCGGCAGCCCCGCTGCCACGACACCCGACGTCACCTCCGCGCCGAGGGACGGCCGAGCCGCCGCGAGCGCCAGTGCCGCAACCGGCGCGGCAGGCCAGGCCGGCGAAGCGACGCAGGGACAGCCCGGCGACCGGGGCCCGACCACCGCGCCGATCACCCCCGGCGGCGTCGACCTGAACCTGCCGTTCACCCTGGACCAGCCGACCACTCCCGCCGACCGACCCACCGCAGCGGCAGCCGCTGGCCACCCCACCACGGCCGCAGCCGCCGACCGGCCCATCCCAGCCGCCACCGCGTCCGCCGCCAGCCCGAGCGCCACCGGCAGCCCGACGGCCGCTGCCCCCGCTCCGGCAGGCTCCTCGGCCGCCGGCTCCGCAGCGACCGGACCGGCACCGCAGGTAGGCGGGCCCGCACCGCAAGCCACCGGGCCCGCGCCGCAGGCTGGTGGGCCAGGTGAGGACGGGACCGCCGACGGGCCGGCGCGGCCGATCGCCGAGTCGCCGTGGGCGTACCCGCCGCAACGTCCGGCTGGAGCGGCCACACCCGCTCAGGACGAGGTCAGCGCGACGCCTCCGATCCCGCCGCCTCCCGTCGTCCCGCACGCCGGTCCCGCGCAGGCGCGTCCCGGGCAGCCGTTCACCCCGGCCATCCCCGGCCAGGCCGGCCCGGCGCAGATCCCGCCGCCGCCCGACCTGACGCAGTTCAGCAACCCACCGCACGGCAATCCGGCACCGCAGCACGCTCCTGGGCAGGCCGGGCCGGCGACCCCACCGCCCGGGCCGTTTCCGCCCTCGCCGGGTTGGTACCCACCGCCCTGGCAGCAGGGCTCTCCCGGCGGCACGCCTGGGCAGCCGTACCAGGAGGCCGACGGAGTGACCCGGGTGCCGGCCCCCGCGTACCCGGACGCGACCGCCTACCCGGACGCGACCTGGACACCGGAGGACACCGCCGCGCCGACCGCCGAGGACTTCGCCCGACGCCGCCAGGTGCGACCCGCCGACCCGGTGGCGACCATGGGTGTACGCGCGGTGGTCAACAAGATGGGCCTGCTCCGGCTCTCTCCGGGGCGGCACGAGCAGGAACTCAAGCGGGACATCGAGATGGTGCGCCGCAACTTCGGCGGTCTGCGGCAGGTGACCGTGGTGAATCCGAAGGGCGGCGCCGGTAAGACGGTGGCCATCCTGCTGCTCGCGATGACGTTCGGTCAGAAGCGCGGCGGTTACGTGCTGGCCTGGGACAACAACGAGACCCAGGGCACCCTGGGGATGCGCGCCCAACAGGACTTCCACTCCCGCACGGTGCGGGACATGCTGCGTGACCTCGGGCAGTTCCAGGGGGCGCACGGGCGGGTCGGTGACCTGTCGCAGTACGTCCGCTCGCAGGGCGAGGGGATGTTCGACGTCCTGGCCTCGGACGAGTCGGCCACCGGTGGCGAGATGTTGACCGCCGCCGCGTTCGCCGAGATCCGTGAGGTGGTCAGCCGGTTCTACAAGTTGATCTTTGTGGACACCGGGAACAACGTCCGGGCGCAGAACTGGCAGGCGTCGATGGACGCCACCGACCAGTTGGTGGTCACCATGTCGGCCCGTAACGACTCCGCCGAGACCGCCGCGCGGATGCTCGACCACCTGGAGCAGAGCGGCCGGCAACGGCTGGTCCGTCAGGCTGTGACTGTGGTGTCGATGCCGCCGTCCCGCAAGGAGATCGACCTGCCGGCCATCCAGGAGCACTTCGCGGCCCGCACCCGGGCGGTGTTACTGGCCCCGTACGAGCGGCTCATCGACAGTGGCGAGCCGATCCGGTACGGCGGGCTCTCCTCGGCCACCCGGGACGCCTGGCTGAAGATCGCCGCCGCGGTCGCCGAAGGGCTGTAGACCGCCGACGGCCGGCCCGGTGTCGGGCCGGCCGCCGGGGCGGGTCAGTTGCTCGCCAGCGCGTCCGCCGCTTCCGGGTCGCAGTCGCGCAGGAACTGGGCACAGCGGGCCGCCTCGTCAGCCTCGCCGATCTCGTCGGCGGCGCGGGACAGCACGTACAGGCAGCGGAGGAAGCCCCGGTTGGGCTCGTGTGACCACGGCACCGGGCCGTGTCCCTTCCACCCACTGCGGCGCAGCTGGTCGAGGCCCCGGTGGTAGCCGGTGCGGGCGTACGCGTACGCCGTCACCACCTGGTCCTGCGCGAACGCCCGGGCCGCGAGCTCCCCCCAGGCGGCGCTGTAGGTCGGGAAGCCGGCCGCCACGCTGGCGTACGCCTCGTCGGTGCCGGCCTCGTCGGCGGCGGCCAGGGCGGCGTCGGCCTCGTCGTTCACGGGCAGGCGGGTGGCCGGTGGCTCTGGCAAAAGGTTCTGCATCGCCCCATTCAACCCGCTGGACAGGGCGACACGCGAGCGGGTCGGCCGACGTGTTCCGCTGAACGGCTGAGGAGTTGGTCACGCCTGCGGCCTATGCCGCTGCCTGGTGTTTTCCACTACAACTAATGGTCCGGAGCCTCCCCAGGAACCGGTAATGCGGGAGCCCGGTGGCCACGACCACCGGGTTCCCGTCTGTTGCACCCCGGCCCGAGGTTTGGCCAGCCCCGGCGGAGGGGCAGGATGGCCGGGTGCCGACCCCACCTCCCGCGGACGTCATCGAGCCGCAGCTGCACGCCGGCGAGATCCAGACCCGGGCCGAGTTCGACCAACAGCTGGCCACCGGTCGGCTGACCGGACTGACCGTGCAGGGCCTGCGGCTCGACCTCGCGCCGGTGCCCGACCTGACCGGCATCGACGTCGCCGGCACCCTCTTCGTCGGTTGCCGCTTCGCGTCCCGGGACGTGGGCGCCGACCTGGTCCGGCGCGGCGCGAACGTGGTGCCGCCGTTCTCGGGGTTGCCGTACCCGACCCAGCCGACGCACCTCTACACCCCGGACGACCTGGCCGCCGGGTTCGCCGAGGGCGGGTTCACCGGGATGTACGACACCCGGGTGTACGACCACTACCGAGCGCACGGCGGCGCGCTGCCGGACGTCAAGGAGGCGCTGGGTCAACGGCTGCACGACCACGGCGTGGACAACGCGCTGGCCGACGCCACCCGGGTCTGGCTGGCCGCGCACGGGCCGCAGTCGGTGGTGGGCATCATGGGCGGTCACGCGGTGCGGCGCGGTAGTCCCGCGTACCGGATGGCGGCCGTGCTGGGTTGGGAGCTGGCGCGGGCCGACCGGCTGGTGGTGACCGGCGGCGGCCCCGGGGTGATGGAGGCCGCGAACCTCGGCGCCTTCCTGGCGGACCGGCCGGCGACCGAGGTGACGGCGGCGATCGACCTGCTGGCCACCGCACCCGACTTCACCGACCACCACCGGTACACGGCCACGGCGCTGACGGTCCGGCAGCGGTACGCCGGGGTGCCCAGGCAGCGTGGTGACGATCTGGGCTGGTCACGTGCGGGTGGTCTGGCCATTCCGACCTGGTTGTACGGGCACGAGCCGGCGAACCTGTTCGCCGGGCGGATCGCGAAGTACTTCTCGAACGCGATCCGGGAGGACACCATCCTGCGCCTCGCCCGGGGCGGCATCGTCTTCGCGCCGGGGCGGGCGGGCACGGTGCAGGAGGTGTTCCAGGCGGCCACCAAGACCTACTACGGCACCGACGGCGCGAGCGGGGCGTACATCTTCCTGGACCGCGCCTACTGGACCGCGGAGCTGCCGGTGGAGGCGCTGTTGCGCCCGCTGCTGGCCGCGTCCCCGTTCGGTGACCTGTCGTCGACGATCCACCTCACCGACGACGTTCGCGAGGCCGTACGCCTGCTGACGACCTGACGACCTGACGACGACGGCCGGCGCCCCAGGTGGGGAGCCGGCCGTCGGTGGGACGTCGTTACTTGGTCATCGTGGTGCCGGTGGAGCGCAGGTGCTCGCAGGCCTCGACGACCCGGGCGGCCAGGCCGGCCTCGGCGGCCTTGCCCCAGGCGCGCGGGTCGTACTGCTTCTTGTTGCCGACCTCGCCGTCGATCTTCAGCACGCCGTCGTAGTTGCGGAGCATGTGGTCCACGACGGGGCGGGTGAAGGCGTACTGGGTGTCGGTGTCGATGTTCATCTTCACCACGCCGTAGTCCAGAGCCTCGCGGATCTCGCTCAGCAGGGAGCCCGAGCCGCCGTGGAAGACCAGGCTGAGCGGCTTGTCCTTGCCGTACTTGGCGCCGACGGCGTCCTGGATCTGCTTGAGGATCTCTGGACGCAGCTTGACGTTGCCCGGCTTGTAGACGCCGTGCACGTTGCCGAAGGTCAGCGCCGCCATGTAGCGGCCCTTCTCGCCGAGGCCGAGCGCCTCGACCATGGCCAGCCCGTCATCGGTGGTGGTGTAGAGCTTGTCGTTGATGGCGTTCTCGACGCCGTCCTCCTCGCCACCGACGACGCCGACCTCGATCTCAAGGACGATCTTGGCCTTGGCGGCCTCGTCGAGCAGCTGCGCGGCGATCTGCAGGTTCTCCGCGACCGGCACGGCCGAGCCGTCCCACATGTGCGACTGGTAGAGCGGCTCCTCGCCGCGCTTCACCCGCTCCTGCGAGATGCCCATCAGCGGACGCACGAACCCGTCCAGCTTGTCCTTCGGGCAGTGGTCGGTGTGCAGGGCGATGTTGACCGAGTACTTCTTGGCCACCTCGTGCGCGTACGCGGCGAACGCCACCGCGCCGGTGACCATGTCCTTGATCGACGGGCCGGAGAGGTATTCGGCGCCACCGGTGGAGACCTGGATGATGCCGTCGCTCTCCGCGTCGGCGAAGCCCTTGAGCGCCGCGTTCAGCGTCTGGGAGGAGGTCACGTTGATCGCGGGGTACGCGTACCGGCCAGCCTTGGCGCGGTCCAGCATCTCCGCGTAAGCCTCGGGGGAAGCGATGGGCATGTGATGCGCTCCTTACTTACCACTCTCGGCCGTGCTGGCCGCTGTTCTTCATTTGTGCGCCGGACCGCGCTGTCCTCCGTCCGGAAGTATCCCGTAGGTGAGGTGCACCGGAACAACCGACCCGGGTGCTAGCCGTTCACCGGCGGTCCAGGTTGTCCGGCACGATGACGCTGATCAACCAGGTCACCACGGTCATCACGATGGCTCCCCAGAACGCCGGCCAGAATCCGTCCACCTGGAACGGCAGGTCGAGCCCGCGGGCGATCCGGTCGGTGAGCAGGAACAGCAACGCGTTGACCACCAGCGCGAACAGGCCCAGGGTCAGCAGGTAGAAGACGCAGCCGACGACCCGGATCACCGGCTTGAGCACCGCGTTGATCAGGCCGAAGATCAGCGCCACCACGATCAGGGTGAGAACGGTGTTGCCACCCGAGCGGCCGTGCACGTCCACCCCGGGCACGATCAGCGTGGTTATCCACAACGCGACCGCGGTGATCGCCAGTCTGATGAGGAAGCCCACGGCACCCATCCTGGCACCGGGTCGCGTCGTCGAGGGCTGATTCCGCCTACTCCGCCTTCCGGGCGGGGCGCCCGCCCAGCCCGTACGGTGGTGGGAACCGTGCCCTGACACCCCCGGGAGGAACCATGGGTCAGCCCGACGAGGACTTCACCCCCGGCGACCACCTCGCGCCGCACGAACGCGACCCCGAGGCGGACCCGGCGGACGCGGTCGAGCAGGCCACGGTCGCCGGCCCCACCGACGTCGACAGCGAGCCGCACCGGGGCCTGGAGGTCGACGACTGGGACGCGATGGAGCAGGCCCGGGTGGTCACCGGGGACGAGGACGACTACCGCTGACCCGCCGCAGGGTCGACTGCCCGTTGCGACAGAGGTGTCCAACCGTTCGGGTCGTTAGACGGATATCGATCGCAATGGGTTACCGGACAAGCCGGGGTCTCCCTAGGTTGGACGAGCGCCACCTGTACCCCCACGGGAGGACCCCATGCTCAAGCACTCGCTCCGCTGGCTGACCGGGCTCGGCGCCGCAGGCGCGTTGGTCGCCGCCTCCGCCACCCCCGCCGTCGCCGCGGCCACGATCGAGCCCTACTTCCAGGACACCACCCTGGCCGTCGGCTCGACGGCGACCACCCGCACCCTGTTCCTGTACGCCGACGAGCCGATGGTCCTCACCGACGTCTCCGTGCGCTACGACTACCGCTCCCTGGCCACCAAGGTCACCGTGGCCCCTGCCGACGGCCAGGAGTGCACCGCGCCGGAGCCGGGGATCCTCGTCTGCGAGGAGCCCGAGGACGTCGCCCTCCACGAGCTGCCGCCGATTGGCAGCGGGACCTACCGCAACGCGACCAAGCAGGTACGCCTCGGCCTCACCGAGGACGCGCAGCTCGGCGACTCCGGCGACATCGCCGTCAGCTTCCTGGCCGCCGGCGGGCAGCGCGGCAGTTACACCTCGCAGGTCCGGGTCGGCGAGGGGGTCGATCTTGCCGGCGGCCCGTACACCACCGTCTCCTCGAAGCCGGGCGGAAAGTTCTCGGCGCCGCTGGCCGTGGCCAACACCGGCGACACGACCGTCAGCGGGTTCGTCGCGGTCTTCGACCTCGCCTACTCGATCCGTACCAAGGACCGGTTCAGCAACTGCCGCTACTCCGACGACCACCTGGTCTCCTGCCAGTTCGACGAGGAGATCCCGGTGGGTACCGGGCTCGTCGCCACGCTGAACCTCGAACTCGGCAAGGACACGTACGCGCCAACCAACCAGTCCGGCCATGCCCAGTTCATGACCACGGCCGACTTCGAGGACCTGACCCGGGTACGGGAAGCCGTCGGCGCCCGGGCGGCCACCCCCGGCAGCGGCCCGAAACTGACTCTGAGCGCGGCACCCGGCATGATGCGGCAGGCCGCCCAGACCGACGTCGGGCCGGGCAACGACTACACCGGCTGGATCATCAAGGCCACCGGCACGAACGGCACCGACCTCGCGGCGATCGGCGCCACGCTCAAGGGCAGGGCCGGCGCGGTCGTCACAGCCACCGTGGGCTTCCGGAACAACGGCCCGGCGACGCTCGACAAGGTCAACCAAGACTACGAGGCGGCCACCCACACCACAGTCGAGTTGCCACCGGGCAGCACCGCCGTCGAGGTCCCCGACAACTGCCAGTTGCGACCGGGCACCCGCACGTACCAGTGCGCCTCCGAGATGCTCCTGGTGGCCGGTCAGACGTACACCATGAAGTTCCGGCTGCGCATCGACAAGGTCATCCCCAACGCCCGGGGCGCGGTGCGGGTCAACGCGCCGTGCGAGTGCCCCGGCGGCGGCAGCTTCCAGGACGACATCAAACCGGCCAACGACAGGGCCACCATCGTGGTCAACGCGGCCCAGAGCGGCGGTGGCCAAGGCGACGGTGATGGCGACGGTGGCGGTGGCGGTGGTGGTTCGCTGCCCATCACCGGCGCCCCCACCACCCTGATCGCCGGTATCGGGGCCCTGCTGCTCGTCACCGGTCTGGGCTGCTGCCTGCTCGCCCGACGCAGAAGCCGCTTCTTCGCCTGACCCACCCCGACCCGACCGACGCCCCGCCATCCCGTACCGGGCTGGCGGGGCGTCGTCGTGATGCCCTCGTCCGTCAGCGGACGGGATTGACCTGCTCCGGGTGCTGCGCCACCCACTGCGCCAACCGATCCTCACTCAACGCCGCGAGGAACGCCGGGCCCTGCTTCGGGTCCAGCGGCAACCGCGAAGCGTTGTCCACCGGGGGGCCGACCGGGAGGCTGAGCCCCACCGGGTCGACGCTCTTCAACTCGGGCAGCACCGCCACCAGCCTGGTCAGCGGCAGGCCGTCGTCGTCGACCGTCAGACCCTTGCCGGCGGCCGACAGCAGCGCGGTGAGCCGGACCGGATTGGTCAGCACGTCCTGCGCGACCGCCCGCCGGATCAGCGCGGCGACGTAGCGCTGGGCGTTACGGTCCCGGTCGAACGCGCCGTCGGGCAGGTACCGCCGTTGCCGCAGCAGGTCGACGGAGGCAGCTCCGTCGAGCCGCTGGCAGCCGGCCGGGAAGGTCCGGCGGGTGTGCCAGGACCGGACCTCCGTCGGTAGGCACACCTCCACCCCGTCGACGGCGTCGGTGATCCGGCGCAGGCCCGTAAAAGTCAGCACCGCGCCGGCGTCGACGCGTACCCCGGTCAGGTCGGCGACCACCCGGCGGGTCAGGTCGTAGCCGGCGTCCAGGTCGGGCCGGGGCTCCCCGCTGTAGAACGCGCTGTTGAGCTTCTCGGTCCCCCGGCCGGGGATCGACACCTCCAGGTCGCGCGGCAGCGAGATGAGGTACGGCCGGCTCCGGTCGGCCGGGATGTGCACCAGCAGGACGGAGTCCGCCAACCGGTACGACGGTTCCTCGCCGAAGCCGTCCACGCCGAGCAGCAGGACGTTCAGCGCCCCGGACTGCGCGCCAGCCGGTTGACCGGACAACGACGGGCCCTCCGCCGGCCGATCGGGGCGCAGTTGCGGCACCCCGACTCCGAGCGCGCCGAGCACGGCGAGCGTGACGCCAGCGGCCTGGAACCGCTGCCGGCGGCGACGGCGGACGGCGGCGAGCCGGTCGATCGCGACCCGCAGCGGACCGGTCGACGGGGTCAACGGCTCGTGCCGGGCGAACGCGGCACGCAGGTCATTCTCGATCATGTTCACGCCTCCACGTACTCGGCCCGGAGCGTGGCCAGGGCCCGGGAGATGGACGAACGGACGGTCCCGACGGCACAGCCGAGGATGTCGGCGATCTCGACGTCGGGCAGATCCTCGTAGTAACGCAGCACCAGAGCGGCCCGCTGCCGACGCGGCAGCCGGGACAGCCAGGACCAGATCTGATCCCGGTCCACGGCGGTCTGGGCATGATCGGTGGGCACCGGCACCGACGCGTCCGGCTCCCCGCGCAACAGCACCCGACGGACCCACGAGCCGCGCCGCCAGTCGACGTACTGGTTGGTGAGCATCCGGCGTACGTAACGCTCGGGCGAGTCCGCGCGGGCGACCCGACGCCAGTTGAGCTGGACCCGGACCATGGTCTCCTGGACCAGATCCTGGGCCTGGTGCGGTTCGCCGGTCAGCATCACCGCGTACCGCAGTAGCGGGGCCAGCCGCGTGTCCGCGAACTCCTCGTACGTCACTGCACCTCCCGGGGGCTCCTGCCTCAGATGACGGGAGTGAACAGACGGAACGTTGCGGCGAGCCTGATCAACCTTTCGGCTGGTCTTGATCAATGAGCGGCACCGGGGGCGGCGGCCAACCTTAGAGATTCCTTAAGATCCGCAGGCTCCACCTTTCGTCCCCCGACACGAGGGAACCCCATGCTCAAGCACTCCACCCGGCGCTGGCTCGCCGGGCTGGGCGTCGCAGGCGCGCTCGTCGCCGCCTCCGCCACCCCGGCCGCCGCCGCCGAGAAAGCGCCCATCGAACTGGGCGCCTACTTCAACGACACCACTCTCGCCGCAGGGTCCGAAGGCAAGATCGACTCACCCCTCCTGTTCGCCTCGGAGCCGGTGATCGTCGAAGGCCTCACCGTCACGTACGACTACCGTGACCTCGACGGGGTCGTCGACATCAAGCCCGACACGTCGACCTGGGGGTGCGAGTCGCCGGAGGCCGGCGTTCTGGTCTGCACCGACCCCTTCGAGATCGACCTCTACGAGTGGGCCTACGGCGGCCTCTTCAACGTGGTGATGACGCCGACCGCGAAGGCGACCGACGGCGACACCGGCAACCTCAAGGTCACGGTCAGCGCCGAGGGTCTCGCTCCGGCCAGCCACACCGCCAAGCTGCGGATCGGCGAGGGCGTCGACCTGGCAGCCCCGGGCGAGGAGCACAAGGTGTCGGCCGCTCCCGGCGGCACGTTCAGCGCACCGCTGACGCTCAGCAACGCTGGCAAGACCGACGCCAAGGGAGCGGTCGCGATCTTCGACCTGAACTACGCGATCCGCCCCGACGAGCAGTACAGCAACTGCACCTACGAGGAGGGTTGGCTGCGGACCTGCTCCTTCTCCGAGGTGACCGCCGCCGGAGAGGCCCGGTCGGCATCGCTGTCCTACACCCTCGGCAAGGACACCTACGCGCCGGGCAGCGAGTACGGCAACTACAACTGGATGACCATCGCCGAGTTCGAGGACTTCAACGCGTACCTCCAGGCCGGGGGCTATTCGGTGGGGCAGCCCGGCAAGGGTCCGGTCCTGAGCCTTCCAGAGGTCCCGTCCAAGGTGGCGGCCCGCGGCTTCCAGGCTGACACCGACCCGATGAACAACTGGTCCAGCATGACCGTCAAGGTCACCGGCAAGAACGGCGCGGACCTGGTGGCGGTCGGTGACCAGGTGACCGGCAAGGCGGGCGACGTGGTCACCGCCACCCTCGGAGTCCGCAACGACGGCCCGGCCGCGCTGGACTTCGGTCGGGGTGGCTCGCCGGTCACGAAGATCGATATCGCCGTTCCGGCGGGCACCACCGCGGTCAAGGTCCCCGAGGTCTGCGCGCCGCTCAAGGGCGACCAGCAGGACTGGGAGAACGCCGGCAAGCCGGGCGCACCGCTCTACCGCTGCTACCCGGACATCTTCATCGGCGTCGGTGAGGAGCAGACGGTCGACGTCGGCCTCCGGATCGACAAGGTGATCGCGAACGCGACGGGCACCGTCACCATCAACGCCAAGTGCGAGTGCGAGGGCTTCACCGACGACCTGAACCCAGCGAACGACGTTACCAAGATCTTGGTGAACGCGACCGGCGGCAGCGGCGGTGGCGGCGGTGACGGCGGCTCGCTGCCGATCACCGGTCAGTCCACCGGCCTGATCGCCGGCCTCGGCGCGCTGCTGCTCGCCGCGGGCGTCGGCGGCTACCTGGTGGCCAAGCGCCGCCGGACCCGCTTCGTCGCCTGACCCACCCCGCACCACCGGTGCCCCGTCGACCACCACGGTCGGCGGGGCACCGTCGTTGGACCCCACGACGCCGGGACGCTGGCGTTGAGCCCCACGGCGCGGGCGGGTGGTGACGGGCCGGTCCGGCGCGGCCGGGACCCTGGGCTTCGGTACCCTTTGTGGCCGTGGACACAGCTGAGAAGACCCGCGCTCTCGTGGAGAGCGTCGCCCTGAACCCGCTCGATCCCAAGGATCTGTTGCAGACCTTCGGGCTGATCGGCGTGTGGGTGATCCTCTTCGCCGAGACCGGCCTGCTGGTGGGCTTCTTCTTCCCCGGTGACTCGCTGCTGTTCCTCGCCGGGGTCGCCTCGTCACCGGTGGCGGACGCGATCTTCGGCGACGGCACCCGCCTCTCCCTGGCCGGCCTGCTGATCGGTGGGCCGATCTGCGCGATCGCCGGCGCCCAGCTGGGGCACTGGCTCGGCAAGCGGTACGGCCGGCCGATGTTCGAGCGGCCGAACTCCCGGCTCTTCAAGAAGGAGTACGTGGAGAAGGCCGAGTACTACTTCCAGAAGTTCGGCCCGGCGAAGGCCGTCGTGCTGGCGCGCTTCATTCCGATCGTCCGGACGTTCCTCAACCCGGTCGCGGGCGCGCTCGGCATGCCGGCCAAGCAGTTCCTGCTCTGGAACATCGTCGGCGCGGTGCTCTGGGTGGACGGCATCCTGCTGATCGGCTACCTGCTGGCCGAGCAGATCTACCAGGCCATCGGCGACAAGATCGACCACTACATCCTGCCGGTGGTGGCCCTGATCATTCTGATCTCGGTGCTGCCGATCTTCTTCGAGTTCCTCCGCGACCGGCGGGCTCGTAAGCGCGGCGAGGCGGTCGCGGTGGTCGCGGCGGCCAGTGCCGCCGGCACGGTGGAGGCGGCCCGTGAGGCGTTCGACCACGACCGGCACCAGCACGGCCATCAGCGCCCGGAGCACGGTCAGGACCGTTGAGGTACGACGACGGCCGGCCCCCTGGTGAGGGGGTCGGCCGTCGGCATGTCGAACCCGGCCTCCGGTGGTGCGACCGGGGACGAGCAGGTGTCAACCACCGGTGGCGCCACCCCTGGCTCGCCACCGGACGCCGTCCCAGCTTCGGGACGACGTGTAGTGCCTACGTCAGCGGGCCTTCTTGGTGGCTCGCTTACGCGGCGGGGTCAGCAGGTCGGCGATCGTCGCGATCGCACTCGGGACCAGGCTGTAGTACGCCCAGACACCGCGCTTCTCCCGCTGCAACAAGCCGGCCTCGGTGAGGATACGCAGGTGATGACTGACCGTCGGCTGAGAGAGGCCGAGCGGCGCCGTCAGGTCACAGACGCACGCCTCGCCCTCGGGGGCCGACTGGATCAGGCTGAGCAGCCGCAACCGAGCAGGATCAGCAAGGGCCTTGAGGACCCCGGCGAGACGCTCGGCATCGGCACGTTCGATCGGCTCGCCGTTTAGCGGCGAGATCTGAGGCATAGTCATTTCGGCCAACGCAGTTCCCACGTATTCCATCCTTCCACCAGCAGCATCGATCCGCCTGCATATCAGCAGATCCGAATCGGCAGACTTTTACGCCACAAGGCCGAGGTCAGCCAACGTATAGGCCGCCCGGTACGGCAATCCGGCGGCTCGCACCGCGTCGCCGGCGCCTCGATCAACAATAACCACCACGCCCACGACTTCCGCCCCGGCCTCGCGAAGCGCCTCGACAGCGGTCAAAACACTTCCGCCCGTCGTGGATGTGTCCTCCACCGCCAACACCCGGCGGCCGGCCACGTCCGGTCCCTCGATCCGCCGCTGAAGACCGTGGGCCTTGCCCGCCTTGCGCACCACGAAGGCGTCCAGGGCCCGGCCGGTCGGAGCGGCGGCGTGCAGCATCGAGAGCGCGACAGGGTCCGCACCCAGGGTGAGGCCCCCGACGGCGTCGAACTCCCAGTCGGCGGTGAGGTCGAGCAACACCCGGCCGACCAGAGGAGCGGCCCGGTGATGGAGCGTGACGCGCCGCAGATCCACGTACCAGTCTGCCTCGCGCCCCGACGAGAGCACGACCCGTCCGTGGACCACAGCCAGGTCGGTAATGAATTTACGCAGGTCGTCGTGGTCCCCCATGGCGATAGAGGTTACTGCGCAACTCTGAACGCCGTGTGCGGGGTCCACCCTGATCAGCCCCGGGGGGAACCGATGACTGGCGATGTACGACTACGCTCAGCAACTGGCCCGACAGCGGCGCGCCAACTCCGTCCCACCACTCGATCGGGGTCGGCGGGCCGGTCGAGGCTCAGTGCTCGTCGCGACCGATCCGGCCGCGGGTGTCCCGCGCGACCGCCTGGAGCAGCCGCCGCGGCGCGTGTCGCATGCCGGCGACGACCACCTTGTACTTCCACGCCGGAATGCTGACCATCTTGCCTTTGCGCAGGTCACGCAGGGCTTCGTCGACCACATCCTCGGCCCGCAGCCACAGCCACTCCGGCGTCTTGGACATGTTGATGCCGGCCCGCTGGTGGAATTCGGTGCGGGTGTAGCCGGGGCAGAGGGCCATCACCTGAACGCCGAACGGCCGTGCCGACTGCCCGACGGACTCACTGAAGTTGGTGACCCACGCCTTGCTGGCGGAGTACGTCGATCCGGGCATCGCCGTACCGAAACCGGCGACCGAAGAGACATTTATCACTGCCCCATTTCGCCGTTCAGTCATCGGTCGTAGCGCCGCCAGGGTCAACCGCATGACCGCGTGCACGTTGAGCCGCAACAGTCGTGCCTCGTCCTCCGCGGTGGAGCGTAGGAACGGTTTGTTCAGGCTGATCCCCGCATTGTTGACCAGCAGGTGCACCGGAGTGCCGTCGGCGATCCGCTGCTCCACGGTGGCGCAGCCGTCGTCGGTGGACAGATCCGCCGGGATCGTCTCCACCTCGCGCCCGTACGTGGAACGCAGCTCGGTGGCGAGCTCGGTCAACCGCGCCGCGTCGCGGGCAACGAGCACCAGATGCCAACCGTCGGCGGCCAGCCGTCGGGTGAACGCCGCGCCGATGCCGGCGGTGGCCCCGGTGATCAGGGCCCGGCGCTCGGCGGTCGTGGGGTCGAGCGTCACGGGGCGATCCTCACCTGGGCGGGTACGGGGGCGCGGGCGGCGCCGACGGGGGCTGGTGCGGGGCGGGCGTGAATCTAGGCGGTGCGGTCGGCGTCGTCGAGCGGTGGCGGCCGAACCAGCGGTTCGCCGGCGGCAGCGCCAGCAGCGTAGCTACTACAAGGTAACCGAGCCCCTGTGCGACGGAAAGCCCGGCGTTGAGCGGGATCCACCAGGACGGGTACGCGTCGCCGATCAGGCCCAGCAACTCGGCGAGAGCCTGCTCACCGGAGCCCAGTTGCAGTGGCGCGGCCCGTTCGCCGACGACCACCGCCACGCTGCAACAGCCGCCGAGGAGGCCGAGCCCGCTGACCACCCAGGTCGCCACCCGGACGCCGTTGCGACCGGCCAGCAGCCCGAGGGCCAGGCCGGCGAGCAGTGGCGCGGAGAGCACCGCCACCACCGCGGACAGCACCGCGGACGCGCGGAGCAGAGTCACCACGTCGTTGATCTGCTCCGGACTGGCCGAGGTGTCGCGGGCGGCGGAGCGGAACGCGTCGACCGTCCCGCCCAGCACCACCAGGTCGACCACGGCGTACGCGAGCGCGGCGACCGCCATCACCAACAGCACGGTCACGGCCGACAGGACGGCGGCGGGCCGGCGGGCCGGTGCCGATTCCGGGTACGACACGACGAATCCCTCCGGTAGGCGTCGGGTTGCAACCTACTCGGAGGGATCGTCGGCGTCGTGCTTATCCAGCCGTCAGCTCGTCGACGGCGGGGTAGACCCGGGCCGGTCCGTGGGCGGCGTGTCGTCGGGCCGGTTCGTGGCCGGAGGCGGCGGGTAGCTCGGCTCCCCACTCGACGGATAGCCCGGCTCACCGGATGCCTGCGGGTAGCCGGGCTGACCCGGCGCCTGCGGGTGGCCCGGGTAGCTGGCGCCCGGGGTCGGCGGCTCCCAGCCCGCGGCGGGCTTGCGGAAGAACGGGTTCGCCTTCGGCAGCGCCAGCAGGACCAGCGCCGTGATCAGCGCGATCAGGCTGAGCACACCGAGCAGGAGGCTGACCGGGGTGACCCAGGAGGGCAGAGCCTCCTCCAGGCGGCGCTGGATCTCCTCGGGGCTCGGCCCGTCGCCGCCAGTCCCGCCACCGGTGTTGAAACCGCCGGCCGCGTTGCTGAGCAGGCCACCGCCGACGCAGCAGACCATGATGCCGCCGACGATCCAGGTGGTGATCCGGGCACCGTTGCGGCCCTGGTTGTTGAAGAGGGCCAGCACGCCCAGCACGACCGCGAGCAGCAGCAGAAGAATGCTGCTGCCGATGCCGATGACGACGAAGACGTCGGCCACCTGGTCGCCGTCGGTGCTGCTGCCCGCGTACGCCTCACGGAGCGCGTCCCGCGTCTTGCCGAAGGTGCTGAGCGTGATGATCAGGCTGATCACCTGGAGCGCCAGGAACAGGAAGAGCAGGTAGCTGGAAATCGACACAATGGATGGCCGCTGGCGGGCCGGCGTGCTCTGGGAATCGACCACGATTCTCCTTCCCTAAGATCGCGCCCACACCGTATCGACAACCGGCCAGTTCGGCATGCCGTGACGAGCCCGGCGCGTCCGCCCGGTCCGGCTCAGCGAGCCTCGGGCGTGGGGCGGATCGTCAGGTCGGCGGGGTCGAGCAGGCCACCGCGGGCCACCCTCCAGCCCTCCTCGCCGTACGCCTCGAAGGAGAGCCGCGCGGCGCCACCGGACTGGTAGTCGTGGTAGCGCATGGTCCCGGTCGACGGCAGCTCGGTCTCTCCGGTGGCGGTGTAACGCGCCTGCCCGGTCTCGGCCCAGGTGTAGCGCCGCCCGCCGAGTTCGATGGTCGGGGCGCCCGGGGTGACGGTGGCGCCCGGTTCGGCGGTCCAGAGCACCAGTTCGAGTTCGGGGCCGTCCTCGACGGAGAGCCGGTGGCGGGTGCCGGAGTCGTCGTCGAGGAGGTGCTGCACCCAACTCCAGTCGCCCTCGACCAGGCGGATCGTGGCGCTCACCGCGTACTCCCGGTCGCGGATCCGCACGCGGTCGCCCGGGGTCAGGCGGAGCGGGCCGCGCGGCGGCTCCGTCGGCTGGCCGCCGGGCCGGCTCGTCGCCCGCCGGCGAGCCCGCACGACGACCACGACCACCGCGAGTACGGCAACTGCCGCCACCAGGCACGTCACCACCGCGTCCACCCGACCACCTCCCCAGGTACGTCGGCGCAGACGGTAACAACCTTCGGCACCAGGAAGGCCCGCGCTGTGGCCGACAGCTCAGCTAGCGGAGGCCGTCGGGGCCGTCGTCCGGTGCCGCCGCCGATGGTCCGGTCGGCCCTGGTGAGCTGCTCGGCGCGCCCGGCGTCAGGTGCGCGGCCGGGTCGGGGCAGATCAGGTAGCCGGGTGGGAGCGGCTGGCTCGGCGGCAGGAAGCCCGGCACGAGCGGAACGGTCGGATATCCGTAGCCGGGCGGGGCGTAGTAGGGAACGGGCATCGTCCACGCCGGGTCGGGAAGCGCCTCGCCCGCGGTACGCGGCACGAACCAGCGGTTCGCCGGCGGCAGCGCCAGCAGCAGGACCACGGCCGCGGAGAGTGCCAGGACGGTGAGCACGCCCAGCCCCGCCGCGGGGAAGAACACGTCGTCCCAGGGATCGGTGCCGGCGTAGAGCGTGTCGAAGAACGTCGAGGTCTCCCACTCCTCGTCCCACTCCGGTGACGGCTCCGCCGCGAGCTCCGGGGCGACCAGCAGGGGTACGAGGAACCCTCCGGAGCAGCACTGCGCGAAGCAGACCAGCAGTTGCACGCCACTGGCGACGAAGACCAGGATCCGCGCGACGTTGGCGCCCCGCCGGACCGGGACGGCGGTGGCCGCCAGCCAGATCGCCAGCAACACCGCAGGTACGCCGAGGATCAACGTCGTCGCGATGTTGCCCTGCCGTTCGCCAGCCACCTCGTCCGGGTCGGCGTCCGGCACCAGTCGTACCGCGCGGTCGATCTGGCCATCGAAGTGCACCGCCTCGGCCACCGTCAGCGCGGCCAGGCCGAGCAGCACCAGCACCACGGCCAGTTGCAGCCAGAAGGCGATTGTCACGGTGGTCGGCCGGGGCGGACGCGGCGCGGCGGCGGGCGGGCTCATGGCTCGCAACGTACGGCGCGTCGTCGGCGACCGGCAGGACCAATCGGGCAGCACCGACCGGCGAATGGATCATGCTGCGGCGAGCCGCCGGCTGGCGTACGTGCCCAGGGTTTCGCGGTCCATCACGCAGCCGACGAAGGTGGTGAACTCGCTCGGGTCGTCCCGCAGCGACGTCCAGGCCGCTCGGGCCGCCGCCGGGTCGAGGCGCTCCAGCAGCGTGGCCGCGTACGCCCGGCCGGCGGGTGTGCCGTCGGCCAGCACCCGGTCGAGCTGGCGACGGACCTCCTCGGGGTGGTCGTCGACAGCGGCCGATACCCGCTCGTACGCCTCCGTCACCGGCAACAGGTTCCCGGCGATGCCAACTCCCCCGAAGGCGAGCGTGTCAGCCGTCACCAACGTGTCGACGGCCGCACCAAGTTCCCGCTCCCATTTCTTTCCAATCCCAAACATGCCCCACCTCTTTCCCCGCCCACCCCCGCTCCACCCTGTTGATCAAGAGGTTTGCGTCATGGGAAGACATCGGGCTGACGCAAACCTCTTGATCAACGTGTTCGGGCGGGGTTAGGCGGGGGTTACCGAGAGGGTGTTGGCTTCAACGGCGCGGTCTACCTTTACCGTTTGGCCGTCGCGGATTGATCCGCTCAGCAGGGCCTTGGCCAGTTGGTCTCCGATCGCCGTCTGGACCAGGCGGCGGAGCGGGCGGGCGCCGTAGATCGGGTCGTAACCGTGCTCGGCGAGCCACTCCCGGGCGGACTCGGTGATGTCCAGTGCCAATCGGCGGCCCGCAAGACGGTTTCGCATCCGGTCCAACTGGATGTCGACGATGGAGCGCAGGTCGTCCCCGCGCAGCGAGGCGAAGACCACGATGTCGTCCAGCCGGTTGAGGAACTCCGGCTTGAAGTGCGACCGGACCACGGCCAGCACACCCTCCCGACGCTGCTCGTCGGCGAGCGTCAGGTCGCTGATCACCGACGACCCGAGGTTGGACGTGAGGATCAGGATCGCGTTGCGGAAGTCCACCGTGCGGCCCTGACCGTCGGTGAGCCGACCGTCGTCGAGCACCTGGAGCAGCACGTCGAAGACATCCGGGTGGGCCTTCTCCACCTCGTCCAGCAGCACCACCGAGTACGGCCGTCGGCGCACCGCCTCGGTGAGCTGACCACCCTCGTTGTAGCCGACGTAGCCGGGCGGCGCACCCACCAGGCGGGCGACCGAGTGCTTCTCGCCGTACTCGCTCATGTCGATGCGGACCATGGCCCGCTCGTCGTCGAAGAGGAACTCGGCGAGGGCCTTGGCCAGCTCCGTCTTGCCGACGCCGGTGGGGCCGAGGAAGAGGAAGCTCCCGGTCGGGCGATCCGGGTCGGCGATACCGGCCCGGGCACGGCGAACCGCGTCGGAGACCGCGCCGACCGCCTCGGCCTGGCCGACCACCCGGCCGCCCAGTGACTCCTCCATCCGCAGCAGCTTGGCCGTCTCACCCTCCAGCAGACGACCGGCGGGGATGCCGGTCCAGGAGGCGACCACCGCCGCGATGTCGTCGGAGCCGACCTCCTCCTTGAGCATCGCGCCGTCGGCCTGGAGCTGGGCCAGCTCCTCCTCGGCCTGCTTCAGCTCGACCTTCAGGGCGGGGATCCGGCCGTAGCGCAGTTCGGCGGCGCGTTCCAACTCGCCGTCCCGCTCGGCCCGCTCGGCCTCGCCGCCGAGGCGCTCCAGCTCCTCCTTGGCGGTGGAGAGCTTGGTGATGTGGCTCTTCTCCGTCTGCCAGCGCTCGGAGAGCACGGTGAGCTGCTCGCGCTTGTCGGCCAACTCCTTGCGGAGCCGCTCCAACCGCTCGGCCGAGGCGGCGTCCGGCTCCTTGGCCAGCGCCATCTCCTCGATCTCCAACCGGCGGACCGCCCGCTCGATCTCGTCCACCTCGACCGGACGGGAGTCGATCTCCATCCGGAGCCGGGACGCGGACTCGTCGACCAGGTCGATCGCCTTGTCCGGCAGGAACCGCTCGGTGATGTAACGGTCGGACAGGGTCGCGGCGGCGACCAGCGCGGCGTCGGTGATCCGTACGCCGTGGTGCACCTCGTAGCGCTCCTTGAGCCCACGCAGGATGCCGATGGTGTCCTCGATGGTCGGCTCACCGACCAGCACCGGCTGGAAACGACGCTCCAGCGCCGGGTCCTTCTCGATGTGCTCGCGGTACTCGTCCAGCGTGGTGGCGCCCACCATCCGCAGCTCACCACGGGCCAGCATCGGCTTGAGCATGTTGCCGGCGTCCATCGAGCCCTCGCCCTTGCCGGCGCCGACGACTGTGTGCAGCTCGTCGAGGAACGTGATGACCTGCCCGTTGGAGTTCTTGATCTCCTCCAGGACGGACTTCAGCCGCTCCTCGAACTGGCCGCGGTACTGCGCTCCGGCGACCATCGCGCCGAGATCCAGCGAGATCAGCTTCTTGTCGCGCAGTGACTCGGGCACGTCGCCGGTGACGATCCGCTGGGCCAGGCCCTCGACGATCGCGGTCTTGCCGACGCCGGGCTCGCCGATCAGCACCGGGTTGTTCTTGGTACGCCGGGAGAGCACCTGGATGACCCGACGGATCTCGGAGTCCCGGCCGATGACCGGATCGATCTTGCCGTCCCGGGCGCTGGCGGTGAGGTCGACGCCGTACTTGGTGAGGGCCTGGTAGGTCTGCTCCGGGTCGGCGGTGGTGACCCGACGGTCCCCACCGCGAACGGTCGGGAAGGCGGCGACCAGGGCCTCCTCGGTGGCACCGGCGGTCTTCAGCGCGCCGGACACCGCCCCGCCCACCCGGGCCAGGCCGGCGAGCAGGTGCTCGGTGGAGGTGTACTCGTCGCCCAGCGGCCTGGCGATCTGCTCGGCGGCGCCGATGGCGTTGACGAACTCCCGAGCCAGCGTCGGCTCGGCGATGCTGGAGCCGCGGGCGGCCGGCAGGGCGTCGACCGCACGCTGGGCGGCCTGGCGCAGCTCGGTCGGGTCGGCCCCGACGGCGCGCAGCAGACCGGTGGCGGTCGAGCCGTCGGTGTCCAGGAGTGACAGCAGCAGGTGCCAGGGCTCCACGGTGGCGTGACCACGCTGGTTGGCCAGCGCGACGGCGCCCGTGATGGCTTCGCGGCTCTTGGTGGTGAGTCTTTCGGTGTTCATGGGCTCCCCCGGATCGGCGTTGTCCACTGGGTTGGACACAACCAGAGTTGAGCGTATTCCGCTCAACCTTAGCGCGTGACGCCCATCACTCCCGGCGCCGCCACCGCCAGTCGAACTCGCCGGCCGCCGGGGGCGGGCCGGGTAGCGGGTCCGCGTCCGGCACCGACGACAGGCCGGCCAGCAGGACCGCGAGCTGCCGGCGGCGCAGTTGGCGGGTCCGCTCCGGATCGGGTACGCGGACCGCGGCGCACGCCTCCAACAACAAACCCAGATCGTGTACGACCGCGTCACGGCGCAGCCGCCCGCTCGCGTGGGCCCGGTCGACCAGGGCGGTGGCCAACTCGCCGGCGCGCATCGCGTCCCGACCCATCTCCTCGGTCGGGGTGAAGGTGCCGGCCAGGTGGACGGTGAGCGAGTGCACGTCGGCGTCGACCACCCGGGTCAGGAAGCCGGTGAACGCGGCCCAGTCGTCCGGCTCGGCCAGGGCGGTCTCGGCCTCTGCCACGTACCGGCGTAGCCCGTCGTGGCAGAGCTGGCGCAGCAGGTCCTCCTTGCCCGCGTACCGCCGATAGAGCGCGCTGATGCCGACGCCCGCGCGTTCGGCGACGGCGGCGATCGGGGCCTTCGGGTCGTCGAGGAAGACGGCGCGGGCGGCTTCGAGGATGACCTCGTCGTTGCGGGCGGCCTGGGCGCGGCGACCGCCAAGCGTCTTGCCGGAAGTCGTGGACATGCCCCCAGCATAACAGTGGAACGGATCATTCCGCTCTGCTATGGTGATAGCAGAACGAAACATTCCGTTCCGAAGGAGTTCCGGCATGAGCGACACCGCGATCCGCCCGTTCCGCGTCGAGATCCCGCAGACCGCCCTGGACGACCTGGCCGCCCGGCTGGGCCGCACCAACTGGCCCGCCGACCTGCCCGGCGCGGGTGACTCGTACGGGATGGGCACCGACCGGATGCGCGCCCTGGTCGACCGGTGGCGGGGCGAGTTCGACTGGCGTGCCGTCGAGGCCCGCCTGAACGCTTACCCGCAGTTCGTCACCGAGATCGACGGCGAGCGGGTCCACTTCCTGCACGTCCGCTCGTCCCGGCCGGACGCCACCGCGCTGCTGCTCACCCATGGCTGGCCCGGCTCGGTGCTGGAGTACCTCGACGTGATCGCCCCGCTCACCGAGCCGACCGACCCGGACGCGCCGGCCTTCCACGTGGTCATCCCGTCGCTGCCCGGCTTCGGCTTCTCCGGCCCGACCCGCAGCGCCGGCTGGAACCGGTTCCGCATCGCCCGCGCCTGGGCCGAGCTGATGAACCGACTGGGGTACGACAGCTACGGCGCGGTCGGCAACGACGCCGGCTCGATGATCGCTCCGGAGCTGGGCAGGATCGCACCGGAGCGGGTGCTCGGCGTCCACGTCACCCAGCTCTTCTCGTTCCCCTCGGGCGACCCGGCCGAGTTCGCCGGGCTCTCCGAGGCGGACCAGGCCGCGCTCGGGCACCTCCAGTGGTTCTACGAGAACAAGTTCTCCTTCAACCAGGTGCACAGTCAGCAGCCGCAGACCCTGGCGTTCGCGCTGGCCGACTCGCCGGTGGGGCTGCTCGCCTGGAACAGCCAACTCTTCGACGAGAGCCTGGATGCCGACTTCATCCTGGCCAACGTGGCGCTCTACTGGTTCACCGGCACGGCCGCCTCGGCGATCCGGCTCTACTGGGAGGACGCGCACGCCGGCGAGCCGCCGACCGAGCCGACCACCGCTCCGACCGCGCTGGCCATGTTCCCCGGCGACTTCCAGTCCATCCGCCGCTTCGCCGAGCGGGACCACGCGAACATCGTCCGGTGGACGGCGTACGAGACCGACGTCGCGGGCCGGGGTGACGTCGGCGGCCACTACGCCGCCCACCAGGCCACCGAGGTGCTGGTCGCCGACATCCGCGAGTTCTTCGCCAGCCTCCGCTGACCCCGGCGTTCCCAGGTGCCCGCGCCCGCTCCGCCGGCGCGGGCACCGACGCATCCAGCACCGGCGCCCGGCGCCGCTGATCCACTCGACTTTCAGGCAGTCGGGGTATCCGGACCGCCAGGACACCGCGACATCATGAAAACCGAGTCGATCACGATCTTGTAAGGCCCCTAGGGGCCGATTCGCCGGGGCAGCCGGGCGGTGCACGGGGTTTCGTGGTCGGCGCGGAGCACGCAGCGACGACCACCGTCCAGCCGCCGGTCGCAGAAGACCCAGTGCCGTACCCCCTGGTTGTCCTCGGTCGAGACGGTAATGCCGCCGAGGTCGATCCGGGCCAGGAAGGCCAGTGACCGACCGGCGGTCCGCCCCAGCATCTTGGCGCGGGCCAGATCGGGCGCGGATATCGGCAGGTGGATGACGAACCGCCCGGTCATCGCCGCCGCCCTCGGTCCACCATCAGCTGTACCCCTCCTCGGCGGTGCAATTGGTTGCGCGCGAAAAACGGGGCCGGGACGAACCACGGGGAAGCTCGTCCCGGCCCGCTGAGCGCCCCAGTGCCATCCGGAAGCGTTCGTCTCGAACCTACAATCGGTAGCGGTTGTAGGTCAACGACCGACCTCCGATTGCTTGAGGTTGGAGGCGGTCGCGTGATCGAATGGGCGTGCCATCCGGGGAGTGTGTATGCCCAAGCAGCAGTACCAGGTGCTCGCAGACGAGCTGCGGGGAAAGATTGAATCAGGCGAGTGGCCGCCCGGCACGAAACTGCCGAGCCGGTCGCAGCTCTGCAACGAGTACGGCGTGTCGGACACCGTGGTCGGTAAGGCCATGATGATTCTCCGCGCGACCGGGCTGACCGAGACGCTGGAAGGTGTCGGCGTTTTCGTAGCAGAGAAGTCGTAAAGATCCACTCGGCTTTCAGGAAGTCGGGGTGTCCCGGCACGCCGGATACCCCGACTTCAATGAACCCGAGCGGATCATGGCCGACGAGCTGCGCTGGGGCCGGCCCGAAGGGTGCTGTCCGTCCAAGATCTGCGCTTTGTTCACGAAGCGGTAGCCTTGGAGAGTGCGAGTACGTGTCGAGCAGACCGCCTTACCTGGGATCGGGGTACGTCACGATCTGGTGACGGAGTCCGGACGCCGCCTGGGCGTCGTTTCCCACCGCAACGGCCGCCGTGATCTCGTTCTTTACGATCCCGACGACCCCGACGCCTGCCAGGCGGACATTCCGCTGACCGACGACGAGGCCGAGGCTCTGGCCGACATCCTCGGCGCGTCGCTGATGCTCGGCCAGCTCTCCGGGCTCCGCGAGCAGGCCGCCGGTCTGCTCACCGAGCAGATCGCCATTCCGGCCGGGTCGCGGTACGTCAATCGGAAGCTCGGCGATACCAAGGCGCGTACCCGCACCAGCGCCTCCATCGTGGCAGTGCTGCGCGAAGGCGAAGTGATCGTTTCGCCACTCCCCTCCTTCCGCTTCGCGGCCGGCGACGTGGTGGTCGTTGTCGGGACCCGTAGAGGTCTCGACGGCGTGTCCGCCATCCTCGCCGACAGTGACCCGGACGGCTGAGGCGGATGCACGATTTCACCACGCTGCTCATCGAAGTCGGTGCGCTGCTGCTGCTGCTCGGGCTCCTCAGCCGGCTCAGCCGGCGTTTCGGCCTCTCTCCCATTCCTCTCTACCTGCTCGCCGGGCTCGCGTTCGGGCACGGCGGGTTGCTGCCGCTGGACGCCAGCGAGGAGTTCTTCGCAGTCGGCGCCGAGATCGGCGTCATCCTTCTGCTGGTGATGCTCGGCCTGGAGTACTCGGCCAACGAACTCGTCGGCAACCTCCGGTCGGCGGCACCGGCAGGGCTGATCGACGGCGTGCTCAACGCGCTACCCGGCGCGGGGTTCGCCCTGCTGCTCGGCTGGGACTGGGTCGCCGCCCTGGTACTCGGCGGCATCACCTGGGTCTCCTCCTCCGGGGTGATCGCCAAGGTCCTCGCCGACCTGGGTCGACTCGGTAACCGGGAAACGCCGGTGATCCTCTCGGTGCTGGTCATCGAGGACCTGGCGATGGCCCTCTACCTGCCGCTCGTCACCGCCGTACTGGCCGGCACCGGCCTGCTCGGCGGCGGGATCGCGCTCACCGTCGCGGTGGGCACGGTGCTGATCGTGCTGGTGGTCGCCATCCGGTACGGCCACCTGATCTCGTCCGCCCTGTCGGCGAAGGACCCGGAGGCGCTGCTTCTCGGCGTACTCGGTCTGACGTTGCTGATCGCGGGCATCGCCGCGTCGCTCCAGGTGTCGGCGGCGGTCGGCGCGTTCCTGGTCGGCATCGCCCTCTCCGGTCCGGTGGCGCACCACGCCACCGAGTTGCTCTCGCCCCTGCGGGACCTGTTCGCCGCGGTGTTCTTCGTCTTCTTCGGCCTGACCACCGACCCGCAGGACATTCCGCCGGTGCTGCTGCCGGCGCTCGCGTTGGCCGTGGTCACCATGGCGACGAAGACGCTCACCGGTTACCTCGCCGCCCGCCGGGTCGGCATCGCGGAACCCGGTCGATGGCGGGCCGGCCTGGCACTCGTACCCCGAGGTGAGTTCTCCATCGTCATCGCCGGGCTCGCGGTGGCCGCCGGGAGCGTCGAGCCGCAGTTGGCAGCGCTGGCCGCGACGTACGTCCTGATCACTGTGGTGACCGGGCCGATCCTGGCCCGGCTGCCGGACTTCCCGTGGTTCAAGCGGTGGCTGCGCAACCGCGCGGCGGCCCAGCGGCAGGAGCGGATTCCGGTCGCCGACTCACTTCACTGACGTCCACCTGAACGCCGCGGCGGCGTGGGTCGCACCCTCGCGCAGGTAGAAGCGGTGCGCCTCGGTCCGGCCCAGGCCGGACTCCAGGAAGACGTAGTCGGCGCCCTGTTCCTGCGCCCATGCCCTGGCCGCCGCCAGGAGGTCGGAGCCGACACCTCGGGAGCGCCAGTCGGGGTGCACCGCGAGGTCCTCGATCGAGGCCCGACGGCCGAAGCGCACGGAGAGGATGTCCAGGTAGACGCTGGCCACGCCGACCAACTGATCTTCATCGGATCGCGCCTCGAAGAGTGCGACGTCTTCGTGGGCGAGCAATTGCGCGGTCCGCTCGACCGCGCGGTCGCCGTCCCAATCCACGGGACGGCTACCGGGAGGGGCGAAAAGCCACTCCAGCCCCATGACGAACTGGGCTTCGGCACCCCGCTGGAACCGTCGAACGTGGATTGTCATAGGAGCATCATCGGCCGCGATATCGATGCAGTGGACCCGCCCATGCCAACGGTTGCGGAATTGCTCCTCATGGGGACTACCGCAGCAACCGTGGGCGGGTTACCGTTTCGCCCCAGCAGCCAGGGTCCGCAGGCAGCGTTGCCAAACGCGGGCGAGAGCGGAAGGTTGGCCGGTGAGCGTGCAGGAGTCGACGTTCCACGGCTTCGCCAACCCCGTCGATCCGACTCCGGCGGAGTTGCGAGCTTGGGCGTACAAGCCCGATTCGGTGCCGTTGGCCTCGATGCCACCCGACTGGGACCTGCTGGTCTCCGGCGATCGACTGGTGCTGACGCTCTTCGAGTTAGCCATGGATCCGACCTGCCCGGCCCGGCGTTTCGCGCTGCACTGCCTGTACATCTACGCGGCCGACGGCATCCGGACGAACTTCCGCGCCCACCCCAAGCGCCGCTTCCGCAAGCTCGTCGAACAGGCCGAGCGCGACGGCGACGAGCTGATGAAGATCTGGGCGCACAACGGCCGGGTGCTGCTGGCCCGACCGGATCTCTTCGTCTACCGGGACTGGTGCGAAGGCGGCCTGGTCCGCGAAAACCGCCGCCTCGGCTGAGGTAGGCCGCACTGATTTACGGCGAACGGGCCGGACCCCCGCTACGGCATCCCAGCGTCCCGGCCCGCACTGGTTACGGCGAACGGGCCGGGACCCCCGCTACGGCATCCCAGCGTCCCGGCCCGGCACTGGTTACGGCGAACGGGCCGGGACCCCCCGTGGGTCCCGGCCCGCACGTCGGTCACCGGTCAGTCCTGCTTGCGTTCCGTCTCGGCTCGGCCCCGTTCGCCGGCGTGGTCGCCGTCTTCGGCGAACCGGCCCGCGATGATCCGGTCCCGGTAGGTCCCCTCGGTCACCTTGTCGAACTTCTTGCGGACGGTCTCGGCCAGGTCTTCCAACCGGTCCTCCGTCTGCTGGGCCACATTCTTCGCCGGCTCCGCCATCGCTTCCCCCTCGCCATGCCGGTAGGTCCGGATTAAGCCGATTGGACCCTTATCGACAGGCTAACCGAAGCGGCCCGGACCGCGCCGGGAATCCAGCGTGGTCCGGGCCGAGAAGACAGATCCGGGTGAGCGGCGGGTCAGCGATCGGGCATGCGGCGGGGACGCCACACCACCAGGGCGGTGGACGTGCGGTTGGTCGGCACCAGATCCCGGCCCGGGAAGCGGGCCAGCGACTCCAGCTCGGCCACCCGGCGGTACGCGGCGTCCAGCTCCGCCTCCAGCCGGGCCACCCGCTGCTGTGCCTGCTCCAGCAGCCGCTCCAGCCCGATGATCCGCTTGACGCCGGCCAGGTTGATTCCGTCGTCCTGGCTGAGCCGCTGCACCTCGCGCAGCAGCACCACGTCGCGGACGCTGTAGCGACGCCCGCCACCGGCGGCCCGGCCGGGCTGCACGAGCCCCAGTCGGTCGTACTGGCGCAGGGTCTGTGGGTGCATCCCCGCCATCCGCGCCGCCACCGAGATCATCAGCACCTTGGCCTCGTAGGCAGGGTCACCCGAACCGAGGAACTCGCCCGACATCCCGCTCACCTCCGCGTCCATTCCACCGGACTAACCGACTCGACGCACCCGCGCGTCGAGATGTTCCCGAGCCGCAGGCGGGGTCTGCTCGGCGAACGACTCCAGCGCCGTGCGCGCCTCGTCCGACAACCGGGCCGGCACCACCACGTCCAGCGTGACCAGCAGATCACCGGCCTGCCCGTCGCGGCGAACCACACCCTTGCCCCGGGCCCGCAGCACCCGCCCGCTCGGCGTCCCCGGTGGCACCCGCAGGGTCACCGCGCCGTCGAGCGTGGGCACCCGCAGGTCCGTGCCGAGCACGGCCTCCGCGAAGGTGACCGGCACGGTCAGCGTCAGGTCGTCTCCGGTACGCCCAAACAGCTCGTCCGGCCGAACCTTGACGTGCACGAAGAGGTCACCGGCCGACCCACCGCGCTCGCCCGGCTCGCCGCGCCCGGCCAACCGGATGCGTTGGCCGTCGGCCACACCGGCCGGGAAGCGCACGTTCATGGTGCGGGTCTTGGTGACACCGCCGCTGCCGTGGCACTCCGGGCACTTCTCCTCGACCACGGTGCCGACGCCCTGGCAGTTGCGGCACGGCTCGGAGAAGCTGAACGACCCCTGGTTGCGGGTGGTCACGCCGGCACCATGACAGACCGGGCAGGTACGCGGTTGGGTGCCGGGCTTGGCCCCATTGCCATGGCAGGTGTCACAGACTCCCGGCGCGCGCAGCGTCAGGGGAAGAGTCACTCCGCGTACCGCGTCGCCGAAGTCCAGCGCCACCTCGGTCTCCACGTCCCGGCCACGGGCCGGACCGCGTGGCGCGGCCTGCCCACCGGCCTGCCCCCCGCTGAAGATCGAGCTGAACAGGTCCTGGAAGCCGGCGCCTCCGAAGCGGCGATCGCCGCCTGCGCCGCCGCCGAACATGTCGGAGACGTCGAACGGCATGCCGCCCGGCTGACCCCCACCTCGGGCGTTGCGCCGGAACGCGCCCGAGCCGAAGAGCGAACGCATCTCGTCGTACTCGCGACGGCGGCCGCTGTCCGACAGGACGTTGTACGCCTCGGACGCGGCCTTGAACCGCTCCTCGGCCTTCGGGTCGCCCGGGTTGTGGTCCGGGTGCGACTCCCGGGCCACCTTGCGGTACGCCTTCTTGATGTCATCCGCGGAGGCGGCCTTGTCCACGCCGAGCACGGCGTAGAAGTCCTTCTCGATCCAGTCCTTCGAACTCACCGGTCCACCTCCTTCCGACCCTGGTGGCCCGGCCGTCCCGCCCACCGCTGTGCGGTGGGCGGGACGGCCCGGTCACTGTCTGGCACTATTCCGGATCCGCGACCGCGACCAGCGCGGGGCGCAGCAGCCGCTCACCGAGCTGGTAGCCGCGTCGCATGACCTGTACGCAGGTCGGCTCGCTGACGTCGGCCGAGGTCTGGTGCGCGACCGCCTCGTGCCGGGTCGGGTCGAACGGGTCGCCCTGCTCGCCGAAGGCGTTCAGGCCGAACTTGCCCAGCGCGGTGGTGAGCTGTTCCGCCACCGTGCCGAACGGCCCAACCAGGTCGCCATGTTCCCGGGCCCGGTCCAGGTCGTCCAGGATCGGCAGCAGCGCGGCCAGCACCGAGCCGGTCGCCTGCTCCTGCACGAGGCTGCGGTCACGGTCGACCCGCTTGCGGTAGTTGGCGTACTCCGCCGACACCCGCTGCAGGTCCCTGGTCCGCTCGTCGAGCTCGGCCCGGAGCGCCTCCAGCTCGGCGCCGAGCGAGGTGCTCGTGCCGCCGCTGCCGTCCACCGGCTGCGCCGGGGCGTCCACCACCGGCGGACCGGACGGCTCCGGCCCGTCGGTGGAGTTGACCTCGACCTCGATCTCGTCGACCACGACCTCGGCGTCCTCGACCAGACCCTCGGCCGGTACGCCGGTCTCCGCGTCCGCGGCGGTCCCCGCCGGCTCGGCGGTGTCGACGAGCTTGCGGTTGTTGCGGATGACGACCCGCTCCCCGTCGCCGGTGGTCGGCTCCGTGGGCGCGGAGCCACCCGGCGTCGACCCGGTGTCGCCCGGGTCGGCGGCTCGTGGCTTCTGCGTCATGCGGCTACCTCATCCCCTTCGCGGTGGAAACGTGTCGGAGGGCGACGGTCACTTCTTGCCGTCCTCGTCCACGATTTCCGCGTCGACCACGTCGTCGGCGCCGCCGGCCTGCGCGCCGGTCGCGCCGGTCGCACCCGGGCCGGGCTCGCCACCCGGCTGCTGACCCTGCTCGGCCTGCTGCGAGTAGAGCAGCGAGCCGGCCTGCTGGGAGACCTGCGCCAGCTTCTCGTGCGCCGACTTGATCTTCTCGATGTCCTGACCGCCGAGGGCGCCACGCAGCTCGCCGAGCGCCTCGTTGAGCTGCTCGCGGTTCTCACTGGGCAGCTTGTCGCCGCTCTCGGCGAGGAACTTCTCGGTCTGCCACTGGAGCGCCTCGGCCACGTTGCGGGTCTCGGCGTCGTCGCGGCGGCGCTTGTCCTCCTCCGCGTGCTCCTCGGCGTCCCGGCGCATCCGCTCGATGTCGTCCTTCGGCAGCGAGGAGCCGCCGGTGATCGTCATCTTCTGTTCCTTGCCGGTGCCCAGGTCCTTGGCGTGCACGTTGACGATGCCGTTGGCGTCGATGTCGAAGGCGACCTCGATCTGCGGCACGCCGCGCGGCGCCGGCGGGAGGCCGGTCAGCTCGAAGGTCCCGAGCTTCTTGTTGTAGGCCGCGATCTCCCGCTCACCCTGGAACACCTGGATCAGCACCGACGGCTGGTTGTCGTCCGCCGTGGTGAAGACCTCGGAACGCTTGGTCGGGATGGTGGTGTTGCGCTCGATCAGCTTGGTGAAGATGCCGCCCTTGGTCTCGATGCCCAGGCTCAGCGGGGTCACGTCGAGCAGCAGGACGTCCTTGACCTCACCCTTGAGCACACCGGCCTGGAGGGCGGCGCCGACGGCGACCACCTCGTCCGGGTTGACGCCCTTGTTGGGGTCGCGACCGGTGAGCTGCTTGACCAGGTCGGTCACGGCGGGCATCCGGGTCGAACCGCCGACCAGGATGACGTGCTCGACGTCGGAGATCTTGATCCCGGCGTCCTTCACGGCCTGCTCGAACGGGCCCTTGCACCGGTCCAGCAGGTCCTGCGTCATCCGCTGGAACTCGGCGCGGCTGAGCGTCACGTCGAGGTGCAGCGGGCCGGCCGCGCCGGCGGTGATGTACGGCAGGTTGATGTTGGTGGTGGTGGCGGCGGACAGCTCGATCTTGGCCTTCTCGGCGGCCTCACGGAGCCGCTGGAGGGCCATCTTGTCCTGACCGAGGTCGATGCCGTGCTCACCGCGGAACGTCTTGACCAGGTGGTCGATGATCCGCTGGTCCCAGTCGTCGCCACCGAGGTGGTTGTCACCGCTTGTCGACTTGACCTCGATGACGCCCTCGGCCAGCTCGAGCAGCGACACGTCGAAGGTGCCGCCGCCGAGGTCGAAGACCAGGACGGTCTGCTCCTTGGAGCCCTTGTCCAGCCCGTACGCCAGGGCGGCCGCGGTCGGCTCGTTGACGATCCGCAGCACGTTGAAGCCGGCGATCTCACCGGCCTCCTTGGTGGCCTGGCGCTGGCTGTCGTTGAAGTAGGCCGGGACGGTGATCACCGCGTCGGTGATCTGCTCGCCCAGGTACGCCTCGGCGTCCCGCTTGAGCTTCATCAGCGTCCGGGCCGAGATCTCCTGCGGGGTGTACTTCTTGCCGTCGATGTCGACGGACCAGTTCGTGCCGACCTCGCGCTTGACCGACCGGATCGTCCGGTCCGGGTTGGTCACCGCTTGGCGCTTGGCGACCTCACCGACGAGCACCTCGCCGTTGCGGGCGAACGCGACGATCGACGGAGTCGTCCGCGACCCCTCAGCGTTGGCGATGACGGTGGGCTCACCGCCCTCGAGAACGCTGACGCAGGAGTTCGTCGTGCCGAGGTCGATACCGACCGCACGTGCCATCTTCGCTTCCTCGCTTCGTAAGGTTGTGCAGGTGACGGGCGTCGCCCGTGGGCTGCTGGCGAGCACCGCCCGCAGCGGGCCCCACCACAAGTTGAGTGAACTTGACTCAATAGTGCCACGCGTTGGCCAATCGTCAAGTTGACTTGAGTCAACCCGACGCAACCCACCCGTTATTACCGTCCGGTTGTCTTCCCTTGCATCGGTCGGGCACGCTTTAGCGGTGACGACGCACGGCGATCCCGCCACCCGTTCCGGCGCGCCCGCCGTCGCAGCCCGCACCGACCCGTCGGACGCCGCGGAGGAGCCGCCCGCCACCACCGGGGACGACGGCCTCCCCGGGGCGCTGTCGGGCCTCCGGGAGGCGATCGGCGCGACCCGGTATCCCCTCGCACTGCCCTCTGCCAGCTCCGCCCGGCACACCGCCACCGCCCTCACCGACCAGCTCGACGACTACCTGCTGCCCCGGCTCGCCCGGCTGGACGCCCCACTGCTCGTGGTGGTCGGCGGCTCCACCGGCGCGGGAAAGTCGACCCTGGTCAACAGCCTGGTCAAGGCCCGGGTCAGCGCCGCCGGCGTGCTCCGGCCGACCACCCGTTCCCCGGTACTGGTCTGCAACCCGTCCGACGCGGCCTGGTTCCGGCAGGGTGACCTCCTGCCCGGGCTGACCCGCACCACCGAGCCGAGCGACGACCCGCGCGCCCTGCACCTCGTCACCGCCCCGGCCCTGCCCGCCGGGCTGGCGTTCCTCGACGCGCCCGACATCGACTCGGTCGTCGACGCCAACCGGGCGCTCGCCACCCAACTGCTGGCCGCCGCCGACCTGTGGCTCTTCGTCACCACCGCCGCCCGGTACGCCGACGCGGTGCCCTGGGAGCTGCTGCGCAGTGCCCGGGCGCGCGGCGCGGTGATCGCCATGGTGCTGGACCGGGTGCCCGCCGAGGCCACCGACGAGATCGCCGCGCACCTGACCGAGATGCTCGCCGAGCAGGACCTCGGCCGGGCGCCGCTGTTCGTGTTGCCCGAGACCTGGGTCGACGGTCAGGGGCTGCTGCCCGAGGGGGTGACCGCGCCGCTGGCCGACTGGTTCGCCCGGTTGGCCGCCGACGTGGACGCGCGGGCGGCGGTGGTCCGCCAGACCCTCGACGGGGCGCTGGCCGCACTCCACCCCGCCGTGGAGGAGCTGGCCGACGCCGCCGACGAGCAGCTCGCCGCCGCCGACGGGCTGGACGAACGGGTCCGGGCCGCGTACCGGGGTGCCGAACGCACCGTCGAGCAGGGGCTCCAGGACGGCCGGTTGCTCCGCGGTGAGGTGCTCGCCCGCTGGCAGGAGTTCGTCGGCACCGGTGAGCTGTTCCGCACGCTGGAGGCCCGGATCGGCCGCCTACGGGACCGGGTCGTGGCCGCCGTCACCGGTCGACCGGCGCCCTCCGTCGAGTTGCGCAACGCCATCGAGTCCCAGCTGGTGACGTTGCTGCGCGGGGTGGCCTCGGAGGCCGCCGAGTCCGCGTACACCGGGTGGAAGGCACACCCGGCCGGTGCCGGGCTGCTCGACCCGGCGCTCGCCCATCCCAGCGACGACCTACCCGAACGTGCCGAGCGGATGGTCCGGGACTGGCAGCGCGGCGTGCTGGAACTGGTCCGGGTCGAGGGCGGCGACAAGCGGTTCGTGGCCCGCACCGCCGCGTACGCGGTGAACGCCACCGGGCTGGCCGTGATGATCGCCGTCTTCGCCTCCACCGCGTTCATCCCGACCGGGCTGGAGTTGGCCACCGGGGCCGGCACCACTGTCGCCGCGCAGGCCGTCCTCCAGGCGATCTTCGGCGACCAGGCGGTGCGTACCCTCGCCGCCAAGGCCCGCACCGACCTGCTGGACCGGGTGCGGACGCTGCTCGACGCGGAGGCCGACCGCTTCCTGAGCCGCACCGCCGACGCCCGTCCCGCCGCGGACGCCGGCGACGGGTTGCGCCGGGCCGCCGGCCGGGTCGAGTTGGCCCGGCATCGCAGCGGGCTGTCCGCCGGCGACGAGGAGGGTTTCCGGTGAGCAACATCGCCGGCCGGGTACGTGAGGTGTTCCGCGGGGACCAGCGGGTCGACGCCGACGCGCTGATCGCCCGACTGGAGGCGGTACGCCGGTTCCTGACCGCCGTGGACGGCCTGCTGCCGGACGCCGAGCTGGTGCCCGCGCACACCCTGGTCGAGCGGGCCGGCACCCGGCTCGCGCTGTCCCGGGACCACACGGTGGTCGCCCTGGCCGGTGCCACGGGCAGCGGCAAGTCCAGCCTCTTCAACGCGCTGGCCCAGCTGGAACTCTCGCCGGTCGGGGTCCGCCGGCCGACCACCGGCGTCACCCACGCCTGCGTGTGGGGGCCGCTGGAGGGCGCCAACCGGCTGCTCGACTGGATCGGCGTGCTGCCCCGGCACCGCTTCGTCCGGGAGAGCGCCCTGGACGCGGACGACGAGACGGCCCTGCACGGCCTGATCCTGCTCGACCTGCCCGACTTCGACTCGGTGCAGCGATCCCACCGGCTCGAGGTGGACCGACTCCTCGGCCTGGTCGACCAGGTGGTCTGGGTGGTCGACCCGCAGAAGTACGCCGACCGGGTCATCCACGACAGTTACCTACGCGAGTTCCACAGACACCGGGACGTCACCCTGGTCGTGCTCAACCAGGCCGACCGGTTGCCCCCGGCAGAGGTGCCCCGGGTCCTGGACGACCTGCGTCGGCTGCTCGACACGGACGGGCTGACCGGTGTGCCCCTGCTGGCCACCACCGCCATCGATCCGGCCGGGATGGTCGGGCTGCGCGACGCCCTGGAGCGCACGGTCGCCGAGCGGCAGGCCGCGTTGCGCCGGCTCGCGGGTGACGTCGACACGGTCGTCGCCGGCTTGGACGAGCTGGTCGGCTCGGCCCGGCCGGCGGGTGGGCCGGACGACGCCGCCAGCAACGGGCTGAACCGGGCGTTGGCCGGGGCGGCCGGGGTGCCCGCGGTGACCGAGGCCGTGGAGCGGGCGTACCGGCACCGGGCCGGCGCGGCCACCGGCTGGCCGGTGGTCCGGGGCTGGCGGCGGCTGCGACCCGACCCGCTGCGTCGGCTGCACCTGCCCGGCCCGACCGGCGACCAGGCCGACCCGGCGGAGAGCCTGGTCGCGGCCACCTCGGTACCGGACCCGACGGCCGCCCAGCGCTCGGCGCTGGGCCTCGCCATCCGCGCGGTGGCCGACCGGGCCGCCGCCGACCTGCCGGCCGCCTGGCCCGCCGCGGTGACCTCCGCCGCCCGGTCCCGCCTCGGCGACCTGCCGGACGCGCTGGACCGCGCGATCGCCGGCACCGACCTCGGCCTCGACCGCCGACCGCTGTGGTGGCGGATCGTCGGCGGGGTGCAGTGGTTGGTCACCCTCGCCGCCGTGGTCGGGCTGGGCTGGCTGGCGCTCGGCTACGCGCTGCGGGCGCTCGGCCTGCCCGCGCTGGACAACCCGATGGTCGGTCAGGTGCCGCTGCCGACCCTGCTGCTGCTCGGCGGCCTGCTGGCCGGGCTGCTAGTGGCGGCGCTGACCCGCCCGGTGCTGCGCTGGGCCGCCCGGCGCGCACGGGCCCGCGCCGAACAGCGCCTGACGGCGCGGGTCGCCCAGGTGGGCGACGAGTACGTGCTGACACCGGTCCGGATCGTACTCGGCTCGTACGCGCAGGCACGCGACGCGCTGCGGGACGCCGCACGCCGCTGACATTCCGCACGGCTCGCTACCGCTCTGCGTACGCCTCGGGCGGCGTAGGGTCGGAGCATGGCCACGCCTCAGACCCCCTACGACGCGGTGCTGCACGCCGCACGCGACGTGACCAAGCTGGAGTCCGCCCTCGACGCCGAGATGCTCGGCAGCGCCCTGCTGGGCAGTGTCTACGCGATCGCGGAGACCGACCGCGACGCCGCCGTACGGGAGTTCGTCACAGGCTTCCTCGCCGCCACCGCCCGCCGCAGGATCGCGGCGGCCACCACCATCCGGCAGGTCTTCGCCACGCTCGTCCCGACCGCCGTGGGCACCGAGCGGGTGCGTCCGGGCAGCCAGGCGCCCACCTGGACGGCCCAGCTCGGCCGGGTGCACCTCACCGGCACGTGGGCGTACGGCGACGTGTACGGCGACCAGACCTCCTACCTCGCGACCTTCGCCTACGACGACGAGTCCGGCGGCTCGGAGCACGCGCTGGTGGCCCTGGTGGACCACAACATCGGGATCACCAAGGACATCTTCGTGGGCGGGCCGGCCGAGCGAATCCTGGACCAGGTCCGGCAGATGTGCGCCGACGACGAGCTGACCTGGTTCCGTACCGAAGATCCGTCCCGGCTCCGGGGCGAGGTGGCCCGCCATCTGGCGGTCACCGACGACCTGGGCGAGTTGCCCGCCGAGGGGTCGCTCGCCACCGACCGGGCGTTGGTCGGGGCCCGGCTGGCGATGCTGCCCACCGCGGCCGACCCGACCGGTCCGGCGGAGGTCGAGCCGCTCTCCGCAGCCGAGCGCACCGACCTGGTCCGACGGTTCCTCGCCGCGCCGGAGGCCGTCCGCTTCGGGCTGGACGCCGTCGACGGCCCCGAGTTGGCCTCCCTGCACTTCTGCCTGAGCCTGCTGCTGGACCACTCGGCGAGCTTCCCGGACGCCGACCCGATGCGCTGGAGCCCCGCGGTGTCCGGGCTCTTCCTGCTCGACTGGGTGCACCGCCGGGCCGTGCTGGACATGGACGACGCGGCGATGCTGCCCCGGGTGCTGCGGGCCTGGGCGCGGTACGCGTCGCGCCAGCGCGGGCTGCCCGAGGCGGCGACCACGCGCACCGACGAGGCGATCGAGGAGATGGTGCCGGAGTTCGCCCGCCTCTACTCGACAGGTGAGCGGCGCAGCGCGGCCACCGCCGCGGTGGCGCAGCTGATGGCCGACGGGGTGGACCCGGACGACCCGGCCGCACTGGACGCGTGGATCGAGGCGAACCGGCACCGCCTCGCCGACGACGGGGCCTGACAGCGTCCGAGGGTGGGCGGCTCCGCGCCGCCCGCCCCGGCCGGGCCAGCGCAGTGGGCATGAGCCGGGCTAGCGCAGCGGGCATGAGCCGGGCTAGCGCAGCGGGCCGAAGACCACCGCGGCGATCAGGGCACCGAGCGCACCTCCGGCGAGCACCTGCGCCACCGTGTGGTCCCTCAGCCGTACCCGGGACCAGCCGACCACGGCCAGCAGCGGTGCGGTGACGACCAGCCAGGTCCCGAAGGTCAGCATCAGGATGACAAGCGTGCCGGCGGCCACCGCCGAGTGGATCGACATCTTCCACCAGTGGCTGAGCGACACGGCGACGACGAGGCCCACCAGCCCGGCCACCGCCAGCGCCAGCACCGGGCGGGGCGCGCCGAACACGGCGAGCAGGGCGAGCCCTGCCGCGACCGAACCGAGGCCGACCAGCAGCGGCGCCCGACGCTGCTCCCGGCGGCCGACGTGGTGGTCGGTGAGCCGGCCACGGCGTACCCCGCCGACGATGTAGGCGAACGGAATGCCGGTGACGAAGAGGGTGGCGAGCAGACCCCACACGAGGCCCTGACCGGGGCGGCGTGCGCTGTGCCAGCTCACCGTGAGGATCAGCAGCGACACGAGCACCGCCGGGGCGGTCACCTCGGTGACCAGCCGTGCGATCCGCAACGCCGGGCCGGGTCGGGTGGTCACCGGGCGGAGTTCCGCACCGCCGCCCACGCCACCCCCTCCGGTACGCGCCTACCCCCGAACACCGCCGACGCCGGACGGGCCGCGCCTGATCGTCACCGTACCGCCGGGAACACCGCGGGGTGCGTCGGTCGGGCCAGCGGCGCCGGGCCGACGCTGGGCGGCGAGGCGACGGCCGACGGCGACGGGATCGCCGGGCTGGGCCGGCGGGTCGGTGCTGCGGGCGGCGGAGATGTGGGGGCGGGCACCGACCGGGTGCTGGTCGGCACGGCGGTCGCGGTCGCCTCGTCGGTAGGCGTGGGTGTCGGCGCCAGCGTCGGGTCCGGTGTGGGCGTCGGGTCCACCGTCAGGGTCGGGGTCGGATCGGGATCGGCCGAGCCGGTCGGGTCCGGGTCGGTGGGGTCCGGGTCCGGCGAGTCGGTCGGGTCCGGATCGGTCGGGTCCGGGTCTGGCGGGTCGGTCGGGTCGGGGTCGGTGGGGTCCGGGTCCGGCGGGTCGGTCGCGTCCGGCGGGTCGGTCGGGTCCGGGTCGCTCGGCGGCGGAACGACAGGCGGGGGTACGGGCGGCGAGGTGCCCCGGGTGGGCTTCGGTGCCGCCGGCGGAGCGGTCGTCCGCCAGGCGGGCCTGGGATCGGCCGCGGCGGGCCCTTCCAGTGGCCGTCGCGGTGCGGCGGGCAGCCAGCCGCTGGTCGGAACGACGCTGGGTGTGCCGAGCGGTGGGAGCGGCGGTTGGCTGGTCATCGGCAGCGGGATCACCACCGGCCCGACGGACGGGGTCGGCATGAACGGGGTGCTGCTGTCCGGCAGGGCGGTGCTGCCCGGGGTGGCCGAGCCCGCACTGATCGCGGCGAGGATGGGCATCGACGCGGTGCCGGCCAGCAGCGCGACCGTGAGCAGGTAACCGCGGGTGGGGCCACCGGCGCCGGGGGCGCGGTGCACGCCGACCATCCGGCGATAGCCGCCGACCGACCGGTGTCGACCGAGCGCTGGTGTGCCGGGACCGTCACCTGGCTCGTACACCGCACACCCCTTGTCGTCGACCGTCGGAGACATGGATGGACGCCGCCGGAGGCAAAAGCCCGACAAATAACCCGATAGGCGCGATCCTGCGGGAATCAGCCTCGCGCAGTCACCCTGGGTCAGCCAACCTCCACCGCGTGTCGACACGCGGTGCTGACCGAACGGTGACGAATCGTGCCGCAACGCATGGGAAACGCAGGCCGGCATGATGGCGACAAACGGCGTCAAAGCAAGGGCGGCTGGAATGCGGGGGCAGGCGTACTGTGGGCGCGCTCACCTGCTCTGCGAATATGGACCACGACGGCAACGCAGCCGTGACCTCCGCGCACCCTCGCGGCAGGCGCGGTTGAGCGCCGGCGCTCCCGATCCGGGTTCGGCCAGAACCCGGGTCACGCCGTGCGGCAACCCCCACCGGGGCTAGGCGCGGCCGCCAGGAACCGGTCCGGCAGCAGCCGGACAGGCGCACGAGTTGCGCGGCCGGGTGACCCCCCGGTGCCGACGCAGACACGACAGGGAGAGACCGATGGCAAAGGGCGACCCCGGGGGCACCACCCGCAGCAGGCGGGCTGCATCCCGCTCCAGGAAGGGCGCGGTCGGCGACCCCGCGCTGGTGCAGCTACTCACCCCCGAAGGCGAGCGGATCGACAGCGCCACCGGGCCGGACGGCACCGAGTACCGCGTCGACTTCACCGACGAGGAGTACCGCGGGCTCTACCGCGACCTGGTGCTGGTTCGGAAGCTGGACGCCGAGGCGACCGCTCTGCAGCGCCAGGGCGAGCTGGGCCTCTGGGCCAGCCTGCTCGGCCAGGAGGCCGCCCAGGTCGGTTCCGGGCGGGCGCTGCGCACCCAGGACATGGCCTTCCCGACCTACCGGGAGCACGGCGTCCTCTACTGCCGGGGCATCGACCCGATCATGCCGCTCGGCCTGTTCCGCGGTGTCGACCAGGGCGGCTGGGACCCGAACGAGTTCAAGTTCAACATGTACACGATCGTCATCGGCGCGCAGACCCTGCACGCGACCGGCTACGCGATGGGCATCACCATCGACGGCAAGACCGGCACCGACGACGGCGAGGCGGCCATCGCCTACTTCGGCGACGGCGCCACCAGCCAGGGCGACGTGAACGAGGCGTTCGTCTGGGCCAGCGTGTTCAACGCGCCGCTGGTCTTCTTCTGCCAGAACAACCAGTACGCGATCTCCGAGCCGCTGGAGCGGCAGACCCGCGTCCCGCTCTACCAGCGGGCCGCCGGCTTCGGCTTCCCCGGCGTACGAGTGGACGGCAACGACGTCCTCGCCACGTACGCGGTCACCCGCACCGCGCTGGACAACGCCCGCCTCGGCCAGGGCCCGAGCCTCATCGAGGCGTACACCTACCGGATGGGCGCGCACACCACCTCCGACGACCCGACCCGCTACCGCATCGCCAGCGAGGTCGAGGCGTGGCAGGCCAAGGACCCGATCGCCCGGGTCAAGGCCTTCCTGGAGAAGCAGCAGATCGCCGACGCGGGCTTCTTCGCCGAGGTCGACGAGCAGGCCCGCCGCGAGTCGGTGCACCTGCGCGAGCGGGTGCTCGAGATGCCGAACCCGGAGCCGGTGACGATGTTCGACCACGTCTACCCCAACGGGTCTCCGCTGCTCGACGAGCAGCGCGCGAAGTTCAGCCGCTACATGGAGTCGTTCGAGGGGAGCGCCCACTGATGGCCACGGAGACGCTCACCATCGGCAAGGCCCTCAACACCGGTCTGCGCCGCGCCCTGGAGAACGACCCCAAGGTCATCATCATGGGCGAGGACGTCGGCAAGCTCGGCGGCGTCTTCCGGATCACCGACGGTCTCCAGAAGGACTTCGGCGACCAGCGGGTGATCGACACCCCGCTGGCCGAGTCCGGCATCATCGGCACCGCTGTCGGTCTGGCCATCCGCGGTTACCGGCCGGTCTGCGAGATCCAGTTCGACGGCTTCGTCTACCCCGCGTACGACCAGATCGTGTCGCAGGTGGCGAAGATGCACTACCGCTCGGGCGGCCGGCTCAGCATCCCCATGGTGATCCGGATCCCGTTCGGCGGCGGCATCGGCGCGGTCGAGCACCACTCCGAGTCACCGGAGGCGTACTTCGCGCACACCGCCGGCCTGAAGGTCGTGACCTGCTCCAACCCGCAGGACGCGTACGTGATGATCCAGCAGGCCATCGCCTCGGACGACCCGATCGTCTTCCTGGAGCCCAAGCGGCGCTACTGGGAGAAGGGCCAGGTCGACCTGGACGCGCCGCTGTCCGACGCGTACCCCCTGCACTCGGCCCGGGTCGTGCGGCCCGGCACCGACGTCACCGTGCTGGCCTACGGCCCGATGGTGCGGACCTGCCTGGAGGCGGCGACCGCCGCCGCCGAGGACGGCCGGGAGCTGGAGGTCATCGACCTGCGCTCGCTCTCGCCGCTGGACCTGACCGCGGCGTACGAGTCGGTGAAGCGCACCGGCCGCGCGGTCGTGGTGCACGAGGCGCCGTCCAACATCGGCCTCGGCGCCGAGCTGGCCGCCCGGATCACCGAGGAGTGCTTCTACTCCCTGGAGTCGCCCGTGCTGCGGGTGACCGGCTTCGACATCCCCTACCCGGCCGCCCGGGTGGAGGAGGAGTTCCTGCCCGACCTCGACCGGGTGCTCGACGCCGTCGACCGCACCTTCGGCTGGTGAGCGACATGTCCCGGATCAAGACGTTCAACCTGCCCGACCTGGGTGAGGGGCTGACCGAGGGCGAGATCCTGGCCTGGCTGGTCAAGGTCGGCGACACCATCGAGCTGAACCAGCCGATCGTCGAGGTGGAGACGGCGAAGGCGGCCGTGGAGATCCCGGCGAAGTGGGCCGGGCAGGTGCAGGCGATCCACCACCCGGAGGGCACCACGGTCGAGGTCGGTACGCCGATCATCGCGATCGACACCGACCCGGGAGCCGGCCCGCTGGAGACGCCGTCGACCACGGCCACGCCCAGCGGTGACCTGCCCACCCCGTCGGCGGCCTCGCTGGCGGCGGTGGAGGTGGCACCGGCCGAGGGCATGATCGAGCCCGGCCTGATCGGCGGAGTGGCCCCGGGTGGGCGGACGGCGGTGCTGGTCGGCTACGGCCCGCGTACGACCGCCGCGAAGCGCCGCCCCCGCAAGGGCGCGGTGCCCGCACAGGCCGTGGCGGCTCCCGCCGCCCCCGCTGGGGTCGATCATGGAGTTGTGGTGGGTGACAAACCAGCCGCGACCTCCACGATTCCGGCACCACAGGTCCATGATCGACGCGGCGGGGCGAGCGGCGGGGCGAGCGGCGGCGCGGTGCTGGCCAAGCCGCCGGTGCGCAAGCTCGCCAAGGATCTCGGGGTCGACCTCACCACGTTGACCGGGTCGGGGCCGCTTGGCTCGATCACCCGGGAGGACGTGCAGCAGGCGGCGAGCGGTGCGAACGTGGTGGTTGCCGAGCCGATCGCGGCGACGACGAAGGCGCCCAGCTTCGGCACCGACCGGGAGCAGCGCATCCCGGTCAAGGGCGTCCGCAAGCTGACGGCCGAGAACATGTCCCGCTCGGCGTTCACCGCCCCGCACGTGACGGAGTTCCTGACCGTCGACGTGACCCGGGCGATGAAGGCCCTGGACCGGCTGCGCGGCCGGCGGGAGTGGCGCGACGTACGGGTCTCGCCGCTGCTGCTGGTGGCGAAGGCGGTGCTGCTGGCGGTGCAACGGCACCCGATGGTCAACTCGACCTGGGCGGGCGACGAGATCGTGGTCAAGGAGTACGTCAACCTCGGCATCGCGGCAGCCACCGAGCGCGGCCTGATCGTGCCGAACGTCAAGGACGCCGGCCGACTCTCGCTGCGGGAGCTGGCGGACGCGCTGACCGACCTGGTGCAGACGGCGAAGTCCGGCCGTACCTCGCCGGCGGCGATGTCCGGCGGCACCCTGACCATCACCAACGTCGGCGTGTTCGGCGTGGACACCGGCACCCCGATCCTGCCGCCGGGTGAGTCCGCGATCCTGGCCTTCGGCGCGGTCCGGGAGATGCCCTGGGTGCACAAGGGCAAGGTCAAGGTTCGCCAGGTCACCACGCTGGGGCTGAGCTTCGACCACCGGATCATCGACGGTGAGCTGGGTTCGAAGTTCCTGCGCGACGTCGGCGACTTCCTCACGGATCCGGAGGCGGCGCTGCTCGCCTGGACCTGATCGTCCGAAACGCCAGCCACGGCCGGTGTGCCACGGGTTAACGCCCGGCACACCGGCCGTGTCCGTTGGGCGACGGAACCGTCGGCCAGAGTGCCAGTTGACCTTTGATTGTTAGGCAAGTGTCTCAGCTCACCTAATAATCGATGGAAGTTCGCCGGCTTCTGCGGTTGAATAGACGCATCAGGGGCTGACAACCGAATAGCTAGGGGGACCCACCAATGAGCATGATCGAGCGAATCCGCAACCACCGCGACGCCACCCGCCGCGCCCGTGCCATCGAGCACGCGCTGCGCTCGGCGAACTCGCCGGCAGTTCGCGAGGAGATCCTCGTCATCGCCCAGCGTCACATGAGCTGACGCTCCACGACTTCCTCACCTCCTCCAGATCGATGGCCCACCCGGCCCACCGGGTGGGCCATCGGCGTTTCCCAGCCACCCACCACCGGGATTCCGCCCTGCCGCAGCGCCCGGTACGGTGGGCTTCGGTCGCCGCCCGCCGACCGGCAGAGGCCGAGCCGACAGAAGCTGCTCGACACCAACCGGCCACGGTGAGTGACGGCCAGTGCTCCTTGGACGTGTCGTGCCACCACCCGATACCGTGCGGGGAGCCGGCACAGCGGTACGCCGGTGACGCCGGCAGCCACGCCGAGGAGACCGATCGGCACCGGCGAGCCGACATGTGATGGAGGAGGCGCACCCATGACGTCCGAGGGCCCGCACCGCCCCGGCCAAGAGCCGGACGAGGTGTCACCGGGCGCCGGCGGACCGGCGCCGTACGGCGACCGCCCGGCGCAGCCGGACAACGGCCAGAACGCCGCCGGCCCCGACCTGGGCTGGGCACCCCCGCCCCCGACACGGCCCAACCCGTCGGCGCCGGCATGGGCGACCCAGCCCGAGCAGCCGCCGGCCCCCGCCTGGGGTGCTGCCGCTGCTCCGCAGCCCAACGACCCGGCGCAGCCCGCCTGGGCCGCGGGCGGTGGCGCGAGCGAGCCGCCGCAGCAGCAGCCCGGCGCGTGGTCCGGCAACGATGGCGCACCGGCTCCGGCACAGCCCGCCCCCTGGGCAGCGCAGCAGCAGGGCTGGACGCCACCCGAGCAGAGCCCACCCGCGCCGACCTGGACCCCGAACGCCCCCGCTGAGCAGCCCGACTGGGTGCAGGCCCAGCCGGCCGCGCGAGGTGCCGCGCAGGTTCCCCCGGCCACCGCCGCGTGGCCCGCCCAGGAAGACCCGGCCAGCGCCAGCGGTTGGGGCGGCGCGGCGCAGGCCAACCCGCCCGCCGCTGACTGGCGCGGGGCCGAGTCTCCGCAATCCGACTCACCGCAGGCCGCCGGCTGGTCCGGCGGCGCTCAGCAGGACCAGGCCGCCGGCAACGGTGGCTGGCCCGCCGGCGGCGCCCAGGACGACCAGCCGGTGTGGACGCCGGCGGAGCAGTCGCCGCCGGCCTGGGGTCAGCCCGCCGAGGCGACCGAGCAGCCCGCCCCAGGCTGGGGTCAGGCCGCCCAGCCGAACGCGGCCCGTGGCGCCGCCCAGGTCCCGGCCCCGACGACGACCTGGCCCGCGCAGGACGACCCGGCCCACTCCGGCGGGTGGGCCGCGCAGCAGCAGCAGGCGCAGCCCGCAGGGTGGAACGAGGGCAGCGACGCGCGGCAGGACCAGCCCGCGCAGCCGACCGCCTGGGGCGGCAACGAGGGCCGCCCACAGCAGCCCGACTGGGTGCTCTCCCAGCCGGAGCAGCCGACCGAGCGGCCGGAGCAGGCGGGGTGGACCCCCGCGGAGCCGAGCAACCTCCCCGCCCGTGCCAGCGCCAGCGTGCCCACCAGCGACGGCGCGCCCAACTGGGCCGCCGGCCCGGACAACGCCGCGCAGGGCAACTCCGGCGGCGTGGCCGAGGTCGAGCCGTGGGCGCCCGGTGAGGTGTGGGGTCGCGCCGAGGCCGAAGCTTCCGCCCAGTCCCGTGGCGGTTGGGAGGCGGACCGGGGCGACGAGGCACCGGCCTACCAGCCCGGGCCCGCCCCGGGCATCTCACCGGCCAACGCGGTGCCGCTGCCTCCACAGGAGCAGCGCGTTCCGGGTGCCAGCCTGGCCGCCGTCCCGCCGGCCGACTACCCGCAGCAGGCCCAGTTCGCGCCGATCCCCGAGCAGCCCGCCTACGCCGAGCGGGAGACCCCGGACGCCGCCGCGCAGTACGGTGGCCGCCCCGAGGACGTCTCGTCGAGCGGCGCGGTGGTGCCCGCCCCGCGTACCTCTCCGGAGTCCGGAGCGGGCCGCGCGGTCGTACCGGTGCCGGATGCCGAGTCGGCAGCCGGCGCGGCGGCCCGGGCCACGGCGAGCGCTTCGGTGCCGCTGGCCAGCCGGGTGATGCCCCCGACCGACCAGGCCATCCGACCGACCGGCACGGCCACACCGCAACCCCGGGTGTACGGCCGCCCGGCTCGACCGGAGCCGGACGCCGAGCCGGAGCCGGAGGCGTTCCAGGGCGACCCGGGCGCCGACCGCCAGGGTGCTCCGGAGTGGCAGAACGACGCGCCGCGGCAGTCCGCGCCCGACTGGCAGAACGAGGGGCAGCGTCAGATCGCCCCCGACTGGCAGAACGAGGCGCAGCGGCAGCAGGCCGCGCCCGACTGGCAGAGCGACGCGCAGCGGCAGGTTGGGCCCGGCTGGGGCGGGGAGTCCCCGGCCGATCCGCGCTTCGACGACCGGCAGCCCGCACCGAACGTGTTCAACGAGGCACCGTCGGCTCCGCCGGCGTTCCCACCCGGTGTGCCGTCCTTCGTCGACGCCCCGGGCAACAACAGGCCGGTGAACGGCACTCGGCCGCACGCCGGTGCCGAGCCGCCGGCGGACCAGTTCGGCGGCCCCGGGTCGCCTGCCGCCGGCACCGCGAACGGGACGGCGACCTTCGGTGCGCCGAACTTCGGTGGTCCGGGCTCCGGCGGGCCGGGCTTCGGCGGGCCGGCGACCGAACCGGTTCCGGGCGGCGGCTTCCCGCCGTCATTCCCGCCACCGCCGCACCCCGCGCCGTCCTGGGGCCAGGACGCCGGCCAGTCGGACCAGGGCCGGTTCGACGCGTTCAAGCCGGACGCCGACGCGCCGAAGGTGGAACCACCGACGCCGAAGGTACGCAACGGCCGGGTGCTGGCCGCGGTGCTGATCGCCGCGGTGCTCATCCTGGCGGTGCCACTCGGCCTGCTGCTGCTGCTCGGCAAGGTCGGCGGGGACGACACGCCGGCCTTCGACCCGGCGGTCGGCACCTGCGTGAAGCAGTCCGGGCAGGGCGGTGCCTCGGCGGCGGACTGCGGTGAGGCGGGCGCGTTCACGATCGTCTCGAAGGTGGACGCCAAGGAGAAGTGCGCCGACACGACGCAGCCCCACGTGGTGCTGCCGGGTGAGGGCACCAACCGGGTGCTCTGCCTGAAGCCGGCCACGAAGTAGCTCCACCGACGGCGGGGTCACGGGCAACCGTGGCCCCGCCGTCGTCGTACCCGCAGGTGGTGTCGGCGACAACCGAATCTCGCCCCCTCCGGCCGGGCTCGGGCCAATGGTCAGGCACGATGGGTGCATGAGCGCACGAGTACGGGCTCCCGAACTGCGCGGTCGGGGCTGGCTGAACACCGGTGGACGCGACCTCAAGCTCGCCGACCTTCGCGGCAAGATCGTAATCGCGGATTTTTGGACGTTCTGCTGTATCAACTGCCTGCACGTGCTCGATGAGCTGCGCCCGCTGGAAGAGAAGTACGGCGACGTGCTCGTCGTGATCGGCGTGCACTCGCCGAAGTTCGAGCACGAGAAGGACGCCGACGCGCTCGCCGCCGCCGTGGAGCGGTACGGGGTGCACCACCCCGTACTCGACGATCCTGAGCTGGACATGTGGCAGCAGTACGCGGCCCGGGCCTGGCCGACCCTGTCGGTGATCGACCCCGAGGGTTACGTGGTGGCCACCATGGCCGGCGAGGGGCACGCCGAAGGGCTGGCCCGACTGATCGACGAGCTGATCGCCACCCACGAGGCCAAGGGCACCCTGCACCGGGGCAGCGGCCCGTACGTCCCGCCGCCGGCACCGGAGACCGCGCTGCGCTTCCCGGGTAAGGCGGCGCTGCTGCCGAACGGCAACCTGCTGGTCTCGGACTCGGCCCGGCACTCCCTGGTCGAGATCGACCCGGACGGCGAGACCCCGGTGCGTCGGATCGGCTCGGGTGAGCGGGGCCGGGCGGACGGGCCCGCCGCCGCGGCGACGTTCTCCGAGCCGCAGGGGGTGTGCCTGCTGCCCACGCATGTCGCCGAGGTGGCCGGCTACGACCTGGTGGTGGCCGACACGGTCAACCACCTGCTGCGCGGCGTACGGCTGGAGTCCGGTGAGGTGGTCACCGTGGCCGGCAGTGGGCGGCAGTGGCGCGCCGAGGTCGACGACCACGCCCACGACGCGTTCGCCGTCGACCTCTCCTCCCCGTGGGGCCTGGCCTGGTACGACGACAAGCTGATCATCGCGATGGCCGGCATCCACCAGCTCTGGTGGTTCGACCCGATCAAGCGGACCGCCGGCATGTACGCCGGCACCACGGTCGAGGCGCTGCGTGACGGCCCACTGGCCGAGGCGTGGATGGCCCAGCCGTCCGGGCTCTCCGTCTCCGCGGACGGCACCCGGCTCTGGGTGGCCGACAGCGAGACCAGCTCGATCCGGTACGTCGAGAACGGTGTGCTGGGCACGGCCGTCGGGCAGGGCCTGTTCGACTTCGGGCACGTGGACGGCCCAGCGGAGTCGGCGCTGCTCCAGCACCCGCTGGGCGTGTGCGCGCTGCCGGACGGGTCGGTGCTGATCGCGGACACGTACAACGGCGCCGTGCGCCGCTTCGACCCGGCCAGCAACCAGGTCTCCACCGTCGCCGACGGGTTGGCCGAGCCGAGCGACCTGGTGCTCACCCCGTCCGGTGAGGTGCTGGTGGTGGAGTCCGCCGCGCACCGGTTGACCCGGCTCGCGCCCGGTGCCCTGTCGGCGGCGGGTGCCAGCACGGTGGACGGGCCTCGGCACCGCACCGAGCGCAAGCCGACCGACGTCGCGGCCGGCGAGGTCACCCTGGACATCGTCTTCACCCCGGCGCCGGGGCAGAAGCTGGACGAGACGTACGGGCCGTCGACCCGGTTGGTGGTCTCCGCGTCCCCGCCGGAGCTGCTGGTGGACGGGGCCGGCACGGGCACCGAGCTGTCCCGCCGGCTGGTGCTCAACGGCGAGGTGACGGCGGGGGTTCTCCAGGTGACCGCCCAGGCGGCGACCTGTGACGCGGACGTCGAGCACGCGGCGTGCCACCTGACCCGGCAGGACTGGGGCGTACCGGTCCGGGTGGTCGACGGCGCCGTGACCCGGCTGCCGCTGGTGCTCCGCGGCCTGGACGCCTGACGCGTGCTTCGCGGCCTGGACGCCTGACGCGTGCTTCGCGGCCTGGACGCCTGACGTGATCGGAGGGGCCCGCCGGGGCCCCTCCGGTCAGGCGAACGGGGCCAGGGTGATGTCGGCGTCGATAAGAGTGGCGCGGACGAGTTCGGCGGCGGAGACCGCGCCCGGGGTGTCGCCGTGCACGCAGATCGAGTCGACCGAGCAGGGGATGACCGTGCCGTCGACCGCCACCACGCTGCGTTCGGTGGCCATCCGCGCCGCCCGTTCGGCCACCTGCTCGGGGTCGGTGATCACCGCACCGGGGGTGCCGCGCGGCACCAGCGCCCCGTTCGGCAGGTAGGCGCGGTCGGCGAACGCCTCGGCGACCACCGGCAGGCCCGCGCCGACGGCGAGTTGGGCGAGCGTCGAGCCGGGCAGGCAGAGCACGGGCAACTCGGGGTCGTAACCGCTGACGGCGGCGACCACCGCCGCCGCCTGCGACTCGTCGGTGCTGGCCGCGTGGTAGAGCGCGCCGTGCGGCTTGAGGTAGCGGACCCGGGTGCGGAACAGCCGGCAGAACGCATCGAGCGCCCCCAACTGGTAGGTCACCTCGTCGCGTAGCTCGGCGAAGTCGTACGCGATGTACCGCCGGCCGAAGCCGGCCAGGTCCCGGTAGCCGACCTGCGCGCCCACCGCGACCCCGCGTCGCGCGGCGCCCTCGCAGACCCGCCGCATGGTGGACGGGTCGCCGCCGTGGAAGCCGCAGGCGACGTTGGCGGAGGTGACGAGGCTCAACAGCGCCTCGTCGTCGCCGAGTCGCCAGATGCCGAATCCCTCGCCCAGGTCAGCGTTGAGGTCCATGGAATCTGACGGTAGTACCTGGCCGGGCCTGCGCGAGCGGGGTCACGTCGGTGACCACCCCGATGACGGGGTATCCACCGGTGGTCGGATGGTCGGCGAGGAAGATCAGGGGTTGTCCGTCCGCCGGCACCTGCACCGCGCCGAGCACGATGCCCTCGCTGGGGAGTTCGCCGGCGACCGCGCGGGGCAGCGCCGCGCCGGCGAGCCGCGCGCCGACCCGGTTGCTCACCGGGCTGATGGTGTACGCGCTGCCGAACAGCCGGTCGAACGCGGTCGGCGTGAACCAGTCCTCGCGAGGGCCCGGGCCCAGCGTCAGGTGCAGCTCCTCAGGCGGCGTGGAGCACACGGTCAGGTCCACCGGTGCGGGAGTGCCGACCGGCGTGCCCAGGAGCAGTTTGTCGCCGTCCCGCAGCGGGGGCGGGCCGAGCCCGGAGAGGGTGTCGGTGGCCCGGCTGCCCAGCACCGGTGCCACGTCGATGCCGCCAGCCACCGCCAGCCAACTCCGTACGCCCCGTCGGGCCGGACCGACCCGCAGCACCGTCCCGGCCGGCACGCTGAGCGGACGCCCGATGTCACCGGGCCGAACGCCCGCCTGGACCGGGACCTCGGCGCCGGTGACCGCCACCGTGCCGGCCCGGGTCAGCCGCAGGGTGCAGCCGGTCAGGGTGATCTCCAGGCCGGCCGCGTGCTCCGGATTGCCGACCAGTCGGTTGGCCAGCCGCAGGGCGGCCGGGTCGAGGGCACCCGACCGGGGTACGCCCAGGTGCGCCCAGCCGTGCCGGCCCAGGTCCTGCACGGTGGTGAGCGCTCCGGCGCGGAGCACCTCGATGGCGCCCGGGTGGGTCACGCCGCCACCATCCGGACCGTGGTGCCCGGGCCGAGTCGGGCCGGCGGGTCGGCGGCCACGTCGAACAGCACCAGATCGGTCCGACCGACCAGCAGCCAGCCGCCCGGCGACGCGCCCGGATAGATGCCGGCGTACGGGCCGGCCAGCGCGACCGAGCCGGCCGGCACCCGGGGACGGGGCGTCGCCAGCCGGGGCAGCGCCAACTCGGCGGGCAGCCCGGTCAGGTAGGGGAAACCGGGGGCGAAGCCGCAGAAGGCGACCCGGAACCGGGTGCTGGTCAACCGGTGCCGCACCGCCGACACGTCCACACCCCAGTGCTCCGCCACCGCCGGCAGGTCCGGTCCGTCAAAGCAGACCGGTACGACCACGTCCGCCCCGTCGTCGGCTCCGTCTATGGCTCCGGCGTTGGTGCTGGTGCTGGTGCTGGTGCTGGCGTCGGCGTTGGTGCTGGCTGTGACATCGTGGTCTTCGGCTTGGGCATGAGCGTCGGGGTCGGCTTTGGCCTCGGTCTTGGCGTCGGCGTTGGCTTGGTCGGGGCGGGTGGTCGCGGCGGTGACGGCGTGTGCCCATCGGATCAGTTGCTCGGCCGTGGTGGTCGGGTCGGGCAGGCCGTCGAGCAGGACGGTCCGGGCCGCCGGCACGATCTCGACGGCGACCAGGTCGCCCCGCTCCCGACGCCGCCACAGCTCGGCCCGCCACGCTTCGACCAGCACGGCCTCGGGGATGTCGGCCTCGGCCTCGGGAATGTCGGCGGGGGCGGCGCAGTCGAGTAGCAGGGCGTGCGCCCCGACGGGTCGGATCCGCATCCGCTCATCCTCGCCGATGTCGTGCCGATCCGGTGTTCACGTTGACGGTGCCGGGTGTCACCAACGCCACTACTTACAAGTAACCTACGGTGCCGTAACCTGACTGGGTGACCACCTCCGCCCCGCTTCGCCTGAAGCCGGTCGACATCGGTAAGCCCCGGATGCGCGGCTGGCTACACACGTACGCCTTCTTCGTCGCCCTGGTCTGCGGCATCGTGCTCTGCTCGATCGCCGCCACCCGGCCGGGGTGGGCACCCCTGGTGAGCTGCCTCATCTACAGCCTGACGGTCTGCGGGCTCTTCGGCACGAGCGCGCTGTACCACCGTCGTGTGTGGTCAGAGCGCGGCTACCAGGTGATGCGCCGGATGGACCACTCGATGATCTTCGTGTTCATCGCCGGCACGTACACACCGCTCTGCGCGATGCTGCTCGCGCCCCGGCCGGCCACCGTGATGCTGGCCCTGGTCTGGGGCGGCGCGCTGGCCGGCGTGGCGGTCAAGGTGGTCTGGCCGCACGCGCCGCGCTGGGTGTCCGCGCCGCTCTACCTGGCGCTGGGCTGGGTGGCGGTGGCCATGCTGCCGGAGATCCTGCACGGGGGCGGCGTCGCGGCGCTGGTGCTGCTGATCGTCGGTGGTGCGATCTACAGCATCGGCGCGGTCTTCTACGCGTTGCGCCGGCCCAATCCGTGGCCAACCGTCTTCGGCCACCACGAGTTCTTCCACGCAAGCACCCTGCTGGCGGCGCTCTGTCACCACATCGCGATCTACTTCGCACTGTTCGCCTGACCCAACCGGATCGGGCCGGCACCTCGAGATCCGCGCAACTTCGGGGAAACTGCTGCCTCAGGGCGCGGTGAGGCAGCAGTTTCCCCGAAAGTGGGCGGATCTCGGCAGGGGTGGCGGGGTGGTAGGTACAGACGCGAGCCGGGGCCCCGCGACGCTGCGGGACCCCGGAGTGTGCGGGCGAGGATCAGACCGGTCGGCCCGGCCGACGCACCTCGCGGTACTCCCGCATGACCTGGTCGTCCTGGACCGGCACGACCCGGTCGGCCACCACGCGCTCCTCGCGTACCGGCGCGGCGACCACCGTGCGGCGGCGGCTGCTCCAGAAGTAGAGGGTGGCGAGCAGGCCGGCGACGCCGGCGAGCATCAGCACCCAGCCGACCACGGCCAGGTCCAGCCAGCCCAGGTCGGCTTCCACTGCGAACGCGAAGATCGCGCCTAACGCGATCAAGAAGATGCTGCCACCAATGCCCATGTCTCGCTCCTCGGCTCTAACCTGGCGTACCTCGCGCCGCGGCCGTCGGTAGGGGTGCGGCATCCATCGACTTACCCCGGCACGGAGATCGCCAATCGGGCAAGCTGGGGGCATGACGGACGCCGACCCCGACACACGGACACTGGTGTTGCTGCGGCACGCGAAGGCCGAGCAGGGCAGCGACGCGGCGGACGACGCCGAGCGGCCGCTGAGCGCACACGGGAACGCCGACGCGGCTGCGGCTGGGGCCTGGTTGGCGCACCATGGGCTGCTGCCCGACGTGGTGATCTGCTCGACGGCCCGCCGCACCCGGCAGACCTGGCACGGGGTGGCGATGGGGATGACGGGTTCGCCGCCGGAGGGTGGCCCGACGGGTCCTCGCCCGACTGTCCGTTATGAGCCGGGCGCGTACGACGCGCACCCCGAGGAGTTGTTGTCGCTGGTTCGCACGGTGGACCCGACGGCCCGCACGGCGCTGCTCATTGCCCACAACCCGGGCATATCGCTGCTCTCCGTACTCCTCGACCCCGAGGGAGTCGACGATGAGGGGCTGCGCACCGCCGAACTGGCAGTGCACCGCTTCCCGGTCGGTTGGGCGGACCTGAGCAGGGCGGGAGCGCCGCTCACGGCCCGACACACGGCACGCGACTGAGCCACCCGCTGTCGGTCGGCGGGTGGCTCAGGGGTACGCGTCCAGGTTGTCCGGAGATCAGGACGGTGGCGCGGTCGGCGGCGGCGGGTCCGGCGGCGGCGGCATCATCGCCGTCGGATGAGACAGCCGGTTCTCCTCCACGATGAGGGTTCGGGCCCGCTTGCGCCGGTCCTGCCAGAACCAGACCGTGGTCAGCAGTACGGCCAGCCCGGCCAGGATGAACACCCAGCCGACCGCGCGTACGTCGATCCACCAGACGTTGGCTCTCAGCGCGAAGGTCAGAATCGCGCCGATCGCGATGAGAAAAATGCCGCTTCCTACACCCATGTGCGCTGCACTCCCCCGTGCGGTGGCTCTGGGCGTTCCCTTTCGAGGTCACGCGACGGTTACCCGCCACACCAGCGGCATACCCGACCGGGCTCGGCCAATACGTGCCCGCCGCCGGGGTGAGACGGCGACGGCCGGCGGGGCAGAAGCCCCACCGGCCGTGGCAAGTGCCGGGTGGTGCGACCCAGCAAAGGATCTAGAAGGCCTCCTCCGGGAGGTCCATGATGTCGAGGTCGGCACCCTCGATGATCCGCCGGTCGGCGCCGATGCGGGGCAGCACCTCACGGGCGAAGAAACGGGCGGCGGCCACCTTGCCGGTGTAGAACGCCTTGTCGGTGGCAGAGACATCGCCGGCCAGCGCCTTCAGCGCCACGTCGGCCTGCCGCTGGAGCAGCCAGCCGACCACCAGATCGCCGATCGCCAGCAGGAACCGCCGGCTGCTCAGCCCGACCTTGTAGAGCGCGCGGGTGTCACCGCCCTGCGCCTCGCCCAGCCAGCCGGTCAGCACGCCGAGGATGTTCTGGATCTCGGCCAGCGCCTTGCCGAGCGCCTGCCGCTCCTCCTTGAGCTGGCCGTTGCCCGCCTCGGAGGAGATGAACTCCTGGATCTCGCCGGAGACCGCAAGCAGTGCCCTGCCGTTGTCCCGAACGATCTTGCGGAAGATCAGGTCGAGGCTCTGGATGGCGGTGGTGCCCTCGTACAGGGTGTCGATCTTGGCGTCGCGGACGTACTGCTCCAGCGGGTAGTCCTGGAGGAACCCGGAGCCGCCGAAGGTCTGGAGGGCCTCGTGCCCGAGCATCTCGTACGCCCGCTCCGAACCGACGCCCTTGACCAGCGGCAGCAGCAGGTCGTTGACCCGCTTGGCCAGCTTGGTGGCCTTCTCGTCGCCGGCGGCCTCGGCCAGCGCGACCTTGTCCTGCCAGGTGGCGGTGTAGAGGACCAGAGCACGAAGGCCCTCGGCGTACGACTTCTGCAGCAGCAGCGAGCGACGCACGTCCGGGTGGTGGGTGATGGTTACCCGGGGGGCGGTCTTGTCTGCCTGCTGGATCAGGTCGGCGCCCTGCACCCGATTCTTCGCGTACTCGAGGGCGTTGAGGTAGCCGGTGGAGAGGGTGGCGATGGCCTTGGTGCCGACCATCATCCGGGCGTACTCGATGATCATGAACATCTGCCGGATGCCGTCGTGCCGGTCGCCCAGCAGCCAACCCTTGGCCGGTACGCCGTGCTCGCCGAAGGTCACCTCGCAGGTGTTGGAGACCTTCAGGCCCATCTTGTGCTCGACGTTGGTGGCGTAGACGCCGTTGCGCTCGCCCAGCTCACCGGTGGTCTCGTCGAAGTGGAACTTCGGCACCACGAAGAGCGACAGGCCCTTGGTGCCGGGGCCACCGACGCCCTCCACACCGACCGGGCGGGCCAGCACGTAGTGCACGATGTTGTCGCTCAGGTCGTGCTCACCCGAGGTGATGAAGCGCTTCACACCCTCGATGTGCCAGCTGCCGTCGGGCTGCTGGATCGCTCGGGTGCGGCCCGCGCCCACGTCCGAGCCGGCATCCGGCTCGGTGAGCACCATCGTGGAGCCCCACTGCTTGTCGATGAAGAGCTTGGCCCACTGCTTCTGCCGCTCGTTGCCCTCGACGTGCAGCACGTGCGCGAAGGACGGGCCGGAGGCGTACATCCAGACCGGCGCGTTCGAGCCGAGCACCAGCTCGGCGAGCGCCCACCAGAGGGCGCGCGGCGCGTTGGTGCCGCCCAGTGCCGGCGGCAGGTCCAGGCGCCAGAACTCGGAGTCCATGAATGCCTGGTAGGACTTCTTGAACGACTCCGGCAGCGGCGCGGTGTGCGTCGCCGGGTCGAAGACCGGCGGATTGCGGTCACTGTCCGTGTAGCTGGCGGCCAGATCCTCGCGGGCGAGGCGGTCGACCTCAGCGAGGAAGCTGCGGGCGGTGTCGGTGTCGAGATCCGAGTACGGCTCCTGGCCGAACGCCCGGTCCGCCCCGAAGACCTCGAACAGGTTGAACTCGAGATCCCGGAGGTTGCTCTTGTAGTGGGTCATGCTCGCTGGCCCCGCTTCCGGACAGGTGTTACCGATCAGTAACCCCGACTGTATTACTCGTGGGTAGGCAGCGACAAGCGGATCACCCAAGTGACGGCGATTACACACCTGTTGGCGCGGTCGGCCGGTTCAGCTCTCGGCGGCGCCGACCTCCCAGCTCGGGACGGCCACGGCCGCGCCGGTACGGGCACCGACGTACTCCATGAGAACCAGCGCGATGTCGTCGTCGAGCCGACCGTGGACCCACTCGACCAGGGCGGTCTCCAGTGACGCCAGCCCGTCGGCGACCGTGCCGTGGCCGAGCAGTCGCCAGGCCCGGTCGGCGGTGGGGAAGAACTCGCCGTCCCGCCGCGCCTCGCCGAGGCCGTCGGTGAACAACAGCAGCCGGTCCCCGGGCTCCAGGCGTTCGACCCGGGGGCGGACCACCGGCATGAACCCGAGCGGAGGCGCCGGAGCCGGCGGTTCCAGCGGGATCACCGCACCCCGGCGCAGCAACAGCGGGGGCGGATGGCCACAGTTGACGATCGTGAGGGTGCCGCCACGCTCCTCGACCAGTGCCGCCGTGACGAAGTCCTCGTCGCCGACGTTGCGGGCCACCGCGCGGTCCAGGTCGGCGACGACGGCTCGCAGGTCGGCCCGCTCGTACGCCACGTGCCGGTAGGAACCGAGGACGATGCTGGCCAGCCGGACCGCGTCCAGGCCCTTGCCCCGCACATCACCGATGATCATGCGTACGCCGTAGGGCGTGTCGATCGCCTCGTACAGGTCGCCGCCGATCTCGGCCGTCGCCGTGGAGGAGATGTAGCGTCCGGCGACCGAGAGCGTGCCGACCTGCGGCCCCAGCGGGCGCAACACCGCCTGCTGGGCCACCGAGGCGAGCTTGGTCAGCTCGACGATCCGCTCGGCCTGCCGCTGCCGAACCCACGCCACCGCCACCGCCAACCCGGTGGCGAGCGCGACCGCGACAACGTTGACCGAGGTGACCAACGAGACCGTCGGCGCGACCAGCGCGAAGCCGGCGCCGATCAGTGTCGCCGCGACGCCCACCCCCAGGACCACCAGCCAGGACGCCAGGGCGGCGGCGAGAACCGGCGCGGCCGCCAGGAGCGCGACGTAGTGCACCTTCCGGCCGTCCGCCGCCTCCACCGCCGACACGAGCGCGAGCAGAACGAGGGCCGCGCCGAGGCCGGCGCGGGATCCGGGGCTCAGCGGGCGACGGCCCGACTGGAGGAGTCGCGTGGGTACGAGGGACAGTTTGCCTGATCCACGTGAACCGGTGAATGAACCTGACCCGTCGTCCGAGAAGGTTCTGTCCGGCCGGCCCAGTCGGCCGGCCGAATCGGCGTCGCCAGTTCCGGTCAGCCGAGGACCTCGTAACGGACGGTGAGCGCGCCCACGTCGACCGAGGCGATGGTGGCGAAGGCGGCCCGGGAGAGGTCCAGGCAGCGGCCGTCGATGAACGGGCCGCGGTCGTTGATCCGCACCGTCACCGACTTGCCGTTGGCCGGGTTGGTGACTCGGACCTTGGTGTTGAACGGCAGTGTCTTGTGGGCGGCGGTCAGCGCGTCGGGGTTGAAGGACTCACCGTTGGCGGTGAGCTGCCCGTCGGAGTAGAACGAGGCGCCGCACGAGCCGCTCTCCAGCACCTTCGCGGCGGCCGTGGTCTTCCTGGCAGTCGGCTTCGGCTTCGGCTTCGGGGACGCGGTGCGCTCCTTGCTCCGGGAGGCGGCCTGCTGCGACCGGGTCGCCGACGGGCTGGCGGTCGCGCTCGGCGAGGCGCTGACGCTCGGGGAGAACGCCGGGGAGCTGGGGGTGAGGCTGCTCGCGGCGGTGGTCGGGGTGAGGTCGAGCGCCGTCTGCGCCGACTGGTCGGAGCCGGAGGTCAGCTGCACGGCACCGACCGTGCCCCCGACGGCGAGGGCGACGCCGACCGCCGCGGTGGCGACGATGCCCGCCGGGGAGGAGAAGATGCGGGTACGGGAGTGCTTGCCTGCCACCGGCCCGGTCCTTTCGTCGTCTGAACAAACCGGGTCGGACCGTAACGAGAGAAGCACTTCCGAAGTCAACGTGATCATGGTGGTATGCCCGTATTTGCACAAGTACGTGTAGCCGATCATCCGACCCCGGGTGGGCCGGGTGGCCCGGGTGCCGCCACGCCCACCGCCCGTGCCGCAGGATGGGCGGATGCCCGCCGATCTGACCGAACGCCTGGCCACCCTGTTCCGGTGGATCGACCCCGGCCCCGGCACCAGTCATCTGGTCAGCGACATCTCCGGTTGGTGGCGGGACCCCGGGGTGCTGGCCGAGCTGGGGCCGGCCCTGGTGGCGCCGTACCGGGCCGTCCGGCCCACGGTGGTGCTCGCGCCGGCCGTCACCGGGCTGCTGCTCGGGCCGTTGGCCGCCACCGCCCTCGGGGTCGGCTTCGTGGCTGCCCACAAACCCGGTGACGGGCGACTGCCGGCCGGGCCGCTCACCTGGGCGCAGAGCCCACCGGACTACCGGGGCCGACGGGTGGACCTCGCCGTACGGAACCGGCACCTCGGCCCCGACGACCGGGTGCTGGTGGTCGACGACTGGGTGCGTACCGGCGCGCAGCTACGCGCCCTCTACGACATCTGCGCCGCACTGGGTGCCGAGGTGCTGGGCACCGCCGTGGTGGCCGTGGACTGCCCGCCCGAGGTCGCGGCCGAGCTACGGATCACCGGCCTGATCGATGCCGCGGACCTGCCGGCCTGATGCGGCCATTCAGCCGATCTGAAGGCGGCGACACGTATTGCGGCGGCGGCCGGGGCCGTGCTGGCCTAGCCTCGGCAGGATGTGGCCTCGGATCGGTGACCTTCGCGCCCTCGCCCTCGGCACCCCCGGCGAGCTGCGGGCAACCCTCAACACCCTGGTACTGGCCGGTGTGAAGACCGCGACGGCAGGGCGGCTCGCCGAGTACGCGGAGGAGGGCGAGGAGCTGGAGTACATCGGCGAACGCCTGGCCCTGGTCGACGACGACAACGCACTGGCCGGCGTCGTGGAGATCACCGGCGTCGACGTGGTTCGCTTCGCCGACGTGCCGTGGGACTTCGCCCACGCCGAGGGCGAGGGTGACCGCTCGATCGAGGAGTGGCGGGCCGGGCACTCGGCCTACTGGGCGAGGCTCGGCACGCCGGTCGACGGCGACACCCCGATCGTCTGCCTGCGCTTCCGGCTGGTCTCCGGCGGCGAGGGCGGTGTGGCCAGCGGCGACCTCGGCACCTGACCCGGCGGCTCCGACCGGGCGAATGCCGCCGACGTCAGCCGCGTAGTTGTGGCAGCAACCGCGTCGCCACGTCCACCAGGACGGCCTCGTCACCGGCGTACCAACTGCTGGCCCGCGGCCAGTGCGTCACCACGTCGGTGAAGCCCAGCTCGGCGGCCCGGCCGACCTGATCGGCGAAGAACTGTGCGCTGCTGAGCGAGAAGGTCGGTGCCGCGTCCAGCGAGAGGTAGCGGTCCAGGCTGGCCGGGTCGCGGCCGGCCTCGTCCAGGGTTCGATCCATCCGGGCGGACAGCGTCGACACGCTGGCCCACCAACCCGCCAGGTCGTTGTCGTCACCGGTGCCGGTGGTCACCCACCCCTGCCCGAAGCGGGCCACCAACCGCATCGACCGTGGCCCGTTGGCAGCCACCACGAACGGCACCCGGGGCTGCTGCACGCAACCCGGGTTGTTGCGGGCGTCCACCGCGGCGAACCAGTCGCCACGCCAGGTGGTGCCGTCCTCCCGCAGGATCAGGTCCAACAACTCGGTGAACTCGGCGAACCGGTCGACCCGCTGACGCGGTGGCAGCGTCTCACCGCCCAGCACCGCAGAGTCGAAGCCGATGCCGCCCGCGCCCAGGCCGAGCAGCAGCCGGCCGGCGGAGACGTCGTCCACCGTGGTGATCTGCCGGGCGAACGCGGCCGGGTGCCGGAAGTTCGGCGACGCCACCAGAGTGCCCAGGCGAATCCGCGAGGTCACCGTGGCGGCGGCGGTAAGCGTGGCCATCGAGTCGAACCACGGGCCGTCGACGAGGTCGCGCCAACCCAGGTGGTCGTACGTCCAGGCGTGGTCGAAGCCCCACTCGTCGACCTGCCGCCAGCGACGCTGCGACTCCGTCCACCGCTGGTCCGGCAGGATCACGATGCCAATGCGCATGATCGCCACCCTAGCCGGGCCGGACACCCGCGCCCTAGCATCGCGCCAGCGCCGTGCGCTTCTACCGCCGCCACGGCTACGCACCGTCCGGCACCTCGTGGGGCAGGCGACCGGCCGGTTAGGGCCAGCGTCCGGGACACCGTCGCCGTCCGAACTTGGCTACCGTTCCGCTGTGGAGATACGGGCACAACGGTCCGACACGGTACGAGCGTTTGGCACCCTGGCACTGGTGGCGGGGTTCGCGATCTCGCTGCTCAGCATGCCGTCCGGCGCCGAGTGGCTGAGGCCGCACATCCTGGCCGCGTTCCTCATCCTGACCGGTCTCGGCTTGCGGATCGAGGCCGCGATCGCCGACCGGAAGCCCTAGATCCACGGCTGCGGCCAGCCCGTACCCTCCGGGGATGCCCACCGAAGCAGCCGCTGTTCGCGCGTCCCCGGATCGCCGGACGCGCCGGGTCCGCATGATCCGCACGGTGGCGTTGCTGGTCGGGGTGGTCGTCCCGTCGCTCATCCTCCGCGAGTTGGTCGAGGCCCGGTTGGGCCGCGGGCCGCTGGCCGACCTGAGTGCGGTCGCGGTGCCGATGGCGGCGACCGCCTGGCTCGCGCCGTACGCCTCCTACCGGCGACGCGACGCCCTGCTCTGGCTGGTCGGCCCGGGCATCTACGTCTTCACGGTGATCGCCTGGCGGGTGGCCCTCGCGCCCCACCGGGACTGGAGCCCCCGCCCGGAGGAGAAACCCCGGATGCGCTGGTCACGCGACCCGGAACACGCCGGAACGTGGCAGCTGACCGAGCCGGCAGGTGACACGCGTCACACTGCTTCCCGGTAGGGGCAGCGCATTCGGCTCCGACCCCTCGGCGAGCGGCACCCGGAGAGGGTGTCGCCCGAGTAGATGACTGAAAATTCGGTCCATCGAAGGAGGTAGGAGACACCGTGCCGCAACTACTACGGGTGCAGTGCTTCATCGTTTCGCGCGACGGGTTCGGCACCGGAGAGGGGCAGAGCCTGGAGCGGCCCTTCGGTCACGCGGACCCCACCCCGCTCTTCTCCTGGCGCGCCGCCACCGCCAGCTTCGTGTATCGCACCGAACCGGGTGGCACTCGTGGCCTGGACGACTACCTGACCCGCGACGCCGAGTGCAACATCGGCGCGGAGATCATGGGTCGCAACAAGTTCGGCCCGCAGCGTGGCCCCTGGGAGGACCACGAGTGGCAGGGATGGTGGGGAGACAATCCGCCCTTCCACACGCCCGTCTTCGTGCTCACCCACCACGTGCGCCCGTCGTTCAGCCTGTCCGACACCACGTTCCACTTCCGCGATGTCAGCCCGGCCGAGGCACTGGCCGAGGCGAAGCAGGCAGCCGACGGTCGGGACGTACGCCTCGGTGGTGGGGTCGCCACCATCCGCGAGTTCATCGAGGCCGATCTGGTCGACACGATGCACATCGCCGTCGCGCCCGTCGACCTTCACCGGGGCGAGCGTTTGTGGGACAGCCACACCGAACTGCTCGACCGCTTCCACCTCGAGTCGGTGCCCAGCCCCAGCGGAGTCACCCATCTCCTGTTCTGGCGACGATGACCGAGCCCTCCCCGGCACGGACGTCTAGAGCCGGGCCAGCACCAGCAACCGGTTGCCGTCGGGGTCCGTGACCCGCGCGGAGCGTTCACCCCAGGGCTGGTCGACCGGCTCCTCGGTGACCGTCGCTCCACCCGTGCGCAGCGCGCCCACGGCTGCGTCGCAGTCGTCGGCGTAGACGCACAACTCCCAGCGGTGCGAGTCGGCCGGTTCGCCAGCCTCCGGGTTGGCGGCCAGGCCGAGCTCGCTGCTGCCCAGTCGGAGGGCGACGAACTCCGGGGCACCCTGGTCCGGGAACCGGTAGGTCAGCTCGAAGCCGACCACGTCCCGGTAGAACGCGATCAGTCGTGGCAGGTCAGGTGTCGTCACGATCGGAAAGGCTTCGGTGAACACGGACCACCTCCAAGCCGGACCCTAGCCGGTGTCGAGGTTCAGCAGGAACTACCACGGGGGCGCGACAAGGAGAAACGCGGTGTCAGTGGCCGTGTCAGGGCCGTGTCAGGGGGGTGACAGTCCCGCCGCCGATGGTGGTTGCATGACGAGTTCAGCGATTGCAGTCTCCGGGCTGCGGAAGGCCTACAAGGACAAGGTCGTGCTCGACGGCATCGATCTGGATGTCCCTGCGGGCACGATCTTCTCCCTGCTCGGTCCCAACGGGGCGGGCAAGACGACGACGGTGAACGTGCTGACCACGTTGGTGAAGGCCGACGGTGGGACCGTACGCATCGCAGGGCACGACGCTGCCACCGAGGCCAAGGCGGTACGCGCGGCGATCGGTGTCACGGGTCAGTTCGCGGCGGTGGACGAGCTGCTGACCGGCCGAGAGAACCTGCAGCTGATGGTCGATCTCAGCCAGGTGCCCGGCAAGGACGGCCGGCGGGTCGTCACGGAGTTGCTGGAGCGGTTCGATCTGGTGGAGTCGGCACAGAAGCCGGTGTCGACCTATTCCGGTGGTATGCGCCGCAAGCTGGATCTGGCGATGACGCTCGTCGGCGACCCTCGGATCATCTTCCTCGACGAGCCGACGACGGGCCTGGACCCACGTAGCCGCCGCACGATGTGGTCGATCATCCGCGATCTGGTGGCCGACGGCGTGACGATCTTCCTCACCACCCAGTACCTGGAGGAGGCTGATCAACTCGCCGACCGGATCGCCGTACTCGACCAGGGGCGGCTGGTCGCCCAGGGCACACCCGACGAGCTGAAGCGCCAGATCCCCGGCACCCACGTCCGGCTCCGGTTCACCACCGTCGCCGAACTCGACGCGGCCGCCCTGGTGCTCAACGACTCCACGCGGGACGACGAGGCACTCGCCCTGCGGGTCCCCAGCGATGGCGGCACGGCCTCGCTGCGGGCCCTGCTGGACCGGCTCGACGAGTACGCCATCAGCGCCGAAGGGTTCTCCGTGCAGACGCCGGATCTCGACGACGTTTTCCTCGCCCTGACGGGCAGCCGCACCCAGGAGGTTTCCGCGAAATGAGCACCAAGTCCCACTCGATCGTCATGCTGCGTCGCAACTTCAAGCACATCGCCCGGAACCCGACCTCCGTGTTCAACGCGGTGCTGATGCCAATCGTGATCATGTTGATGTTCGTGTACATGTTCGGCGACGCCTTCAGCGTCGGCGTCGACTACATCGACTACGCGACTCCCGGGCTGATGCTGTTGGCGGTCTGCTACGGCCTGGGGGCCACCGCGACCGCGGTGAACTCCGACATGACCAAGGGCATCATCAACCGGTTCAAAGTCATGCACGTCTCCCGCGGTGCGGTGCTGACCGGTCACGTTGTCGCCAGCGTGCTGACCAACCTGGTCGCCATCGCGGCCCTCGTCGGGGTGGCCCTCCTGCTCGGATTCAGCCCGTCGGCGAGCCTCCTCGGCTGGCTCGGTGCGATCGGCATCATCGTGCTGCTCGGCTTCGCTGCCGGCTGGCTCACGGTCGCACTGGGGCTTTCGGCGAAGTCTCCGGAAACGGCGGGGCTGGCCTCCGTACCGCTGGTCATGCTGCCGTTCTTCAGCAGCGCGATCGTGCCGGCGGACAAGATGGGCCCCGGGCTGCGGGAGTTCGCGGAATACCAGCCCTTCACGCCGATCATCGAAACCCTGCGCGGGTTCCTCAACGGAACGCCGTCCAGCGGTGACGTGATCCCCGCCCTCGTCTGGTGCGTCGGCATCGCTCTCGTCGGCTACCTGTGGGCGCGTTCCACGTTCACGAAGCGAGCGTGACCGCGACCAACCGATTCCAGTCCGTCCGACTGCCTTCCCGCGCCGCCTCTGCGAAGTTCACTTCGCCGAGGCGGCGCCGTACTTCCCCCTCGACTCGGGCCACGTCCGGCTGGGAGTGATCCCGCCGCCCTCGCACCGCCGCGCTCGCGGCGAGCAGCCGCGCGGCCTGCGCATACTGCTCGCGGCGCAGCGCCAGGTCCGCGACTCCGACGAGGACCCGCGCGATCGAGGGTGCGTGCCCCGACTCGGCGGCCGCCCCAATGGCCAGGGAATGGTGTTCGCGCGCCTCACCGAGATCGTTCGCCACGTAACCGAGCAGGTCGTGTGTGATCGCGCGGATGTGCGCCTGCTTCGCTTCGTCGCGCAACAGGGTCGTCGCGACACCGATCTGCCGGGCTACCTCCTCGGCATCACCGCGCCAGCGAGCGAGTTCCGCCTGCGACAGGGCCAGCATGGCCAACGCACTCGGCCACGTGACCCGCGTCGCACATCGCCGCGCCTCGGCCAACGCAGCCGCGCTGGACTCAACGTCGCCAAGCAACCAGTACAGCTGAGCCTGCCGGGATCGCATCCGGATGATGTCCTCGACGGTGCCGACCTCGGTGACGACCGCGATCGCCTCTTCGTAGTGCTCGCACGCACCGGCGAACTCACCGCGTACGGCGATCAGCTCCGCCAGCTCGGTCAGGGCGAAGGAGATCCCGAACCGTTCACCGAGTGCCCGGAACTCGGCGAGCGCCGCCCGGAGATGCGCGTCCACCTCCCGGCCGTCCTGGCCGAGGATGATCCGCATCTTGCCGAGTTGCAACCGGGCCAGCGCGCGTACCCAGGGATCCTCGTCGTCCAGCAGTGGTTCCCATGCGGACAGGATCGCGTCCGGGGCTCGCAACATACGCTCCAGCGGGACGACGAGCGCCATCCCCGGGTGGCTGCCGTGACTGCGCTGGCTCAACTCGTACGCCTTGTGGATCCACTCCGCGGCCTGGTGTTCGTCGCCCGGTCCCGAGTTCACGAAGAGCACGACGAGCGCGTACACCGTGGCCCGGATCTCGTCGCTGACCTCACCAGGCGTCTCGGTGGCGGCCGTGATCAGTTCCATGCCCTCGGTTCGGTGGCCACCGAGCCACCAGTACCAGCCGGCGCTCGCGGCCAACCGCATGACCGCGTCCGCCTCGCCGGCCGCGAGGGCACCGCGCATCGCCGAACCGATGTTGTCGTGCTCGACTTCGAGAGTGGCGAGCCATCTCACCTGGTCCGCGCGGCGAAGCTGCGGCTCCGCGGTCGCGGTCAGTTCGGTGAAGTACGTCAGATGCGCGTGGCGCGCCAGGTCCGATTCTCCCGCCTCGACGAGGCGGTGCGCGGCGTACTCCTTGATCGTGCCAAAAAAGCATCCGGTAGCGCGGTGCCTCGTCGCCCTCGGCGACCAACAGCGACTTCTCGGCCAGCGCGGTGACCAACTCGAGCACATCGTCCTGCTCGACCTCGTCGCCGGCGCAGACCCGTTCGGCCGCTTCCAGGCTCACCCCGCCGGAAAACACCGAGAGCCGGCGCAGGACCGCCCGTTCGGCGTCGGTCAGCAGCTCCCAACTCCAGTCGACCACCGCGCGCAGCGTCCGGTGCCGGGGCAACGCGGTACGGCTGCCGCCGGTCAGCAGGCGGAACCGATCGTCGAGCCGCCTGGCGAGCTGGTCGATGGACATGGTGCGCAACCTGGCAGCGGCCAGCTCGATCGCCAGCGGCATCCCGTCCAGCGCTCGACAGATCCGCGCCATCGTCGCCAACGTGGGGGCGTCGACCGCCAGATCCCTCCGCACCGCGCCCGCTCGATCCCGCAACAACCGGACGGCCGGCGACGTTTCGATCTCGCTGGGGTCGGCGTCGACGGCCGGCAGGCCCAGTGGCGCGACCGGCCAGAGCGCCTCACCGGTGATGCCGAGCGGTTCCCTGCTCGTCGCGAGGATCCGCAGCCGTCGACACTCCCCGAGCAGCCGGTCAGCGAGCACCGCCGCCGACTCGATCACGTGCTCGCAGTTGTCCAGGACCAGCAACGCCTCCCGGTCGCGGATCGCGGCGACGAGCCGTTCGACCAACTCCATGCTCGGTGCCTCGCCGAGCAGAGCGTCCCGGAGTCCGAGCCCTGCGAGCGTCGCCTGCACCACGTCACCGTCCGCGCCGATGGCGGCGAACTCGACCAACCAGGCGCCGTCCGGCAGGTCGTCGAGCATCCTGCGCGCCGTTTCCGTGGCCAGCCGGGTCTTCCCGGAACCACCCGGCCCGATCAGGGTCGTGAGCCGGTGTTCGGCGACGAGCGCGCCGACCTTGGCAACCGTCTCGTCCTTGCCGATGAAGCTGCTCAACTCGGCCCGGAGGTTGGTCTTCCGGTTCTCCTCGCGCCGTCGCACCTCGCCCCGCAGGAGCGCGACGTGCAACGCCGACAGTTCCGGCGAGGGGTCGACGCCCAGCGCGTCGGCCAGGGCTTCGCTCGTGCGCTGATACACGAGCAGCGCCTCGTTGTCCCGGCCGCTCGCGGCCAGGACCCGCATCAGCGCGAGAACCAGCCGTTCCCGCACCGGGTGCTCGGCCACCAGGTCGGTCAGCTCCGCGACCAACTCCGGACCGTGGCCGAGGTTGATCTCCACGTCGAAGCGATCCTCCAGGGCGCTCAGACGCAGCCTGTCGAGTCGGGTGACCGCCGCGTCGAGCGCCGTGCTGTCAACCAAGCCGACGTCCTGCATCGCCGCACCGCGCCACAGGTCGAGCGCCTCGCGCAGCCGCCGTACCCGCTGCGGGCCCTCGTCCTCGCGAGCCTGGCCGACGAGGCGTTCGAACCGTACGGCGTCGACGACGTCGGGTTCGACAGCCAACCGGTAGCCGTCCGTCTGCCCCTCGATCGCACCCTCCGGCAGCGCCTTCCGCAGCCGGGAAACCAGGCGGTGCAGGGCGTTCGCCGCGTCAGTGGGCGGGTGTTCGCCCCAGATCCAGTCGACGAGGGTCCCCTTCGAGACCACGTGACCCGGGTTGAGTGCGAGAGCGGTCAAGAGCCCGCGCAGCCGCGCACCCGGCACGTCGATGGAGGTGCCGTCGTCAGTGCGAACCTCGAATGGACCAAGCATCCCGACCTGCACCTGGCAGATCTTGCCATGAACGTGAGAAGCATCCGTGTCGCCGATGCCCGCTCCGCCGATCCCCGTGGTGCTCCTGGAACCTGCCCCGAAATGAGATGCGTACGGGCTGGCGCACCTGTTGGATCTCGACATGGAGCATGAGCTTGTTCGTCCTCGCAAGGCGCGCCCGGGGGACCGCCTCGCGGTTCTCTCGCCGTCCTTCGCCGCGGCCGGTGCCTACCCCGGAATCCACGAGCAGGCCATGCGACGGCTCGCCGACCTGACCGGCCTCGTACCGGTCGAATACCCCACCACCCGCCAGGTGGGTGCGAGCGCGGCAGCACGGGCGGCAGACATCAACGCCGCTTTCGCGGATCCCCAGGTACGCGGCATACTCGCCGTCGTCGGAGGCGAGGACCAGATCACCGTCATCCCCCACCTGGACGCCGACCTTGCCCGAGCCGATCCGAAGCCGTTCCTCGGCACCAGCGACAACACCAACCTGCACCACTGGCTGTGGGGCCTCGGCATCGCCAGCTTCTACGGCGGGTCCTCCCAGGTGCACCTTGGCCCCGGGCCCGCCGTCGACGACATCCACGTCCGGTCGCTGCGAGCGGCGTTACTCACCGGGGAGCGCCTGGAGATCACCGATCCGGGTGAGTCCGAGGATGTCGGGATCGACTGGGCAGATCCGCAGGCGTTGAAGTCCTTCGGAGAGCGCGAGCCAACGGAGCCGTGGAGCTGGTACGGGCCGCCCCGCACAGTCACCGGTCCCACCTGGGGTGGCTGCCTGGAGGTCATCCAGTGGATCCTGACGGCGGGACGCTTCCCGTTCCCCCCGGAGGTGCTGCGGGGTGGTGTGCTGCTCATCGAGACGTCGGAGGAGCTTCTCCCCGCCCGTGAGGTCGGCTGGATCGTCCGATCACTGGGTGAACGCGGTCTCCTCAGCGCCGTCGACGCGGTCCTGGTCGCCCGTCCGCCGGTCTCCGACCACACCCGCCGACCCGCGGCCGCGGATCGGGCGCGGCTACGCGAGCAGCAACGCGACACGGTCGTCGACGTGGTGACCCGCTACAACCCGGAGGCAGTCGTCTGCGTCGGCGTCCCGCTCGGCCACACCAGACCGCAGTGGATCCTTCCCCACGGCGGCCCGGTAACCGTCGACGGCGTGGAACGCCGAATCTTCGCCGACTACCGGTAGAGGCCGCTCGGAAGCGCGCCGTCGCGCGAACACGCTTGCGGATGCCCTCAGCGGTCGGGATCGTGCTCGGATGCAGACCGAGACCAGGTACCACGACGAACTCGGCGAGTTCTTCGCACAGAACGCCGACGTCAGCCCCTACAACGCGTAAACCGATCGACGTGCGATGTTGGCGCTCACTGGCGATATCACCAGTACGGACATCCTCGATATCGGCTGCGGTGCCGGTCACTATGCGGCCGAACTGTTGGCGCGGGGCGCCCGAGTGACCGGCATCGACGCAAGCGCCACGGTGCTCCGCCATGCACACGCACGTGCCGCTCAGGCACAGTTGCGCCTGCATGACCTGGAGCGGCCGTTGGACTTTGCCGCTGACGCGTCCTTCGACGGGGTGATCTGCGCGCTGGTCATAAACCATCTGACAAACCGGCGGCAGTTGCTCGCCGAGATGCATCGGGTGCTCCGTCCCGCCGGCTGGCTCGTCATCTCGACCACCCATCCGACGGCTGACTGGCGACACTTCGGCGGCTCCTACTACGACGACTCCTGGGTCGATCTGCCGCACGGGCCGGGTGCCCTTCACTTCCAGCGGATGACGCTGGAAACATTCCTCGGCAAACTCCTGGACGCCGGCTTCCTACTGGAGAAGCTCGTCGAGCCACGGCCGCGCGCCGAACTCCGCGAGGTCAACGAGGACGCCTACGCCCGCCTCACCGAGCGGCCGTCCATCCTCGCTGCCCGAATGCGGTCCCGGGACTGAGAACGGGCGCTTACACACCACGCCTCCTGCTGCCTGGTCTCTGGTGGGTGCGGGCCGCCTGGCGGATGGCGAATTCAGTGGACCGGCACCGACCGTGGCTGAAAGCTGTCGGGATGGAACCGACACACACGGCGCTCATCGTGCCGATACCCGAGGCCGAGGAGGCGGTGGGCCCGTTCCGGGCATCGCTCGACCGGGCCGCCGGGTGGGGGTGCCAGCGCACGTGACCGTCCTCTACGCGTTCCTGTCTCCGCAGCAGATCGATGAGCAGGTCTTGGCCGTACTGCGCGAGACCATTGCCGGGACCCCGCGGTTCGACGTCGCACTGACGGACGTCGGGTGGTTTGGTGACACGGTCGTCTGGCTTGCTCCGCAGCCATCTCGCCCGTTCCGGGAGCTCACTTCGGCCGTGTGGCAGCAGTTTCCCGAGGCGCCCCCTATGCCGGGGCGCACAGCGATGTGGTGCCGCACCTGACCATCGGTCACGACGCCGCCAAGCCCACGCTGAGCCACGCCGCAGAAACCATCTCCACGCACCTGCCGATCAACGCGGCCATCGACAGAGTCAGGCTCATCGCCGGAACACCGGACATCAGCCCTTGGCGCACCGTCTGCGAATTCCCGCTAGGCACCACACCACCTGCTCCGGCTGGTACGGCAGTCGCAGCGTCCTGGCCAGGGCCTCGATCGGGGAGCGGGCGACGGGCGACGGGAGCACCCCGCTTTCCACACCAGCACGCCGGCGAGCCAGAGCAGAGAGCCACGCACCCAGCTCGCCGATCAGGAAGAGTCAGGGTCGTAGCGGGCACGACAAGCGCAAGAAGTGATCGGAACGGATGAAGGCTCAGGTCGGAAACATGTCTGGCCTGTGCCTTCATGGTGGAGCGGGTGAGGGGAATCGAACCCGCCCTGTCAGCTTGGGAATCGGATTGAGTTGCAAGCAATTGCCGGGCCGCGTGCCGGTCGTGTACCTGCGGGCGACGCGGCACCCCTCTGCGACCGCCCCTCGCTGCCTTGTACTGACCGCTGTATCGGGCTCGGAGCGGATACGAGTCGGTGTGGCTGGGGCTGAAACCTAAGCCGCAGGGTGTCCTGCGGTTCGTGTTGCCGGTCACCACTCAGCCGGCCACCCTGATCCTCCCTCGCTACTGCGCGCGCGGGAGAGGCTTTGAACCAGCGTCCAGCCGCCAATTACGAAGAGGATAAGGGCCCCCGCCAGAACTAACCAATTCGCAATCAAGGTCAAGTCGGCCATAAACAAACGGGTGAACATGTAACCCGCGCCAACAAGAGGAAAGAGGAAGAATGATAAGATATAAACCAAGGAACTAACAGTCCTCAAATTAGGACCGGCCAAGCCGGGGTAGAGCTACCCAGGCGGGCGGCTCCGTCGGCACCCGGGCCGTCACCATTCACGAGGTGATCGGCCGCGCACACCTGGACGGCTTCGTCGACGAGGACCAGGACGCGCTCGTCTTCAACGGCGCGAAGGGTGCAGTCCTGCCCCGCTCCAACTTCCAGACCGCCTGCAAGTGGCGTGACTACGTGGCTGCGGCCGGTCCGCCGATTTCGACTTCCACGACCCGCGGCACACTGGCAACACCCTGGCATCGCGGACCGGGGCAAGCCTGACCGGCCTGATGGCTCGCATGGGCCACGCCTCGACCCGGGCCGCGATGATCTACCAACACGCCGCCCACGAGCGTGACGAGCGAATCATTGACGCGCTCAGCTCACAGATCAACCAGAGCACGGCGTGGTGATCGTCGCGGATGCTCTCCACGCGCAGACCGGGCACGCCCGCGCCGTCGCCGCCCGGGGTGGGGACCTCATGGTCACGGCGAAGGCTAACCAGCCGACCCTGTACGCGCAGCTCAAAGCGTTGCCGTGGCATGAGGTCCCAGCCGGTGACCAGCAGCGCGAGGTTGGCCACGGCCGCAAGGAAACCGCACCGTCAAAAGCGTTGACGTGCGCGCCGATGGTGGCCTCGCGTTCCCGCACGCGCAGCAAGCGGTGCGGATCACCCGGACCCGCACAATCAAGGACAAGACCAGCCGGGAGACCGCCTACTACACCATGAGCCTGCCCGCCATCCTGGCCCAGCCGGTCGACCTGGGCGCGTTCGCCCGAGACGAGTGGCTCATCGAGAACGGCCTACACCACGTCCGCGATGTGACGTTCCGCGAGGACGCCCACCGCGCGAGAACCCGCAACGGCCCCGCCGTGTTCGCCACCCTGCGTAACACCGCGATCGGCTACCACCGCCTCAGAGGCGCAATCAACATCGCCCGCCACCAGAACCGCCAACCGCCGATCAACCCAACTCATCGACGCAGTCACGTAACGTCACCGGTTTTACGCAATGGCCCTGCGGGTCAGGCGCCGCCGCCACCACGTCGTTCGGCTCGGCGAGTCGATGACCGGGGTGCCGGCTTCGATAACCATCTTCACTGCTTCTTCCCGGAACTGCGGGGAGAAGGTTCTCTTTGCGCTTGGCACCTGTTTCCCTTCCCAGATCAACCAATTCTACTTGGTCGGCCTGTTCGGAAAACCCATGGCAGCCCACTTTGAGCCCGTCGCAGACCACCGTACACGCGTCGCCGACGCCACGGTTCTTGAGCTCGCTCAGGACGCTGAGCCAGAACGCGGCACCTAGCCGCCGCCGGCCCACATTCGGCAGGCATGGGCCCTCTAACGGTGGGCCATACACCCCACCCGACGACCATGACACCTCACCTATCTGCGCGACCTCGAATCGATTGAAGTAGGGCGGGCATGCCTCGCCTTGGCGATCGTTGAGCTGCAGAAATTCACTGATCACACTAGCCATGCCCGCCCTACCGTCGTCGGCAAGTGGCGCTTCTACGCACCGATCTTACAAGTACAAGCCGACGCAGGAACACGTAGCTTATTGCTAAAGTTCTGGCGCTTCTTCTCTAGTCGCTCGAGCCGCCGTCACACAGCCCGCCAACTCCTGGCTGAAATGCCGAGGTTGCTCCGCTCTTGCCCCGCAGTCAACGTTACGGCCGTACCAGTGCACGACGCGCCGCTATACAAGACGACGACCCAATTATTCATGTTTTCGGCAGACCTGTGCGTAGCACTACCATCCGTTGTACAGTATTTACCGAGTGAATCGGCGTAGAAACTACCGGTGTAATTTGTACCGGTCCAGAGGCAGAGCTTCCCAAGATGATTTAAGTTGCACTGTGAACGACTGGCAGCCGCAGGGCTTCCGACAGTTGCGGTTGTGGCGGCCACTACAATTGCCGACGAAAGCACAATCCGCGCCAAAGGCTTGAGCTTCAATACAGCCTCCCCAATCAGTTATAGGCACCGATGACTATAACTCATCTATTGAGACATGCAAGGCTTTGCTTTGGGCCCGCTGCCATGTAAGGTTGGGGGCAGTCGTCCATTGACGACGAATAAGATCGTGCTCACTTCCGGACAACCCGCAGTTCATCGCGGTACTCAAGGGGATCCAGGTGCCCTGCCTCGACGGCGGTCGGCCCCTGACGCCCGGACCGGGCCTGACGGAGAAGGCGTACATCACCAGGGGCGCTCCACTTACTACTACCGCGGATCACTACGTAGACGATGAAGGTTCTTCGCGCCAATAGTCGTCTGCGAAGAAAAGCCGCTCGTGTCAGTCTCCCACGTTGTCTTCGGTGCCGTCGCGGATGATCGCGGCGAGGATCGGGCACGTAACGGGCACGGCCAGCGCAAGAAGCGGTAGGAACGATCGAGGCCCCCAGCCAGGGAACCTGTCCTGAGTTGGGGCCTCGCGGTGGAGCGGGTGACGGGAATCGAACCCGCACTGTCAGCTTGGGAAGCTGATGTTCTGCCATTGAACTACACCCGCAAGCGGCACCACTGTACCTGAGTCGTCGAGCCCGTGCACCCAGGCACCCCCGGTGACCGCAGGTGTCCGGGGACCGTGTCGCCCGGGTCGGCCGGGGTGATCCACTCGGTTTCCTGAAAGTCGGGGCATCCGGAGCGCCGGGATAGCGCAGTTTCCCTGAAGTCGAGTGGATCATGCGGGAGTGGCGGCCCGGCAGGTGTGGCGGGTGTGGCAGGCATGCGCATCGGTGCCGGCCCCGTCACGACGGGGCCGGCACCGATGATCTTTCGGTCGTGGTCAGGCGGCCGTGCACTGGACGTCACGGCTGAGGCGGGTCGGGCGCGCCTGCGGGACGGCGAAGGGCGCGGCCGCCGCCGACGGGGAGTTTGGGTCGAGCCACACCCGAACGGCCGGCCGGCCCGGCGCGAGGCCCGGAATGCCAGCGATGTGCTGCTCACGGCGGGTGAGCATCGCCACGTCGACGGTGAACTCGAAGAGCCTCCAGTCGACCTGCGGCTCGGCCCGGGCGCTCTGCGCCAACTGCGCCACCCGGACCGGATCGGTCACCGGACGGGCGCGCCCCGCCACGTACGCCTCGTCGTCGCTCTCCTCGGCGGGGAACGAGTGCAGCGCGTAACGGCCGTCACGTTCGAGGTCGCGGCGCTTGGGCGAGTCGATGATGAAGCAGAACAGCCCCTCCGCGCTGATGACCGGGGAGACCGGATGGACGCGGGGCCCGCCGTCGGCACGGACCGTGGCCAGATAGCCGAAGCCCGGCCCGTACTGCTGGAGGAGAACGCGGATCCCGTCGGCGAGTCGGGGCTCGTCGGCGGCGAATTCGGACCAGGAAGCCATGCGGGCATTCTATCGAACAAATGTACGAGCAGCGACCTCGACGCGCTGGTCACCGGCACCGAATCCGGCCACTTTTGGCAGCGCGGCTATGGTGGTCCGATGCTGCTCTCCGACCGCGACCTGGTCTCCGAGATCAAGGCTGGCACGCTGGGCCTGGAGCCGTTCGAGCCGACCCTGGTCCAACCGTCCAGCATCGACGTCCGACTCGACCGGCTGTTCCGGGTCTTCAACAACCACCTCTACACCCACATCGACCCCGCCATGCAGCAGGACGACCTGACGTCGGTGGTCGAGGTCCCCGACGGCGAGCCGTTCGTGCTGCACCCGGGGGAGTTCGTGCTCGCCTCGACGCTGGAGGTCATCTCGCTGGGTGACCAGCTCGCCGGTCGGCTGGAGGGCAAGAGCTCCCTGGGCCGGCTCGGGCTGCTCACGCACTCCACCGCCGGCTTCATCGACCCGGGCTTCTCCGGCCACGTGACGCTGGAGCTCTCGAACGTGGCGAACCTGCCGATCACGCTCTGGCCGGGCATGAAGATCGGGCAGCTCTGCATCTTCCGGCTCTCCTCGCCGGCCGAGCACCCGTACGGCTCGGTGGTCTACGGCTCGCGCTACCAGGGCCAGCGGGGGCCGACGCCAAGCCGCGCCTGGCAGCACTGGCGCACCTGGCCGACCCGCTGAGGCCGACCCGCTGAGGCCGACCCGCTGAGGCCGATCCGCTAGAAACAGAACGACGAGGGCCCGCCGCGACGAATCGCGACGGGCCCTTCGGTCACCCGGGGTCAGCCTGGGCGGCCGTAGCTGTGGATCGGGCCGTCGTCGACCTTCTTCATCTTGACCGGTTGACCGGCCTGCGAGGCGTGCACCACCCAGCCGCCGCCGACGTACATGCCGACGTGGTGGATGTCGCTGTAGTAGAAGACCAGGTCGCCGGGGCGCAGGTCGCCCCTGCTGACGTTCTTCGTGACGCGGCTCTGCGCGGCGGCGTTGTGCGGCAGCGACACGCCGGCCTTCGCCCAGGCGGCCAGCATGAGCCCGGAGCAGTCGTACGAGTTCGGACCCTCGGCACCCCAGACGTAGGGCTTGCCGATCTGGGCGCAGGCGAACTTGACCGCGGTGCCCGCGGCGCCGCCGGGGTAGCTGCCCGGGCAGGGCGCCGGGCGCAGCGGACCGCCGCCACCGTTGCCGTACACCTTGAGGCGCAGCTTCTGCAGGCGGTCGATCTCCTCGTTGATCTGCTTCTTCTTCGCCGCCAGCTGAGCTTCGGTGCGGGTCAGCTGGGCCACCATCTCGTCCAGCGGCGCCTTCTGCGCGGCCAGCTGGTCGCGCAGGTCGGCCACCTGGCGTACGTCCTTCTGCTGGTTGTGCGCGAAGCGGTCGAGCATCTCCAGTTGGCCGACCACCTCGCTGGGCGACCTGCTGCCCAGCACCGCGTTGACGGTCGAGACGTTCTCGCCCTTGTAGGCGCGTACGGCCAGGGCGCTGACCTTGTCCATCGCGGCGTCGACCTGGCGCTCCAGCGGAGTGATCCGGGCGGCCAGCGCGTCGGCCTGCCTGCGCTTCGCCGCGAGGTCGGTGCGGGTGGCGTTGTGCCGTTCGATGATCGGTTCGAGTTTGTTCCAGTCGGCGTCGATCTGGCGCTCGATCTCGGCGACGGACGGGTCGGCGTGGGCCGCCGTGGCACTGCCGGTCAGGACGACGGCGATGCTGGCCAACGCGGCGAGTGCGGTGGTGAAGCGGGACCAGCGTGGGCGCGGCACGATCGACGCCGGGCCGGCTGATGCCGACCGCTCGGACGACGGCCGCGGGGCATGGAGTGCCACCGGGGTTCCGTACTCCTTCTTCCTGACCGCCTACCGGGTTAGCTGACGGGTTCGGGCGGGAAGTCGGCGCCCTACCGCAGTGGTTGCGGATTCACCCCGAGGGACCTGGGTCCCCGGTTCGCTCGGAAACGACTCGGCGGTGTCGGTCCGTTACCGCCCGGGCTGGGCGGAGCTGCTGTCGGGCCGACGAATGACCAGAGTAGAGACGCTTGTTACCGATCCGCAACCCGTGCGGCCGTGACACTCCGTACCGATTGGAAGAGGCCACGGACCGTGTGTGAAGAATTCTTTCCGCGCGCTTCGATAGATGGAAAGGTATTGACGTGACCTCCCGGGCGGCGCGATGGTGACCTGACCTCACTCCGAGAGAATCTAGGGGGTTCGATGCACCATCCAACCCTGTCGACCGGCTGGCGCGCACTGCTCGCCGCCACCGTGGTCGCCGCCGCGACCACGGTGCCACTCTCCGTCGGCCCGGCCGCCGCCGCACCCACCACCGACCGCCAGCAGCAGTACGCCGCCGCGGCCACCGAGTACGGCGTACCGACCGTGGTGCTGCTCGGCGTCTCCTACCTGGAGTCGCGCTGGGACACCAACGCCGGCACACCGAGCACCAGTGGCGGCTACGGCCCGATGCACCTGACCGACGCCCGGCACGTGGCCGCCCTCCCCGGGGGCGGTCACCACGACGCCGGTGCCGAGGACCCACGCGGCGACGACTCCCGTCCCGCCCGGGTGCCCGCGCCCCGGCCGGTCGAGGCCCCCGCGCCGTCCACCGCCGCGTTGCAGACCGTGGACGCCGCCGCCTCGCTGACCGGCGCCACCCCCGAGGCACTGCGCACCGACGCGGGCCTCAACATCCGGGGTGGGGCCGCGCTGCTGAGCGCGTACCAGAGAGATCTGGGCGCGCCGGTGGGCGCGGACACCGACCCGGCGGCCTGGTACGGCGCGGTGGCCCGCTACTCGGGCGCGGACAGCGCCGACGCCGCGGCGGCCTTCGCCGACGAGGTCTTCACCACCGTCGGCGCGGGCGCGTCGCGGGTGACCGACGACGGCCAGCGGGTCACCCTGCCGGCCAGCGCGGTGCGGCCCGAGCGTTCCTGGTTGGACCGGCTGGGCCTGCGCCGGCTGGCCCGCCCGGACGGGGTGGAGTGCCCCAGCACCATCTCCTGCGAGTGGATCCCGGCGCCCTACGAGGCGTTCGGCGACGGGGACTACGGCAACCACGACCTCTCCGACCGCCCCGCCCGGCAGAAGATCGAGTACATCGTCATCCACGACACCGAGGCGAGTTGGGCGACGACCCTGCAACTCGTCCAGGATCCGACCTACGTGAGCTGGCACTACTCGCTGCGCTCGGTCGACGGGCACATCGCCCAGCACGTGAAGACCAAGGACGTCGGCTGGCACGCCGGTAACTGGTACGTCAACGCGAAGTCGATCGGTCTGGAGCACGAGGGCTTCGCGGCGCAGGGCACCTGGTACACCGAGGCGATGTACCGCACCTCGGCGAAGCTGGTGCGGCACCTGGCGCTGCGGCTGGGCATCCCACTGGACCGCCAGCACATCATCGGCCACGACAACGTGCCCGGCACCATCGCCTCGACCGTGCGGGGAATGCACTGGGATCCGGGCCCGTACTGGGACTGGACGCACTACTTCGACCTGCTGCACGCGCCTCGACTGGACACCGGCACCCCGGCCACCGGGCTGGTCCGGATCGACCCGGACTACGCCACCAACCGGCCGGCGTTCACCGGCTGTGTCACCGCGGGCGTGCCCTGCGCGCCACGCGGCTCCTCGGCGGTGGTGCTGCGCAGCGCACCGTCCGCGGACGCGCCGCTGGTCAACGACATCGCGCTCCGTCCGGACGGCACCCCGAACACGATGACCGTGTCGGACCACGGGGCCCGGGCATCCGCCGGGCAGACGTACGCGCTGGCCGGGCGGCAGGGTGACTGGACGGCCATCTGGTACCTCGGCCAGCGGGCCTGGTTCCACAACCCGACGTCCGCGCCGACCGCAAGTTGGACCGTCGGCGTCGTGGCCACGCCGAAGCCCGGACGGACCACCATTCCGGTCTACGGACGGGCCTACCCGGAGCAGGCGGCGTACCCGGAGGGCGTGCCCTACCAGGCGATCTCGCCGCTGCAGTACACCCTGGCCGCCGGTCAGCGGTACGCCGTCGGCGCGGTGCTGGCCGGCGAGTACTACCGGGCCAGTACGTTCGACGGCTCCTCGCCCGGCGACTGGACGGTGATTCGCGGCAAGAACCGCTACGCGCAGATCCAGTTCGGCCACCGGATCATGTACGTCGACCTCGCCGACGTGCAGCTGTTGCCGTCCCCGGTGGGCGCGCCCCGCTGAGAACCACGACGGCCCCCGGTCGGTGACCGGGGGCCGTCGTGTTGCGCGAGGTGGATCAGCCGGGTCTGCGGAAACCGGCGATCGGCATGGTGGTGATGCTGGACACCTGCACCGGCTTGCCGGCACGTGGCGCGTGCACCATCTGGTTGTTGCCCAGATACAGCCCGACGTGACTCAGGCCGGAGAAGAAGAAGACCAGGTCGCCGGGGCGGGCGTCGGCCCGCGAGACGGCCTTGCCCTCGTTCCACTGGTCACCCGTGTGGTGGGTGAGGTAGATCCCGGCCGCCTTGTAGGCGTACTGGGTCAGCCCCGAGCAGTCGAACGAGTTCGGGCCGGTGGCACCCCAGACGTACGGCTTGCCGACCTTGCCGCAGGCGGTCCTGATCGCGGTGCGGGCCGCCGCGCTGACCACTCCGTTGATGGTCGGGCAGGCCGCGGTCACCACCGTGGTCTTCGGCATCGACGCCTCGAGCTGCTTGATCTCGCCGTCGATCTGCTTCTTCTTCGCCGCCAGCTCGTTCTGCTGCCGGGTCTGGGTGACGATCAGCGCGTCCAGCTTCTGCTTCTCGCCGTCGTACTTGGCCCGGACGGCCAGCACACCCTCGACCTCCTTGCGCTCCTGCGAAGCGAGCCGGTCGAGGATGGTGAGCTGCTCGGTGAGCGTGTCCGGCTTGGCGCTGACCAGCAGCGCGCCGATGTCGTGCGACGGGCCCGAGATGTAGTAGCGGGAGGCGAGGTCGCCGACCCGGTTGAGCGCCAGCTCGCTCTGTAGCGCCAGCGGCTCGATCTTCTTCTGGAGGTTCGCCGACTTCTGTCGGTTGACCTTCAGCTGCGCCCGGACCTTGTTGTACTGCTCGATGGTGGGCTCCAACTGCTCCCACTTCTTGTCGATCTGCGCCTCGATCTCGTCGACCGTGGGCGCGGCATGTGCCGGCGCGGTCAGCAGACCGGCGCCGACCGCCGCCGCGGCGACCAGGATCAGCACCCGGTGCGCGGCGCGGCGCAGGCCACCAGAGCGAGCAGACGCATTCAGGTCGTGACGATGAGGGGGCATGGTTGCCACCGGCACCGACTCCTTTGCAACCGACCGCCGGGCGCCTCGCGTGAGGGAAGGGCCGAGGCAGACGACCCACAGCGGTCGGTGCCCCACATTAGGGAAGCTCGGGGCGGTAATCAAGGCGAGCGCGGTAACCATCACTGTCGTGCAACCGCTTGCACACCAAGGGTATTGGTCCATCAACCAACGATTGCGGTCAATACATCGTCGAGAGTGACCACACCGAGCGGCCGGCGCCCGTCGCTGACCAGCACCATGTGCCGTCGCTCGCGGCGCATCGCCAGCAGCAGGTCGGCCAACGTACGCTCCGGCGGCACCACCGCCAGCGGCCGGTAGACGTCGGCCGGCACCGGGGACCGGCGACCCTGTCCGGCGTACCCGAGCACGTCCTTGACGTGCACGAAGCCGAGCACGCGACGGGTCGACCGTTGCACCACCGGGAACCGGGACCGGCCGGTCCGGGTCGCCAGCACCTCCAACGACGCCGGCGAGACGTCCTCGGCCACCGTCACCACCGTCGACCACGGTTGCAGCGCGTCCGCCGCCGTACGCGCGTGCAGGGCCAGCGCGCCGGTGATCCGCGCGTGCTGCTCCGCGTCGAGCAGCCCCTCGGTCCGTGCCTGGGAGACCAATCCGGCCAACTCCTCGGCGGTGAAGACGGTCTTCACCGCCTCGGACGCCTCGATCCGCCAGAACGCGAGCACCCGCCGGGCCGCCCATTTCATCGCGAGCAACAACGGTTTGGTGGCCACGCAGAACGCCAACATCGCCGGGCCGAGCCAGAGTGCAGAGACCTCCGGACCGGCCAGCGTGATGTTCTTCGGCACCATTTCCCCGACGACCGTGTGCAGAAAGACCACCACACCCAGCGCCAGCACGAACGCGACCGGGTGCACCGCCCGCTCCGGCAGTCCGGCCGCGTGGAACGGCGGCTCCAGCAGGTGCGCCAGCGCCGGCTCGGCGATCGCGCCCAGACCCAACGAGCAGACCGTGATGCCGAGCTGCGCGCCAGCGATCATCAACGGGATCTGGTTCATCGCCGACAACGCCCAGCGGGCGCGTTTCGACCCGGCGGCCAGCGGCTCGATCACCGTCCGGCGGGACGCGATGAGCGCGAACTCGCTGCCCACGAAGAACCCGTTGCCGAGCAGCAACAGCACGGTCACCAACAGCTCAGTCATCGTCGTCCGGATCCGCCGGGCGCAACACCCGGACCTGCTCGATCCGGTGCCGCTCCACCTCGACCACTGTGAACTCCCAGTCGTCCGCCTCGACCGTCTCGCCAGCGAGCGGGATGTGCCCGAGCTGGGCCATCAGGAACCCGGCCAACGTCTCGTACGGCCCCTCGGGCAGCCGGAAGCCGGTCTGCTCGGCCAACTCGTCGGAGCGGAGCACACCGTCGACCAGCACGGTGCGCTCACCGCCCGGCACGGTCAGCTCGGCCGACCCGTCGTCGTCCACGCTCGCCGGGTCGAACTCGTCGGCGATCTCACCGACCAACTCCTCGACGAGGTCCTCCACGGTCACCACGCCGTCCGTGCCGCCGTACTCGTCGACCACGATGGCCAGGTCGGCCCCGGCCGCCTTCAGCGCGGCCAGGACGCCGTCCAGGTTCAGGCTCTCCGGCACGTACACCGGCTCGCGGGCCACCGAGGCGACCCGGGTCGACGCGCGGTCGGCCAGCGGCACGCCCAGCGCGTCGGGCACGCCGGCCACACCGGTCACCAGATCCAGGGTCTCCTCGTACACGGGGAACCGGGTTCGCCCGGTCCGCCGCGACTCCTCCAGCAGCTCGGCCACGGTGGCGGTGGCGCGCAGCGCGACCACGTCCACCCTGGGGGTCATCGCCTCCGCGGCCCGCTTGTCGCCGAAGCGGATGGTGCGACGCAGCAGCATCGCGGTGTCCGTGGGCAGGGCACCGGCCCGCGCCGAGATGCCCGCCAGCAGGCCCAGCTCCTCCGGTGAGCGGGCGCTGGCCAACTCCTCCTGCGGCTCCACGCCGAGCGCCCGGACCAGTCGGTTCGCCGAGCCGTTCAACCCTCGGATCACCCAGCCGAACGTCCGGGAGAAGGTGTGCATCGGGCCGGCCGTGGCCAGCGCCGCCGGCATGGGCCGGGCCAGCGCCGCGTTCTTCGGCACCAACTCGCCGAAGAGCATGGAGATCAGCGTGGCCAGGGCCAACGCGATGAACGGGGTGAGCCGCTCGGTGCTGTCTCCGGCCAGTGGGCGCAGCAGCGGGGTGAAGAGCCGAGCCAGGGCCGGCTCGGCCAGGTAGCCGGTGAGCAGCGCGGTGATGGTGATGCCGAGCTGTGCCCCGGAGAGCTGGAAGGAGAGTTCGCGCAACGCTGTGCGTACCGTCAGGGCGGCCTGGTCGCCCGCGGCGGCCCGCCGGTCGATCTCCGCCCGGTCGACCGTGACCAGGGCGAACTCGGCCGCGACGAAGAACGCGTTGCCCGCGGTCAGGGCTACGAAGCCGACCAGGGGCAACAGCGTCGTCAAGAGTAGGCCGTCGATGTCGCCTCACCTCGGCGAGATTCTTGCACGACGGCGGGGGGCCGCCGGGGGGCCCCCCCGCGGGGTAAAAAAACCACGGGTTAGCGGGAAAGCACCCCCAACGCCCCGGCAACCCAAACCCCCGCCGGCGCGAGGGCGTTTACCCAACCCGC